>NZ_JBJHAD010000023.1:0-51018 GCF_054050875.1 Blastococcus sp. SYSU DS0541 | reverse complement strand
TCCCCGCCATCAACGCCGGCGCGGCGAACCGCATCGCCTGCCACAACGGAAAGTTCCACGGCATGACCGCCAGCACCACACCCAGGGGCTGGTGCACCACGAACGCCCGCTCCGCCCCCACCGCCGCCGCGTCCTTCGGTACGGGCGCCAGCATCGCCGGGCCGTGCTCGGCATACCAGCGCAACGCCTTCGCGCACTTGCCCACCTCCGCCCGCGCCGAGGCCAGCGTCTTGCCCATCTCGGTCGTCATCAGCTCGGCGACGGCGTCGCTGTCGCCGTCCAGCACATCGGCCGCCGCCGACAGCCACCCCGCCCGCTCCTCCGGCGAGGTCAACCGGTAGCCCGCGAACGCCCGGGCCGCACGAGCCAGCTTCTCCTCCAACGCCTCCTCCCCCAACGGCTCATAGGTCTTCAGCGTCTCGCCGGTCGCCGGGTTGATCGTCGCGATGGCCATGGTGTTCTCCCTCCTGATGCGCCCTCACCTGCCCGGACGGGCCCGCTCGAAACGGGCGGCAGGCGGCCCGACCACCGTCCCCCGGGCCGGCACCACGCGCTCCCGGAACCCCCGGATGCGCCTCCGGACCGGGGTGCGGGCTGACCACCCCGCCGCGCTGGCCTACCGTGGGAGCCCGAGCAGGACGGCCGGCGCGGAGAACTCAGGGGAACAGGTGAACTGGACGGCAGCGGGCGGTGCGGGCCACCCCCCGACGGCGGGCTTCGTCCACGACGCGCTGGTCTACGACTCCCTCGACGACCTCGTCGCCGTGGCCGCCCCCTTCCTGCGGGCGGGGCTGGACGCCGGTGAAGCCGCCGTGGTCGTCGCGTCGGGCCCGGCCACGACCGCGCTGCGGGAGGCGATCGACGACGACGAGCGGCTCGTGGTCCTCGACCGCACCGTGACCTACGGGCCGCGCACACCGGCGGCGATCACCAGCTTCCGCCGGCTGGCCGAGCAGCACCGGGCGGCTGGGGCGTCGCGGGTCCGGGTCCTCGGCGAGGTGGACCACGGCAGGACCCCGCGCGAGTGGCTGGAGTGGCAGCGCTACGACGCGGTCATCAACGAGGCGCTGCGCGGCTGGGACCTCTGGGGCGTCTGCGCGTTCGACACCCGGCGGCTGCCCGCGCCGGTGGTGGCCTCCGCGGCCTGCACGCACCCCCACGTGGTGGGCGCCCAGGGCCGTACGAGCAGCACGGGGTACACCGACCCGGCCGCCTACCTGCGCGGGCTGCCCGTGCCGGAGGAGCCGCTGGAGAGCACCCCGCCGCGGTTCGCCGCCGCCGACGTCGCCGACTTCATCGGCCTGCGGCACGCCGTCGGCGCGGAGCTCGCCGGCCTGGGGGCACCCGCCGACCTCGTCGAGGACTTCCTGCTCGCCGTCGACGAGATGACGTCCAACGCCGTCCGGCACGGGCTGCCCCCGGTCAGCCTGCAGCTGTGGACCGCGCCCGACCGGCTCGTGTGCACCATCGCCGACGGCGGTCCGGGCTGGGACGACCCGTTCGCCGGGTACGGGCCGGCGCACGGGAACGACCTCTCCCGCGGCGGCATGGGCCTGTGGCTGGCCCGCCAGCTGTGCGACCACGTCGACATCTCCGGCGGGGCCCACCACCCGGGCGACGGCGGGGTCCGCGTCCGGCTCACCGCCCTGCTCCCCTGACCCCTCGCAGCGGCGGATTTCCGCCCAGTGGGGACGGCGGCCCCGCCGGGCGGTGGCGGCCCGCGATACTGGGGGCCGCAGCCGGCGACGATGGGAGCAACGTGGTGGATCGGGCGCGTTCGGACCACGGACGGGGAACCGTCCCCGCAGAGCGGGAGGGCTGACGTGGACAAGGTCGTCCGCTCCGCCGAGGAGGCGGTCGCCGACATCACCGCCGGCGCCACGTTGGCCGTGGGTGGCTTCGGGCTGTGCGGTGTGCCGTACGCGTTGATCGACGCGCTGCTGGCCCAGGGTGCTGACCGGCTGACCACGATCTCCAACAACTGCGGCGTCGACGACCAGGCCCTCGGCGTCCTGCTCTACGCGGGCCGGATCCGCAAGACGATCAGCTCGTTCGTCGGCGGCAACAAGGAGCTGGCGCGGCTGTACCTCTCCGGTGAGCTCGAGGTGGAGCTGACCCCGCAGGGCACCCTCGCGGAGCGGCTGCGCGCCGGCGGCAGCGGCATCCCCGCCTTCTACACCCCCACCGGCGTCGGCACGCTCGTCGCCGAGGGCGGCATCCCGATCCGCTACGACGCCGAGGGCACCGTGGTGGAGGTCAGCCGGCCCAAGGAGGTGCGGGAGTTCGACGGCCGCCAGTACGTGCTGGAGACCGCGCTCACCGCCGACTTCGCGCTCGTCCACGCCGCCGTGGGCGACCGGCACGGCAACCTCGTGTTCCACGAGTCGGCGGCGAACTTCAACCCGCTGGCCGGCATGGCGGGCCGGATCACCGTCGCCGAGGTCGAGGAGCTCGTCGAGCCCGGCGAGATCACCCCCGAGCACGTCCACCTGCCCGGCGTCTTCGTCGACCGGGTCGTGGTCGTCGGCGCCGACCGCAAGCCGATCGAGCGGCGCACCACCCGTCCCCGCCCGGCGGGGCCCGACACCGCCGCCCCGGCCGCCGCCGGTGACGAGGCCACCACCGAGGGAGCACGCTGATGGCCCTGACCCGTGAGCAGCTCGCCGCCCGCGTGGCCCTCGAGCTCGAGGACGGCCAGTACGTCAACCTGGGCATCGGCATGCCCACCCTCGTGCCGAACTACGTGCCCGAGGGCGTGCACGTCGTCCTCCACTCGGAGAACGGCGTCCTCGGCGTGGGGCCCTACCCCTTCGAGGGCGAGGAGGACCCCGACCTGATCAACGCCGGCAAGGAGACCGTCACCCTCCTCCCCGGTGCCAGCTTCTTCGACTCGGCGCTCTCCTTCGGCATGATCCGCGGCCAGCACCTGGACGTCGCCGTGCTCGGCGCCATGCAGGTCAACGCCCGCGGCGACCTCGCCAACTGGCTCATCCCCGGCAAGATGGTCAACGGCATGGGCGGGGCGATGGACCTCGTCCACGGCGCCCGGCGCGTGATCATCATGATGGAGCACGTCGCCCGCGACGGGTCGCCCAAGATCGTGCAGGAGTGCACCCTGCCGCTGACCGGCAAGGCCTGCGTCGACCGGATCGTCACCGACCTCGCCGTCATCGAGGTCACCGCCGAGGGGCTGGTCCTGCGCGAGACCGCGCCCGGCGTCACCGTCGACGAGGTGGTCGCCGCCACCGGGGCCCCGCTCACCGTCGCCGACGACGTCCGCGAGATGCCGCTGCCGGCCACCGTCTGACCCGGGGGCGCCGGCCGGCGCCCCCGGGTCAGGGCACCGGTCGCCCGCCGGGCCCGGTCGGGTCCGCAGCGCGGTCCAGGGTGCGCGAGATGCCGCGGGCGGCCGCGCGCACCCCCGGGGTCAGGGTGCGGACGGCGGCCGGCGAGTTGCCGCGGACCACGATCGACAGCGCCGCCACGACCGTCCCGCGCACCTCGATCGGGGCGGCCACGGACACCGCGTCGGTGGTCACCTGCCGGTCGCTCACCGCCACGCCGGCGCGGCGCACCTCGGCGAGGACCCGGCGCAGCTGGCGGGGGTCGGTGACGGTGTGCGAGGTGTACCGGTGCAGCGGGCCGGCCAGCACCCGCTCCTGCACGTCGGCGGGGGCGTGGGCGAGCAGCACGAGCCCGACCCCGGTCGGCGGCAGCGGGAAACGGCCGCCCACCTGGGTGAGGACGGCGACGGCGTCGCGTGCGGCGAACCGCTCGACGAACACGACCTCCACGTCGTCCCGGACGGCCAGCTGCACGTTCTCGTGGGTCACCTCGTACAGGTCTTCCATGAACGGCAGCGCGGCCTCCCGCAGGCCCAGGCCGCGTGGCGCGAGCGCGCCCAGCTCCCAGACGCGCAGGCCCACCCGGTACCGGCCGTCGTCCGCCCGCTCGAGCGCACCCCACGCGCACAGCTCACCCACCAGCCGGTGGGCGGTGGACAACGGCACACCGACGGCCCGGGAGATGTCCGACAGCGTCAGCGCCGGCCGGTCCCGGGAGAACGCGCCGAGGACGGCGAGCAGCTTCCCTCCGGCGGTCCGCGAGCCGGTCAGAGCTCCAGCACCAGCTTCGGGCAGGCCGCCCGGGACACGCAGATGAACATCGTGTCGTTGGCCGCCTGCTCCGCCGGCGTCAGCAGTGAGTCCCGGTGATCCACCGCGCCGGAGAGGACCGCCGTCTCGCAGGTTCCGCACGTTCCCTCCTGACACGAGGAGAGCACGCTGACCCCGGCCTCCTCGACCACCTCGAGGACAGACTTCCCCGGGGGCACGGTGAGCGCCAGCCCGCTGACGGCCAGCTCCACCTCGAAGGCGTCGGTGAGCACTGGTTCGCCGACGTCCTTGGGGGCGAACCGCTCCAGGTGCAGCGACCCTTCGGGCCACTGCCGGCAGCGCTGCTCGACCGCGGCCAGCAGCGGCTCGGGCCCGCAGCAGTAGACCAGGGTCCCGGGCCGCGGCACGGCGAGCAGCGCGTCGAGGTCGATCAGGCCGACCTCGTCCTGCGGGTGCAGGGTGACCCGGGAGCCGGTCGCCTCCTCGAGCGCCTGCAGGAAGGCCATCGACCGCCGGCTGCGGCCGCCGTAGTGGAGCTCCCACTCGGCGCCGGCCGCCTCGGCGGCGTCGACCATGGGCAGGATCGGCGTGATGCCGATGCCGCCGGCGACGAAGACGTACCGCGGGGCCGGTACCAGCGGGAAGTGGTTGCGGGGACCGCGCACCTCGACCTCGGCCCCCTCGACGAGGGCGTCGTGCACGTGGGCGGACCCGCCCCGGCTCTCCGGCTCGCGCAGCACGGCGATCCGCCAGACCGACCGGTCCGCCGCGTCACCGCAGAGCGAGTACTGGCGGGTCAGCCCGCCCGGCAGGCAGAGGTCGACGTGCGCGCCGGCCGACCAGGCCGGCAGGTCGCGCCCGTCGGCGGCGCGGAGGTCGAGGACCACGACGCCTTCCGCGCCCGTCGTCCGCCGGTCGACGCGCAGCCGCAGCTCGACCTCGTCGTGGGTGCTGTGCACCGGGAGCAGCTCCTTCTCGCTAGGCCAGGACGGGGATGCGGGTCCGCTCCCGGGCCCGCAGGACCGCCGGGTCGGTGACCACGTGCGCGGGCGGGGGCGGCAGGTCGACGGGCGGTTCCGGGATGTCCGGCCCCCCGGCGGGGTGGTCGGGATGGGCGAGCAGCCACTCCCACATCCGCACCGGGTCCTCGGCCTCGCTCTCCGCGCCGCAGTGGCACCGCCCGCGCAGGCGGTCGGAGCCTGGCAGCCAGTTCACCCGCAGCACCCGCTCGCCCTCGAGGACGTGCCGAGGCGGCGGGAGGGACATGCCGGGGGTCACCGGCCGGCCGCGGCGGGGGCCGGGGCGGCGGCGGGGCCGTCGGCCTCCGCGGCCAGCCGGGCGATGAGGCGCCGGGCGGCCAGCCCGCCGGTGTCGATGTTGATCGAGAGCTCCTGGTAGCCGTCGGCCTCGCCGGTCAGCACCTGCTCGAGCACGTCGAGGGCGACGACGTCCTGCAGGACGACGGTCCGGTTGTTCTCGGCGAGGAAGTCAGACACACCCTGGTCGTCGAGGGCGAAGTCGCGGGCGACGGCCCAGAAGTCGTGCGTCGAGTGCTCCGTCTCCGGCGTGATCGCATAGACCACCTCGACGTGGAAGGCGTCGGGATCGGTCCCGTCGTCGTTCGGCAGGACGCCGACCGGCGCGATCCGGCTGTGCAGCTTGTACAGGCAGGGCGGGGTGAACTCGATGTCCTGCCAGCGGGTGATCCGCCCCTCGATGCCGGTGCTCTTCGCGTAGAACGGCGGGCAGGCGGCGTCGGCCATGTGCCGGCTGACGTAGACGATGCCGGCCTCGTCGTCGACCTCGGTGGTGATCGGCGTCTCGGCCACCTCGGGGGTGCCGATGTATCCGCCGTGCAGGTAGGTCTCGTGGGAGAGGTCCATGAGGTTGTCCACCAGCAGGCTGGCCCGGGCGGCGAGCGGCTCCATCCCGGACACCGTCGTCCAGCCCTCCATGTCCAGCCACGGCGCGCGCGGGATCCGGGTGGTCTCCGCCCGGTCCGGGTCGCCGATGAAGACCCAGACGAAGCTGTCCTGCTCGACCACGGGGTAGCTCTTCAGCCGCGCGGTGCGCGGCACCCGGGTCTGGCCGGGGACGGCGACGCAGACGCCGTCCGCCCCGTAGGTGAAGCCGTGGTAGCCGCACACCACCGTGTCGCCCACCAGGTGGCTGGGCTGCTGCGAGAGCGGGAACCGGCGGTGCACGCAGCGGTCGCTCATCGCGGTGACCTCGCCGGCCTCGGTCCGCCAGAACAGGATCGACTCGCCGCAGATCGTCCGGCTGAACAGCGCTCTCCCGACCTCGCGCCCGTAGGCGGCCACGTACCACTGGTTCCGAACGATCGACGTCATGCGTCCTGCTCCTCCTCGATCCGGCGTGGTCCGAGCGTGACCGCCGTCACCCGTCGCCCGACAGCACTCTTCCGCCACGTGGAAGGCTCGTCCCGCCGGAGTTGCCGACGGGCCCGCGACGCCCGCATCACCCCTCCGGGAGCAACCCGTCCAGGTCGGCGTCGTCCTCGAGGAGGCCGTCCTCGACCATCAGCTCCCCCAGCTGCTCGAGCTGATCCCGCCGCAGGTCGGTGCCGAACTCCTCCAGGCGCACCTGCTCGGCGACCTCCGGCGGCAGCTGCGGCAGCACCTCGGAGATCTGGTCCTTGACGGCGTCGGGGTTCTCCTCGGCGAACTCGAGGGTCTCCTCGATCGCGGCGGTGAAGTCCTCGACGAGCTGGGGGTCGGACTCGACGAGCTCGCCGGAGGTGAAGAACAGCTGGGTCGGGTGGCCCTGCACCGACTCCGCGCTCGAGTAGGTGGCGACGACGTTGCCGCCGGCCTGCAGGCTGCTCAGGAACGGCTCGGGCACCCACACCGCGTCGACGTTGCCGCCCTCCAGGGCGGCGGGCATGTCCGGGAAGGGCAGCTCGACGAACTCCACCGCGTCGGGATCACCGCCGTCCTGGCGCACCGCCTCGCGGATGGTCAGCCCGCCCATCCCGCTGAGCGTGTTCACCGCGACGGTCCTCCCCTCGAGGTCGGCGGCGGACTCGATGCCCGACCCGGCGGCGGCCACCACACCGTTGACGTCGGCGTCCCCCTCGGACAGGGCGGAGGTCCAGTGGGCGATCACGCGGACGTCCAGACCCTGCCCCCGCGCCTGGAGCAGCGAGACCGGGTTGCTCGTCGCGAAGTCGATCTGACCGCCCATGACCGCAGGCAGCAGGGCCGCACCGCCCTGACCGGTCTCGACGGTGACCTCGATCCCGCGGTCGGCGAAGAAGCCCTCCTCGATGCCGGCGTAGAGCGCGGCGGTGGGGAGGATCGGCAGCATCCCGACGGTGACCTGTCGGGGTCCACCACCGTCGGCGGCGGCACCGGCCGACGGCGAGGCGTCCGAGTCGTCCCCGCCGCAGGCGGCGAGCACGAGCGTCGAGGCGAGGAGGGTGGGGATCCAGCGGCGCATGATGGCGGCTCCCGGGATTCGGTGAGGTCGTCAACGATTGACAGACGGCATGATGCACGTCACAGCGACGCCTGGCCAGTCCCTTCCGCCGGGCGGCAGCCGGCCGCCCGGCCGGCGGCGGGTCAGCCGACGGCGCCACCGCTGCCGGTGCGCACCAGGCGACCAAGGAGATCCCGCAGCAGGTACTGCTCGGTGGCCGTCAGATCGGCCAGCTGGACGGCCACCGCGGCATCGACGTCCACGACGGCGGCTGCGCGCAGCTCGCGACCGGCGGCGGTGCCGACCACCAGCTTGGTCCGCCGGTCGGTGCCCGACGGCCGCCGCTCGACCAGGCCGGACTCCGCCAGCTCGTCCACGAGCAGGACCACCTGGCTGGGATCGAGGCCCAGGACGCCGGCCAGGTCGCGCTGCGACATCCCGTCGTCGGAGGCGCAGGCGAGCAGCAGGACCGAGTACGAGCGGACCCGGAGGCCGTAGGACGCCAGGGCGGTGTTGCTGGCCCGCACGAACAGCCCGCTGGCGCGGGACAGCAGGAAGCCGACGTCGTCGATCAGCGCGCCTGTGGTGGTGTGGGCGTCCATGTCTCCTCCATCGTTGACATCCTCCACGATATCCGCCTAGCGTCGCGCACCAGCTGACCGTCCCCCGATCAAGGGAGTCCCGTGGACCTGTCCGGCAAGGTAGCCATCGTCACCGGAAGCGGACGGGGTCTCGGGCTGGCCTACGCCACCGAGCTCGCCCGCGCCGGTGCCGCGGTCGTCGTCAACGACGTCGACGCCGCCGTCGCCGAGGCCGCGGTCAGGACCATCACCGACGCCGGGGGCACGGCCGTGGCCGAGGTGGTGCCCGTGGGCACCAGCGAGGCCGCGCAGGCGCTGGTCGACCGGGCGGTGTCGGCGTTCGGCCGGCTCGACGTCCTGGTCAACAACGCCGGCATCCTGCGGGACAGCACGCTCTGGAAGATGAGCGACGAGGACTTCGACGCGGTCATCGGCACCCACCTCCGCGGGACCTTCACCTGCACCCGGGCCGCGGCCATCCGGATGCGCGAGCAGGGTGAGGGCGGCCGGATCGTCTGCGTCGGCTCCCCCACCGGCCAGGTCGGCAACTTCGGGCAGACCAACTACGCCGCGGCCAAGGCCGGGATCGTCGGCATGGTGCGGACCTGGGCCATGGAACTGGCCCGCGCGGAGATCACCGTCAACGCGATCGTCCCGGTGGCCATCACGGCGATGACCGAGACAGCGCCCTTCCTCGAGCCCTACATCGACGCGATGCGGACCGGCGGGCCCCTGGCCGAGTACGGCCGCCGCGAGCTCAGCCTCGGGCCGCCGGAGGACGCCGCGGGGGTGGTCGCCTTCCTCGCCTCCGACGCGGCGGCCGGCATCACCGGCCAGGTGGTCGGCATCGGCGGCGACCGGCTGGCGCTGTGGAGCCACCCGCGCGAGGTCGTGGTGGAGTTCGCCGACGGCACCGGCTGGTCGGCCGACGCCGTCGCCGGCGTGTGGCCCGGGGCGTTCGCAGGATCCCAGCAGAGGGTCGGCCAGGAGTTCCCGGAGCCCCCGACGAAGGCGACGGCGGAGTGAGCATCGCAGGGAGCGCCAGCGCCCGAGGAGCGGAGCGACCCGGAGCCGAGCCGATGAGCAGGGTGACGTCGCACCTGGACCTCGACGCCCTGGTGGCGATCGACGTGCACGTCCACGTGCACGCCGACTCCCACGGCCACCTGGCCCTGGACGACGAGCTCAACGCCGCCGCGGCGACGTACTTCAAGGGCGACCCCTACGACCCCACCGTGGCCGACATCGCGGCCGACTACCGGGGCAGGAGGATGGCCGCGGTCATCTTCACCGTCGACGCCGAGGCGGCCACCGGGCACACGGCCCTGTCCAACGAGGAGATCGCCGAGGCCGCAGCCGAGCACCCCGACGTGCTCATCCCGTTCGGCTCGATCGACCCGCACCGCGGCGTCGCCGGCATCCGGGCGGCCCGGCGGCTGGTCGAGCAGCACGGCGTCCGCGGGTTCAAGTTCCACCCCAGCCTGATGGACTTCCTCCCGAACGACCGGGCCGTCTACCCGCTCTACGAGGAGCTGCAGGGTCTGGGCGTCCCGGCGCTGTTCCACACGGGCCAGACCGGCATCGGTTCCGGGCTGCCGGGCGGCCGCGGGATCAAGCTGCGCTACTCCGACCCGATGCTGCTCGACGACGTCGCCGCCGACTTCCCCGGCCTGACGATCATCATGGCCCACCCGTCGGTGCCCTGGCAGGACTCCGCGATCGCCGTCGCCCAGCACAAGGCGAACGTCTACATCGACCTGTCCGGCTGGTCCCCGAAGTACTTCCCGCCCCAGCTGGTCCGGGCCGCCAACACGCTGCTCAAGACGAAGGTGCTCTTCGGATCGGACTACCCGCTGCTGCGGCCCGAGCGCTGGATGAGGGACTTCGAGATGCTCGAGATCCGCGACGAGGTGAAGCCGCTGATCATGAAGGACAACGCCGTCCGCGCTCTCGGGCTGGACCGTGCGTAACGCCGGGCTCGGCTCCTGGCCGGAGCGCCGGCTGCGCATCTCCCCCGACCGCGACGCCCTCTGGTTCGAGGGGACGACGACCTCGCACGCAGGGTTCGCCGACCGCGTGCGCCGCACCGCCGGTGCGCTGGCGGGGCTCGGCGTCGGATCGGGCGACCGGGTCGCGTGGACCGGCGGAAACCACCCCTCCGCGCTCGAGACGCTCTACGCCTGCGGTCAGCTGGGCGCCGTCTGGGTGCCGGTCAACGCCCGGCTCGCCGCTCCGGAGGCGGAGTACGTGCTGGGCCACTCCGGCGCGAGCGTCGTCGTGCACGGCCGGGACCACGGCGCCCTCGCCGACGCGCTGCGCGACCGGCTGCCCGGCGTCCGGCACTGGCTGGCGGCCGAGCCCCCGGCCGCCGGCGGGGCCGGTTCCCTGCCGTACGAGGAGCTGCTCGCCGAGGCCGACGCGGACGCCCGGGACCTGCCGGTGACGCTCGACGACCCCTGCCTGATCATGTACACCTCCGGGACGACCGGCCGCCCCAAGGGCGCGGTGCTCACCCACGGCAACATGACCTGGAACGGCGTCAACCAGCTGCTCGGTCTCGACTTCGGGCAGCACGAGCGCACGCTGGCCCTCGCCCCGCTCTTCCACATCGGCGGACTCAACGGCACCGTCAACCCGACGCTGCTCAGAGGCGGGTGCGCGGTGGTCGTGCGCGGCTTCGACCCGGCCGAGACGCTGCGGATCATCGAGGAGCAGCGGATCAACTCGTTCTTCGCCGTCCCCACGATGCTCGACGCGATGGCCCGGCTCCCGGAGTTCGCCACCCGCGATCTCTCCGCCCTGCGCACCATCGGCGCCGCCGGTGCGCCCCTCCCCCTGCCTACCCTGCGGACCTGGCTGGACCGCGGCGTGACGATGCAGCAGGCCTACGGCATGACCGAGGCCGCCCCGGGATGCACCGTCCTGGACTCGGCGGATGCCGTCCGCAAGGTCGGCTCGGCCGGCAAGCGGGTCTTCTTCACCGACGTGCGGGTGCTGCGGGCCGACGGCACGGAGGCCGGAGTGGACGAGGTGGGCGAGGTCGTCGTCCAGGGGCCCAACGTGATGGCCGGCTACTGGCAGGACCCGGAGAGGACGGCCGAGGTGCTCGTCGACGGCTGGTACCGGACCGGCGACGCCGGCTCGGTCGATGCCGAGGGCTTCCTGTACATCCGCGACCGCTACAAGGACATGATCATCTCCGGCGGCGAGAACATCTACCCGGCCGAGGTCGAGTCCGCTCTGCTCGAACTGCCCGGCGTGCTCGAGGCCGCCGTCATCGGCGTCCCGGACGACAAGTGGGGCGAGGCCTGCCTCGCCGTCCTGGTGGTCGCCCCTGGCGTCGAGCACGACGGGGACGTCGTCCGCACCGCCCTGCGCGAGCGCCTGGCCGGCTTCAAGGTGCCCCGGCTGGTCGAGTTCGCCGACGAGCTCCCCAAGACCGCCACCGGCAAGGTGCGCAAGCCGGAGCTGCGGGCCCGATACGTCCACACCGAGGAGATCACCGCATGAGCACGACCACCACGCTGGCCGAACTGCCGTCGCTGAGGGGCCAGGAGCTCGGGCAGAGCTCCTGGATCGAGGTGACCCAGGAGCGTGTCAACACCTTCGCCGACGCCACCGGCGACCACCAGTGGATCCACGTCGACGTCGAGCGCGCCACGGCCGAGAGCCCCTTCGGTGGCCCGATCGGCCACGGCTACCTGACCCTGTCGCTGCTCATCCCGATGTGGTCGGAGGTGCTCACCGTCACCGACGCGACGATGGGCGTGAACTACGGGCTCAACAAGGTCCGGTTCCCGTCTCCCGTGCCGGTCGGCTCGAGGATCCGGCTGACCGCGACGCTGAAGGACGTCGAGGAGGTCACCGGCGGGCTCCAGGTCACGGTGGCGGCGGTCATCGAGGCCGAGGGCGGGGCCAAGCCGGTCTGCATCGCCGAGCCGGTCTTCCGGATGTACGGCGGCTGACCGTCCGGTCCCCGCGGCACGCCGATCAGGCGGGGTCGCCCCGCAGCTCCGCGAGGATCGGACCGGCGACCTTGAACGCGTGGTTGGCGGCGGGCACGCCGGCGTAGACGGCGGCGTGCTGGATGACCGCGCCGATCTCCTCGTCGGTCAGCCCGTTGTTCACCGCGGCGCGCACGTGCAGGGCGAACTCCTCCCAGTGGCGCAGCGCGATGGTGATCGACAGCGTCATGAGGCTGCGGTCGCGCCGGGAGAGCTCGGGCCGCTGCCACACGTCGCCCCAGGCGACCCGGGTGATGAAGTCCTGGAACCCGGCGGTGAACGGCGTCGTGCCGGCGACGGCGCGGTCGACGTGGGCGTCGCCGAGCACCTCGCGGCGGGTGCGCATGCCGGCCTCGCGACGGGCGTCGTCGGTGTCGGGCAGCTCGCTCACCGGGTACCTCCGCCGGGGTTCGAGAGTCCTGCCGCGTCGAAGTGGCCGAGCAGCGCGCCGGTGACCTCCAGCGCGCGCTCCAGGTTGCCCAGGTGGGCGGCCGGGTCGAGCACCAGCAGCTCCGCTCCGGTGATCCCCTCGGCGATCAGCTCCTGGTGCGCGGGCGGGAGGGCCGGGTCCTGCGCGCCGGAGACCACGAGCGTGGGCGCGGTGATCCGGGGCAGGTCGTCTCGCAGGTCGATGCCCGCCACCACCTCGCAGCAGGCGGCGTAGCCCTCGTCGTCGGCGCCGGCGACCATCGCCTCGAGCCGGGCGACCAGGTCGGGGTTTTCCGCGGCGAAGCCCGGGGTGAGCCAGCGGGAGACGACGGTCGGGGCGAAGGTGGCCGTCCCCTCGGCGCGGGCCTGCGCCGCCCGGTCGAGGAAGCCCTGCGGGTCGGTCTTCGCCGAGCTGAACATCACCGCCAGGCTCCCGACCCGGTCCGGCTCGCGCGCCGCCAGCCGCATCCCGACCATCCCACCCAGCGACACACCGGCGACGTGCGCCCGCTCCGCCCCGAGCAGGTCCATGAGCGCCAGGACGTCGTCGACCAGGTCATCGAGGGTGTACGGGCCGGCGGGCGCGGGCGACTCCCCGTGCCCGCGGCCGTCGTAGGTCACCACGCGGAACCGCTCGGCCAGCGGCGGCACCTGCGGGTCCCACATCGCCCGGGTGGCGCCGAGGGAGTTGGAGAGGACCACCAGGGGTGCATCCGCGGGGCCGGCGACGGAGTGGGAGACGGGGACGGGGTTCATCGGGTTCCTCCGGTGAGGTGGGCGTGCTCGGCCAGCACGGCGTCGACCTGCGCGCCCGCCTCGCCGACGTCGGGGCGGGCGCCGAGCAGGGCGGCGAGGTCGACGTCGTCGCGGCCGGCGACCACGTCGGCCAGCGGTCGTCCGGTGGCCGCGGCCTCCCGGACGGCGGCCGCGGCCACGTCGTGCGCCGCGTCCCGGCCGAGCGACGGGGTCAGCGCGTCGGCGAGCGCGCCCGCGAGCTCCGGGTCGCGGGCCGCGGCCACCGTGGCCGCCATGCGGGCGGGGTCCGGGCGCAGGCCGCCGAGGCTCTCGACCAGCCAGGCCGCGGCCGAGCCGACGGTCGACAGCAGGTCGGTGAGGGCCGGCCACTCGCTGTGCCAGGCGCCGGCGGCGCGCTCGTGCTCCTGCTCCATGGCGCCCAGCAGGGTGGTCACGAGCCCGGGTGCGCGCCGGGCGCAGGCGCGGGCGGAGATGGCGGCGACGGGGTTGCGCTTGTGGGGCATGGCCGACGAGCCGCCCCGGCCGGCCCCCGTCTCTGCGACCTCGGCGACCTCCGTCTGGGCCAGCAGCACGACGTCGACGGCGACGGTCGCCAGCACCCCGCCGGTGGCCCCGAGCGCGCCGGCCAGGTCGGCGATCGGCAGCCGCACCGTGTGCCACGGCGCGGCGGTGGCGACCAGCCCGAGCTCGGCGGCCAGGGCGGCGCGGAGCGCGGTGCCGGAGCCGTCGCTGGCGGCCAGCGTGCCGACGGCGCCGCCGTACTGCACCGGCAGCGAGGCCACCACCTCGGCCAGCCGCAGCCGGGCGCCGTCCAGCCCCCCGAGCCACCCGGCGGCCTTGAGCCCGAACGTCGTGGGCAGCGCCTGCTGCATCAGGGTGCGGCCCATGACGACGTCGTCGCGGTGGGCGCGGGCCAACCGGGCGGCGGCCTCGGCGGCGAGCACCAGGTCGCGGTCGATCGCGGCGATCGCCCGGCGGGCCAGCAGGACCAGCGCGGTGTCGACGACGTCCTGGCTGGTGGCGCCGACGTGGACCGCGACGGCGTCGCGCTCCCCCACCGCCGCGCGCAGCACGCGCACCAGCGGCGGCACCGGGTTCCCCGCGTCCGCGGACTGCGCCACCACGGTGGCCAGGTCGAGCGCAGCCGGTTCGGCACAGACCCGGGTGACGGCGTCGGCGGCGGTCGCGGGCACCAGCCCGGTCGCCGCGGCGGCGCGCGCCAGGGCGGCCTCGACGTCGAGCAGCGCGTCGATCCAGGCGGCATCGGAGACGGCGGTCGCCGCGCCGCCGCGGGCGAAGGTCGCGCTGAAGAGACCGGTCACGTCCCGTTCCTACCGCCTCGGCCGCGCGCGGGGACGTTCATACGGCGAAGAACACGGTCTCGCGCTCGCCCTGCAGGTGGATGTCGAAGCGGTAGCCGCCCCCGGACGGGGTGGCGAGCAGCGTCTGCCGGGCGGCGCCGTCGGGCAGCGCCCGCAGCACCGCGTCCTCGGCGTTGGCCTCCGCCTCGTCGGCGAAGTAGATGCGGGTGACGACGCGGTCCAGGATGCCGCGGGCGAAGACCGAGACGTCGATGTGCGGGGCCTGCAGGCCACCCTCGCCGTCGGGCACCCGGCCGGGCTTGAGGGTGTGGACGGCGAACTCGCCGGTCAGCGTCTGGGCCCGGGCGTAGCCACGGAAACCGGGGTAGGACGACGCCCCGCGCGGGTCCTCGGGCGAGGGGAAGCCGCCGTCCGGATCGGCCTGCCAGGTCTCCACCATCGCGTCCGGGACCACGTCCCCGGCGCCGTCGAGGATCCGGCCGCGGATCCAGAAGGCTCCCGCGGTGCCCTCCTCGGCGGCCCACTCACCGTCGGGCCAGGTGAGGCCGATGGAGAGGTAGGGGCCGACGGTGGCGCTCGGGGTGGTGCCCAGCCGGAACGGCCCGGTGAGGAAGCCGCTCCCGCGCCGCCCCGAGCGCGGCTGGAAGGGGGTGGGCGGGTCCGACGGGACCTCCAGCGGGTTCACGGTCACGCCACATCTCCGTCGTCGTCGGTCTCGAACGGCGTCTGGTCCGCCCCGCGGAGCACGATGTCCCACTCGAACGCCAGCGCCCAGTTGTCCTGGGTCCGCTCCAGCGAGAAGCGGCTGATCGCGCGGTGGCGCGCGGCGGCCGGGATCGCGTTGTAGATCGGGTCCTGGCCGAACAGCGGGTCGTCCGGGAAGTACATCTGGGTCACCAGCCGCTGGGTGAAGGCGCGGCCGAACAGGCTGAAGTGGATGTGCGCCGGCCGCCAGGCGTTGTGGTGGTTCCCCCACGGGTAGGCGCCGGGCTTGACCGTCAGGAACTCGTACCGGCCCAGGCTGTCGGTGACCACCCGGCCCAGGCCGTCGAAGTGCGGGTCCAGTGGCGCCGGCCAGTTGTCGACGACGTGCCGGTAGCGGCCGGCGGCATTGGCCTGCCAGACCTCCACCAGCGCACCGGGCACCGGGCGGCCGTCGCTGTCGAGCACCCGTCCGTGCACGAGGATCCGCTGCCCGACGGCCTCTCCGCCGTTGCGCAGCGTCAGGTCGGCGTCGTGCGGCAGGACGCGGTCCTCGCCCAGCACGGGCCCGGTGATCTCGGTGAGCCGGTGCGCCAGGTCCACCGGGGTCCGCAGGGGCGCGCGCAGGGCGGTGCTGCGGTAGTCGGGGAAGCCCACGGGGGTGCGCAGCGCGGCGTCCTCCCGGTGGTACCGCGGCAGGTGCAGGCCGCCGGTGGAGGTGGTCCCGGTCATGGCCGGGACCGTACGACCGCCCGGCTACGCTCCCAACCCCAGGCTTCCACTGGACGGGAGAGGTGAGCATGGCCGGTCGCAGCGCCAGCCCGGGACGGTCGGTCACGTCCCGGGCGCTGGGCATCCTCGACGCATTCGACAGCGGCACCCCGCGGCTGTCCCTCTCCGAGATCGCCGAGCGGTCGGGCACGCCGCTGACCACCGCGCACCGGCTCCTCGGTGAGCTGACCGGCTGGGGGGCGCTCATCCGGCGCCCCGACGGCCGCTACGAGATCGGGCGGAAGCTGTGGGACCTCGGGCTGCTGGCCCCGGTGCAGCTCGAGCTGCGCCAGGTCGCCGCGCCGTTCCTCCTCGACCTGCACACGACCATCCGGGACACCGTGCACCTGGCCGTCCGCGAGGGGCTCTCCGCGCTCTACGTCGACCGGGTCTCGGGCCGGGAGTCGGTCCCGGTGGTCAGCCAGGTCGGCAGCCGGCTCCCCCTCCACGCCACCGGCGTGGGGAAGGTGCTGCTGGCCGCGGCCCCCGACGACGTCGTCGACCAGGTGCTGCGCGGTCTGCGCCCGGTCACCCGGCACACCGTCACCGACCCCGCCCTGCTCGCCCGCGAGCTGACCGAGATCCGGCGGCGGCGCTACGCGCGCACCTGCCAGGAGATGTCCCTCGGAGCCGCGTCCCTCGCGGTCCCGGTCCAGGTGGAGCGGGCGGGCGGGCCGCTGGCCGTCGCCGCGCTGGGCATCGTCGTGCCGCCCCACCGACGCGACCTCGCCCGGCTGGTCCCGGTGCTGGAGATGGCGGCGCGCGGCATCGGCCGGGAGCTGGCCCGCTCCCAGGAGTTCCACTGAGCCGGGGTGGTGGCGGCGACGTCCCCCCGACGGCGCGCTTCCACCGGCCGCACTGCCCAGGGAGGATGCTGCAACCGCCCGGCGACGTCTCGCCGATCCGTCGAGCGGGAGGAGAGGCCGGTGCACGCCTCCGTCCTGGCCGTCGTCGCCCATCCCGACGACGACCTCCTCTTCCTGAACCCCGATCTGGACGCGGGCATCCACGCCGGGCTCCCCACCACCGTGGTCTACGTCAGCGCCGGGGACGCCATGCTCCCCCTCGAGGAGGCGTCGTCGCGCGCCCGCGACCGGCGACGCGGCATCCAGGACGCCTACCGGATCTCCGCCGCCGTGCCGGACCGCACCCTCCAGGAGGAGTGGGTGGGCGAGGTGGTGCAGGTCGGCGGCCACCGGGTGGAGGAGTTCCGGCTCCGCGACCGGCCCGACGTGCGGGTGACCTTCCTGGGGCTCCCCGACGGCGACCTCTCGCGGCTGTTCTCCGGCGCCACCCTGGAGACCGTCCCGGCTGCCGGTGGTCTCGTGGACCAGGTGCAGCGGTACGACGAGGACGACGCGGTGGCGGTGCTGCGCGGGCTCCTGGAGCGCTACCGGCCGACGGTGCTGCACGTGACGGAGCGCTTCGCCGACCACCGGTACGACGTGCCGCGGTCACACCCGGACCACCGGGCGGTGACCGCCCTCGCCCTCGAGGCGGTGCGCCGGTACCGGGCTGTCCAGGGCACGTGGCTGCCCTACGTGCTGGAGCACCGCGACTACGGGGTCGGGCAGCACCCGGTGAACCTCGACAGGGCGACCCGTGCGCGCAAGCGGGAGCTGTTCGCGACGGCGTACCAGCCCTGGGACCCGGCCGCGGCTGACGTCTTCGGCGCGACCGACCGCTCCTACTACCGGACCTCCCGCGGTACCCGCTGGTCGGCGACGGACGGCGAGGGCGCGGTGCGCCTGTTCGCCGTGCGCGACGGCCGGGTGGCGTGCTTCACCGGTCCGGGCAGCTGGCAGGGCCCGGTGGACCTCGGTCCCGACGACCTCGGCGCCGGGGTCACCACGGTCGTCGCGGCGGCCGGGGCCGACGGCAGCACCCACCTCGCCGCCCGCACGGATGACGGGCGGGTGGCGGTGCGTCCCCTGACCGGCGGCACGTGGACGGACCTGGGCACGCCGAACCCCGGCGACGGCGCCCGGTACGTCGGGAGCCCCGCCCTCGCGCCGAACGCGGACGGCCGGCTGCAGGTCGTCGTCGTCAACGCCGGCGGCGGCCTGTCCAGCCGCCACCAGGAGGCCGACGGGGACTGGCACCCCTGGTCCGATCTCGGCGGCACCGACCTGCAGGACCCGTGCGACGCGCTGCTCGACGTCACGGGGCGCATCGAGGTCGTCGCCGCCTCGCGGACCGGACTGGTCCTCTGGCGGCAGACCGTCCCCGGCGGCGCACTCCTGCCGGGCCCGCTGCCCAGCCTGCCACCGGCCAGCCCTGCCACGTTCGCCGTCAACGCAGACGGGCGACCGGAGGTGCACTACCGCCTGGCGGGGACGGCGGACGTCGCGACCAGCTGGCAGGACCGCGACCTCGCGTGGCGATCGGCCACCTCGATCGGGGGGCACGGCGGCACGGGACCCACGGCGAACGCCACCGTGGACGGGCGGATCGCCTGCGTCGCCCGGAACGCCGGCGGGGGCCTCTCGGTGACCCAGCAGGTCGCCCCCGACAGCCACTACGGCCCGTGGACCGACCTGGGCGGGTTCGTCACCGACCACCCCACCGCCGCCGCCACTCCCGACGGCCGGCTGGTCGTGGCCGTCGTCGACGCGGGCGGCGCGCTCACGCACCGCACCCGGTCCGCCGACGGGGAGTGGGGGCCCTGGCGGACGGTCGGGGAGATCGTCTGACCGGATGTGCTCCTCCGCTGGACGGAAGGATCCGGCGACACCGGGGGCGGCGGGCGGGAGACTGCCCCCGTGCGCACCCAGGTAGCGATCATCGGTGCCGGCCCCGCCGGCCTCCTGCTCTCGCGGCTGCTCGCCCTGCAGGGCATCGACTCGGTCGTGCTGGAGAACCGCTCGCGGGAGTACGTGGAGGCCCGCATCCGGGCGGGCATCCTGGAGCAGCACACCGTCGACACCCTGACCGACGCGGGGCTGGGCGAGCGGCTGCACCGCGAGGGCCTGGAGCACCGCGGCATCTACCTCCAGTACCCGGGCACCCGCCACCAGCTGGACTTCCGGGAGCTGTGCGGCCGCACGGTGTGGGTCTACGGGCAGACGGAGGTCACCAAGGACCTCATCGCCGCCCAGCTGGACGGCGGCCCGCCGCTGCTGTTCGACGTCTCCGAGGTCACCCCGGAGGAGGTCGACTCGGAGAACCCGCGCGTCCGCTTCACCGACGCCGACGGGGTGGCCCAGGTGCTCGAGTGCGACGCGATCGCCGGCACCGACGGGTTCCACGGCGTCTCGCGCCCCGTGGTGCAGGCCGCCGCCGCCGGGCGGACGTGGGAGCGCACCTACCCCTACGCCTGGCTGGGCATCCTGGCCGACGCGGCGCCGGCCACCGACGAGCTGATCTACGCCTGGCACCCCGAGGGGTTCGCCCTCTACTCGATGCGCTCGCCCTCGGTCTCCCGGCTCTACCTCCAGGTCGACCCCACCGAGAAGATCGAGGACTGGTCCGACGACCGGATCTGGGAGAACCTCTCGCGCCGCTTCGCGCTCGACGGCTGGGAGGTCGGCACCGGCCCCGTGACCGAGAAGTCGATCCTGCCGATGCGCTCGTTCGTGAGCAGCCCGATGCGGCGGGGCCGCCTGTTCCTGGCCGGGGACGCCGCCCACATCGTCCCGCCGACCGGCGCGAAGGGGCTCAACCTCGCCGTCGCCGACGTGACCCTGCTGGCACAGGCGCTGGTGCGGCTGCTGGCCGAGAAGCAGACCGACCTCGTCGACTCCTACTCCGACCGGGCGCTGGCCCGCGTCTGGCGGTGCACGCACTTCTCCTGGTTCATGACCTCGATGCTGCACACCTCCGGCGACGACTTCGACGCCCAGCTGCAGCTCTCCCAGCTGCGGCGCATCTGCTCCTCGGAGGCGGCCGCCCGCGAGCTCGCCGAGAACTACACCGGCCTGCCCGTCGAGTAGCGGAGGGTGCATCCGCCGGGCGGCCGCCGCCCGAATGGGGTGCGTGGAGTCCACCGCCCCGCAGCAGGAGACGGCATGGCTGGTGCAGCCCCTGGTCGACGCCGGGCTCGACCTCGACGAGATCAACGCGCTGGTGACGCGCCTGGGCTTCGAGGCCGTCGTCGGCACCGGGCCGGGCGCCGGCACCGGCCTCCTGGACGTCGTCGGTGACCGCCCCCGCGACGTCCGGGCCGCCTGGGTGGAGGTCCTCGAGCGGATGACCGGCCCACCCCTCCCCGGCGGCTGAGCAGCGCTCCGGCCACCCCCGGGCGGGCGTGACCCCCGCCACACGGGGTGAGACAGGCGTGGCTAGTGTCTCAGGCGCTGTGGCCCAGCTCACCCCAGGGCTCGGCCGGCACTCCTTGGAGGTCACGTGCGCACCACTCCCCCACGTCCTGCCCGAAGGTCGTTGCTCGCGCTCGGGCTGGGCACCGCCCTGACCGCGGGCGCGCTGGCGGCGGCCGCTCCCGCCGGGGCCGCCCCCGATGGCGCCCCGCTGGTCGTGCAGACGACCGAGGGCGCCGTCGCGGGCACCGCGGCCGACGGCTACCGCCTGTTCGAAGGCATCCCGTACGCCGCGCCGCCGGTGGGCGACCTGCGGTTCCGGCCACCGGCCCCGGCGGAGCCGTGGGAGGGGGTCCTCGACGCGACCTCCCCCGGCAGCGCCTGCCCGCAGGAGCCCAGCGCCACGAACCCGACGTCGTCGGTGGAGGAGGACTGCCTCTACCTCAACGTCACGACCCCCTCGGGCCTGGACACGCCCCGGAAGAACCTGCCGGTGATGGTCTGGATCCACGGGGGCTCGTGGCAGACGGGCAGCGGCGACCGGTACGACGCCGCCGAGCTGGCGCTCGAGGGCGACGTCGTCGTCGTCACCATCAACTACCGGCTCGGTGCGCTGGGGTTCATGGCCCAGGAGGACCTCTCGCGGGAGAACGGGGACGTCGCCTCCGGCAGCGCCGGGCTGCTCGACCAGCAGGCCGCGCTGCGCTGGGTGGAGCGCAACATCCGTTCCTTCGGCGGCAACCCCGGCCGGGTCACCATCTTCGGCGAGTCGGCCGGCGGCTCGGCAGTCTGCGCCCAGCTGACCTCGCCGTCGGCACGGGGCCTGTTCGACCGGGCCATCGCCCAGAGCTACAGCTGCACCGCGCCCTACGACACGGTGGAGACGGCGGAGGCCAAGGGTGCCCGGGTCGCCGGGACCGTCGGATGCGACCCGGCGGCCGACGTCGCTGCCTGCCTGCGGGAGACGCCGGTGCAGGAGCTGCTCGACGCCTGGCCGGGCGGCGCCTTCGTCGTCGGCGGGTCGGCGCTGCCGGTGCAGCCGGCCGAGGCGATCGCGGCCGGGGACCACGCCCGGGTGCCGGTCATGCACGGCAACCTCAGCGACGAGAACACGCTGTTCACGCCGCTGAACCCGACGGTGGCCGGGCTGGCCGCCGACGGCTTCACGGAGGCCGACTACGCGACCGTCCTCGACGGCGTGTTCGGCGACGCCGCCGGCGAGGTGCTGGCGCGCTACCCGGCGGCCGCGTACCCGTCGCCGCTGCGCGCCCTGGCCGCCGTCAACAGCGACGCCGGGAGCGCGCTGTCCACCTGCTCGCACGTCGACGCCTACGACACGCTGGCCCGTCCCCCGGTGCCGGCGCCGGTGTTCGCCTACCAGTTCCGCGACGGGACGGCGGACCCGCTGTTCGACTTCCCGTACCCGGACTACCCGGAGGACGCCCAGCACGCCGCCGAGCTGCCCTACCTGTTCCCGGATCTGTTCGGGGACGGGCTGACCGCCGAGCAGGAGGAGCTCTCGACGGCGATGGTCCGCTACTGGACCAACTTCGCGGCCCACGGCAACCCCAACGGCCGGGACGTGCCGACGTGGACCCGCTACCGGGCCCCGGCCGACGTGCAGGGGCTGGACATCGCCTCGGACGAGGGCATCGGCCCGGTCGACGTCGCCGCGGAGGCGAACTGCGATTTCTGGTCGACCCTGAGCTGAGCCGACCGGATCCGGGGCGGGCCCCGGGCGGCGCGTGCTGCCCGGGGCCCGTCCGCGCGAGCGGCGCGCCGTCCCCGGGTGCCGCTCCTACCCACCGGTAGCCCGTGTGGGATCGTCGGGGGCACTACGTCGAGACGGCACCTGCCGCCGTCAGGAATGAGGACCGATGCGGTTGCAGCTGTCCCCGGAGCTCGAGGCCTTCCGGGAGGAGATGCGGACCTTCTTCACCACCCAGGTGCCGCAGGAGATCCGCGACAAGGTCGCGGCCCACCGGCACGTGTCCAAGGAGGAGTACGTCGAGGCCCAGCGCGCGCTCAACGCCGCCGGCCTGGCCGTGCCGCACTGGCCGGTCGAGTGGGGCGGGCGGGACTGGACGCCGCTGCAGCGCCACATCTGGCGCGAGGAGATGCAGCTGGCCGGGGTCCCCGAGCCGCTGGCCTTCAACACCTCCATGATCGGCCCGGTCATCGCCGCCTTCGGCAACCAGGAGCAGAAGGAGCGCTTCCTGGCCAAGACGGCGAACCTCGACATCTGGTGGTGCCAGGGCTTCTCCGAGCCCGACGCCGGCTCCGACCTGGCCTCGCTGCGCACGACCGCCGTCCGCGACGGCGACGACTGGGTGGTCAACGGCCAGAAGACCTGGACCACCCTGGGGCAGCACGCCGACTGGATCTTCTGCCTGGTGCGCACCGACCCGACGGCGGAGAAGAAGCAGCGCGGGATCTCCATGCTTGTCTTCCCGATGGACACCCCCGGCGTCACGCTCCGGCCCATCGAGCTGATCGACGGCGGCTTCGAGGTCAACGAGGTCTTCTTCGAGGACGTCCGCGTGCCCGCCGAGAACCTCATCGGCGAGGAGAACCGGGGCTGGGACTACGCCAAGTTCCTGCTCGGCAACGAGCGCGTGGGCATCGCCCGCGTGGGCGCGACCAAGAAGATGCTCGCGCAGGCCAAGGACTACGCCCGCGAGATCACCGTCGACGGCCGCCCGCTGCTCGAGGACCCGTTCATGGCCCGGCGCATCGCCGAGGTGGAGAACGAGCTGGTGGCCCTGGAGCTCACCGCCCTGCGCGTGGTGGCCAACTCCGCCGACGGGAAGCCGCACCCGGCCTCCTCGGTGCTCAAGCTCAAGGGCTCGGAGCTGCAGCAGGCCGCCACCGAGCTGCTGGTCGACATCGCCGGCCCGCTCTCGATCGCCTCGTTCGCCGAGGAGGGCTCCGACGTGCCCGACTGGGCGCGCGTCGCGACGCCGCACTACCTGAACTACCGGAAGGTCTCCATCTACGGAGGCTCCAACGAGGTTCAGCGCACCATCATCGCCGGCACGATCCTGGGGCTGTGATCTGACGTGGACTTCACCTTCGACAGCGAGCAGAGCGACCTGCGGGAGGCCGTGCGCGGCCTGCTGGCACGCGCCTACTCCGGCAGCGAGCAGCGCCGCACGGTCGTCGCCAACGACCCGGGCTTCGACGAGAAGACCTGGGCGCGGCTGGCCGAGATGGGGCTGCTCGGGCTGCCCTTCGCCGAGGAGCACGGCGGCATGGGCGCCGGGCCGATCGAGGTCGCGATCGTCGCCGAGGAGATCGGCCGGGTCATCGCCCCGGAGCCCTTCATCGAGGCGGTCGTGCTGGCCGGTGGCCTGATCGCCGCCGTCGGCACCGACGAGCAGAAGGGCGAGCTCCTCGCGGGCATCGCCGAGGGGACGACGGTCCCGGCCTTCGCCCACGCGGAGCCCGGCACCCGGTGGAGCGCCTCCGCAGCCGGGGTCACCGCCACCCCGTCCGGGAACGGCTGGACCCTGACCGGCGTCAAGGAGCCGGTGCCCACCGGCGCCCGCGCCGACGTCCTGGTGGTCACCGCGGTCGTCGACGGCGGCACCGGGCTGTTCCTCGTCCAGGGGGACGCCGCGGGCCTCACCCGCACCGGCTACCGCACGCACGACGGCACCCGCGCGGCCAACGTGCGCTTCGACGGCACCCCGGCGACCCTGCTGGGCGGCAATGGCTCCCCCACACACCCGGACCAGACCGCCGCCGTCGAGCGGGCGCTCGCCGAGGCCCGCATCGCGTACAGCCACGAGGCGATCGGCGCGATGGACACCGCCCTGCGCACCACCGCGGAGTACCTCAAGACCCGCAAGCAGTTCGGCGTCACGCTCAACCGGTTCCAGGCGCTCACCTTCCGCGCCGCGGACATGTACGTGTCCCTGGAGCTGGCCCGGAGCACCGCCCTGTGGGCCTCGATGGTGCAGGACGCCGGCGGCGACGTCGTCTCCGCCGCCGACCGTGCCCGGCTGCAGACCAGCCGCGCCGGCCGGCACATCGGCAAGGAGGCCATCCAGCTGCACGGTGGCATCGGCGTGACCGCGGAGTACTCCGTCGGGCACTACACCAGCCGGCTCACCGCCATCGACCACCTGCTCGGTGACGGCGACTTCGCCGCCGCACGGCTGGCCCGCACGGTGGGCGAGCGGAAGACCGTCGACCCGCTGGGCGCGCCGTACGCAGTCTGAACGCGGCCCCTGCCGGGCCCCGTCGGAGCCCCGTCCCCCTCGCGGGGGGCGGGGCTCCGCCGCGTTGCCCCGTCGCAGGGCCCCGGCGCGAGCGGAGCGAGTGCTGGGGGGCGACGGGGCCCTTCTTCAGTCGGCCAGCATCGCCCGGCGGAGCTCGTCGGCGTCGGCCCGCACCGAGTCGAGGACCGGCACCAGGTCGTCCTCGCGGAGCCGGCCGCAGGTGAGCCGCCCGATCGGCACCGCGTCGTGCTCCTCCGCGGTGAGCCGTGCGGCCACCTCGAAGGCGGCCCGCAGCAGCCCGCCCTCCAGGGAGGCGTGGTCGTCGACCTGGTTGAGCCGGTTGGTCATGGTGTGCGGGAAGCCCCACTGCTCCAGGGCGACGGCGGTCAGCCGGACGCTGTGGATGCCGTAGCGGCCCAGCTCGGCGCTGCGACGCGCTGCGAAGCCCGGGTGCTCGGCCACGAGGGCGCCGTAGCCCTCGGGGTCGTTGTGGTGCAGGAGCGCGGCGCCCATCTGGGCGAGCAGCCCGACGCAGAGGGCGTCCTGCGACCGCTCCCCGAAGCGGGGCGCCAGCGTGGAGGACGCCAGCGCCAGGCAGGTGGTCACGTCCCAGAAGTCCTCCGGCAGCCGTGACTCGTCGTCCAGCCCGGTGAGCGCGACCGTCGCCATCGTCCGGACGGTGGTGAAGCCGATCACCGTGACGGCGAACTGCAGGGAGGTGACGCGGCCCCGCATGCCGAAGTAGGCGGAGTTGGCCAGCTTCATGACGCGCCCGGCCAGAGCGACGTCGGAGGCCAGGATCCGCGACAGCACCCTGGCACCGGTGCCGTCGGAGTTCGCGACCGACACGATCTGCGCCGCGACCGGGCGCTGGGCCGCCATCGTGTCGATGCCCGCGAGGACCTTCTCCAGGTCGAAGACCGGAGCCGGCTCGGTGCGGACCGGCAGCGGGGTGACGGTCATCGGGTGCCCGCTCCGTGGGACGCGAACCAGGCGGCGGTCCGCGGCCCGGTCATGGGCCGGCTCAGGCCGAAGCCCTGCAGGTGTGTGGCGCCCAGGCGGCGGAGCTCGTCGGCCTGCTCGGCGGTCTCCACCCCCTCGGCGACGGTGCTCAGGTCGAGGCTGCCGGCCAGCGCGATGACCGCCGAGGCGATCTCGCCGTGCCCGTGGGCGAGCTCCGCGACGAACGACCGGTCGACCTTCAGGCAGTCCACCGGCAGGTGCCGCAGGTAGGCGAGCGACGAGTAGCCGGTGCCGAAGTCGTCGATCGCCAGCTCCACGCCGAGGTCGCGCAGCTGCTGGAGCACCTCGCGGGCGGAGTCGGGGTCCTTCATCAGCGCCGACTCGGTGATCTCCACCGAGATCCGGGAGGCGTCCAGCCCGTGCCGCCCGAGCGCCTCGGTCACCTGCGGCGGCAGGTTGCCGTCCAGCTGCAGGGCCGAGACGTTGACGTTGGCCCGCGGGGGTGCGGCCGGCCCCAGGGCGCGGTCCCACTCGGCCAGCTGGCGGCACGTCTCGTCCAGGACCAGCAGGCCGAGGCCGGCGATCAGCCCGCTCTCCTCCGCCAGCGGCACGAACACCGTCGGGCTGATCGGGCCGCGCGCGGCGTGGGTCCACCGGGCCAGCGACTCGACGGCGATCGGGCGCCCGTCCTCGGCGCCGAGGATCGGCTGGTAGAGCAGCGTGATCTCGCGCCTCTCGACGGCGTCGCGCAGCTCGGCGACCAGCCGGAGCTTGTCGCGGGCCTCCTCGCGCGCCCGCTGGTCGAGCACGGTGATCCGCCCCTTGCCCCCGGCCTTGGCCTGGTACATGGCGATGTCGCAGTCGCGGATGAGCTCCTCGGCGCCGGTGTGCTCCTCGGTCTGCACGGTGACGCCGACGCTCGCGTGCGGGCGCACGTCGACGCCACCCAGGCGCACGGGCCGGGCGAGCTCGGCGGTGATGCGCTCGGCGAGCGCGACCACGGCATCCTGGTCGACCTCCTCGCAGACCACGACGAACTCGTCGCCGCCGAAGCGCGCCACCAGGTCGCCCGGGCGGACGACCGACCGCAGCCGGTCGGCCACCTCGGTGAGCAGCTCGTCGCCGGCCGTGTGCCCCAGCGAGTCGTTGACGACCTTGAAGTTGTCCAGGTCGAGGAAGAGGCAGGCGAGGGATCCGGCGCCGGGGACGAACCGCTCCGCGACATGGCGGGCCAGCAGCGTCCGGTTCGGCAGGCCGGTCAGCGGGTCGTGGTTGGCCTGGTGGGCCAGCGTGGCCTCGAACGCCAGCCGGTCGGTGATGTCCTCGATGGTGCCGACGAAGCCCGCACCCACCCCGGGGGTGAACACGTGGGCGAAGCGGATGACGGTCGTGCGGACCGAGCCGTCCGACCGGCGCAGGCGGGCCTGGGCCTCCGCCTCCTCGCCCTCCAGCGCGGCCGACACCTGCTCGATCACCGTGTCGAGGTCGTCCGCGTGCACGGTGTCCATCCACCCGATGCCCAGCAGCTGCTCGGCGCGGCGGCCGACGAGGCTGCAGAACGCGTCGTTGACGTGCGCCAGGCGCATCCCCTGCTCGGAGAGGAGCGTCGGCACCGGCGACCGCTCGGTCAGGGTGGAGAAGCGTCGCTCGTGGGCGTCGGCGGCCGACCGCAGCGCACGCTCCTGCTCGTTGTCGGTGGAGACGATGCGCAGCGTCCACATCCGGCCGCCGGGCGACGGCGTCGTGGTGACCAGCGCCTCGATGCGGGCGCCACTGGCGGTGCGGACCGGCAGCGTCATCCGGGCGGCCCGCTGCCGGCGCAGCAGCAGCGTGAGCTCGCCACCCCCGAGGGTCGGGAACAGGTGGTCGACGGGGAGGGCGCGCAGGTCGTCCAGGCCGTAGCCGAGCAGCTCCCCGGCACCGGCGTTGCCCCAGCTCAGGCACGCTCGGCCGGCCACCATCTCGACGACCACGATGGCCAGGCTGTCGCTGACCGTGGCGCCGTAGAAGACCGAGGCCATGATCTCCGGCGGCACCCGGTCGTCGGGGCGGTTCAGGATGACGGACACGGTCCTCCCCTCGGTTCGAGCAGGCGCCGAGGTCTGGACCCGCCACCGAGGTCTTCGGCCGGTCGCCCCTGCCCCCTGCACCCGGACAGGGCGCCCGCCCCCCGTTCGGGGGATACCGGCGGCCCACCGACCGCGGCGCGTCGCCGTCGTCACGCGACTCGCCGTGCCGTGCCTCACATTCGCGCAGCCAGGCACCGCCACCGTGCGTTAACAGGCAAGATCCGTCCCACTCACCCGGCACCGCGAGGGACCCCGCCACTGGCGGGCAGGCGACGAGGCCTGCCCACCGAGGAATGGAGCGCCACGATGCAGATCGGAGTCCCGCGCGAGACGCGGCCACGTGAGACCCGGGTGTCCGCGACACCCGCGACGGTCACGCAGCTGGTCCAGCTGGGCTACGACGTCGTGGTGGAGTCCGGCGCCGGGTCGGCGGCCAGCTTCCCGGACGACGCCTACGCCGGGGCCGGTGCCCGGATCGGCACGGCGGCCGAGGCGTGGGGCGCCGAGATCGTGCTGCGGGTCAACGCCCCGGCCGAGTCGGAGATCGGCCGGCTGGCCGACGGCGCGACGCTGATCAGCCTCCTCAGCCCGGCGTTGAACCCCGACCTCGTCGAGGCGCTGGCCGCCCGTCCGATCACCGTGCTCGCCATGGACGCCGTCCCCCGGATCTCGCGGGCGCAGTCGATGGACGTGCTCTCCTCGATGGCCAACATCGCCGGCTACCGGGCGGTCATCGAGGCGGCGAACGTGTTCGGCCGCTTCTTCACCGGCCAGGTCACCGCTGCGGGCAAGGTGCCCCCGGCGAAGGTGCTGATCGCCGGGGCCGGCGTGGCGGGGCTCGCCGCGATCGGCACCGCGTCCAGCCTGGGCGCGATCGTGCGCGCCACCGACGTCCGCCCCGAGGTGGCCGAGCAGGTGCGCTCACTGGGCGGCGAGTACGTCGCCGTCCCCGCCGAGGAGCAGGAGGGCGGCCAGGGTCCCGGGAGCACAGACGGCTACGCCCGCGAGATGGGCGAGGACTTCAACCGCCGGGCGGCGCAGATGTACGCCGAGCAGGCCCGCGACGTGGACATCATCGTCACCACGGCGCTCATCCCCGGCCGGCCCGCCCCGCGGCTGATCACCGAGGAGATGGTGGCCTCGATGCGCTCGGGTTCGGTCATCGTCGACATGGCCGCCGCGCAGGGCGGCAACGTGGCGGGCTCCGTGCCCGACGAGGTCGTGGTGACCGCCAACGGCGTCACCATCATCGGCTACACCGACCTCCCCGCGCGGCTGCCCGCCCAGGCCTCCCAGCTCTACGGCACCAACCTGGTCAACCTGCTCAAGCTGCTCACCCCCGGCAAGGACGGCGAGCTCGTCCTCGACCTCGACGACGTCGTGCAGCGGGCGATCACGGTGGTCCGCCAGGGCGAGCTCACCTGGCCCCCACCGCCGGTGCAGGTGTCGGCGGCGCCCCCGCCACCGCCCGCTCCCCCCGCCGGCGCCACGGCGGGTACCCCCGCGGTGCCGCAGCGGACGCCCGCGCCCGCGCGCCGGTTCGCCCTGGTGGGCCTCGCCGCGGCGGCGCTCTTCCTGGTGGCCGCCTTCTCCCCCGACGAGCTCCTCGGGCACTTCACCGTCTTCGCGCTCGCCGTCGTCGTCGGCTTCTACGTCATCGGCCACGTGCACCACGCCCTGCACACCCCGCTGATGAGCGTCACCAACGCCATCTCCGGGATCATCGTGGTCGGCGCGCTCCTGCAGCTGGGCAGCGACGACGGCGTGGTCCGCGCGCTCGCGTTCGTCGCGACGCTCGTGGCCAGCATCAACGTCTTCGGCGGTTTCGCCGTCACCCGCCGCATGCTGGGCATGTTCTCCCGCGGCCCGAGCACGGAGAGCGTCGCCCGATGACCGCCACCACCGCCGCGGCCGCGGCCTACATCGTCGCCGCGCTGCTGTTCATCCTGAGCCTGGCCGGGCTGTCGCGGCACGAGACGGCCAAGGCGGGCAACGCCTACGGGATCGCCGGCATGGCGATCGCGCTGGCCGCCACCGTCGGCCTGGCCACCCGCGACATCTCGGCCGTGGGGCTGACCCTGCTCGTCGTCGCGGTCGTCATCGGTGCCGCGATCGGCCTCTGGCGGGCCCGCCAGGTCGAGATGACCGGCATGCCCGAGCTGATCGCGCTGCTGCACAGCTTCGTCGGCCTGGCCGCGGTGCTCGTGGGCTGGAACGGCTACCTCTCCGTCGAGGGCGCCGACGGCGGGTCGGTGCTCACCGGCGCCGAGGCCGGCATCCACTCCGGCGAGGTGGTGGTCGGCGTCTTCATCGGCGCGGTCACCTTCACCGGCTCGATCGTCGCCTTCCTCAAGCTCTCGGCCCGCATCAGGAGCAACCCCCTGGTGCTGCCGGGGCGCAACTGGCTCAACCTGGGCGCCCTGGCGCTGTTCGCCGTCCTCACCGTCGTGTTCGTGGCCGAGCCGAACCTGCTCGTGCTCTCGGTCGTCACCGTGCTCGCCCTCGCGCTGGGCTGGCACCTCGTGGCGTCGATCGGCGGCGGCGACATGCCCGTCGTCGTCTCGATGCTCAACAGCTACTCGGGGTGGGCGGCCGCGGCGTCGGGCTTCCTCCTCGGCAACGACCTGCTGATCATCACCGGGGCCCTGGTCGGCTCCTCGGGTGCCTACCTCTCGTACATCATGTGCAAGGCGATGAACCGCTCGTTCCTCTCGGTGATCGCCGGCGGCTTCGGCAACGAGGGGGCGGTCGCCGCCTCCGACGTGGACTACGGCGAGCACACCGAGATCTCCGCCGAGGAGACCGCCGAGCTGCTGCGGGACGCGAAGTCGGTGGTCATCACCCCCGGCTACGGCATGGCGGTCGCGCAGGCCCAGAGCGCCGTCGCGGAGCTCACGCGGAAGCTGCGCGCGCACGACGTCGACGTGCGCTTCGGCATCCACCCGGTCGCCGGGCGCCTGCCCGGGCACATGAACGTCCTCCTCGCCGAGGCGAAGGTGCCCTACGACATCGTCCTGGAGATGGACGAGATCAACGACGACCTCGCCGGCACCTCGGTGGTCCTGGTCATCGGCGCCAACGACACCGTCAACCCGTCCGCGGCGGAGGACCCGACCAGCCCGATCGCCGGCATGCCGGTGCTGCGGGTGTGGGAGGCCGAGCACGTCGTCGTCTTCAAGCGGTCGATGAACACCGGGTACGCCGGCGTGCAGAACCCGCTCTTCTTCCGCGAGAACAGCCGCATGCTGTTCGGCGACGCCCGGGAGCGGGTCGAGGACATCCTCAAGGCGCTCTGACCAGGCCTCCGTCGCCGCACGCCGTCCGGGGTCCGCCCCGACGGCTGGCTATATTGGACCGAGCCACACACGCGTCACACAGCCGGCGCGCGGCCGGGCCCCCGGGTCCGGCTCCGAGGGATCCTGGAACAACGCGGGAACCCCTCACTGACCGCCGGCGCACGTTCGTCCGGTGCATGACCCGACGGAGTGCGACCCGTGACACCCCCCGACGACGATGCCCTCGACGTCCAACCGGCGTTCGACGAGCTGGCCCGGCTCTCCTTCGCGGAGCACTCGCTGGAGTCCGTGCTGCGCACGGTGACCGAGCTGGCCACCCGCATCCTGCCGGGGCGGCCCGTGGCCTCGGTCACGATCCTCGACGACGGCCGGCCCAGCACGGTGGCCTCGAGCGGCGACCTCGCCCTGCGGCTGGACGAGCTGCAGTACCGCCTGGGTTCCGGACCGTGCCTGGAGGCCGCCACCACGGGACGGCCGACCGCGGTGCCCGACACACGCGCAGAGCCGCGGTGGCCGGAGTTCGCGACCGAGGCGGCCGCCCAGGGGTGCGAGAGCACCCTGTCCTACCCGCTGCCGGTGCAGGAGCGGGTCTCGGGGGCCATGAACGTCTACGCCCGGAACTTCTCGGTGGCCGACGACCGCACCCGCTCGCTGGTGTCCCGGCTGGCCACCTACGCCGTCGGCCCGGTGTCGAACATGTACCTGTACGAGACCGCGGTCGAGCGGGCCGAGCACCTGCAGGCCGCCCTGCAGCACCGCGCGGTGATCGACCAGGCCAAGGGCATCCTCATGGAGCGGCACAAGCTCACCGCCGACCAGGCGTTCCAGCTGCTGGCCCGGGTGTCGATGGAGAGCAACACCAAGGTCCGGGACGTCGCCGAGCAGTTCGTCATGACCGGGGAGCTCCGCCCGCGCTGACCACCGCCCGGCCCGACCCGCGCCGGGTTGCGCCGGGGACGCCGGTCACCGACGGTGTCGGGGTGGATCCCTTCCGCGGCCTCGGCATGCCCCGCATCCCCGGCTTCAGCGAGTTGCTGGCGCTGCTCCAGACCCAGACGGAGGCGCTCTCCCAGCTCCCCCGCACGCTGGCCGACCTCAACGGCACGGTCCGGGAGCTGACCGCCGCGACCACCTCCGCCCGGGAGACCATCGCCTCCGCCCAGCGGATGGCCGAGCGCCTGGAGAGCCTGGTCGAGGAGCTCGAGGAGCCGGTGCGCGCGCTGCGCCCCGGCATCGAGCGGGTCGGCCGGGTGCTGGACGACCCCGCCGTCGACACCGTCCCCGAGACGCTGCGCCGCATCCACGACGACCTGATGCCTCTCATCCACGGCCTCCGCCAGGCGCAGACCCGCGTGGGCTCGGTGACCGGTCTCCTGCGCCGCCGTCCCGCGGACGAGGACGACGGCTACTGAGCCAGGGTGTCCGCCGGCCCGGTCGGGGGCCCGGGCCCTCGGGCGCCCGGATCCTCGGCGTCGGTGCGCTGGTCCGGCTCTCGCCCTCATGCCGGGCGGTTGTTGGGGATAACGGTCGACGTGGCACGCCACCGCGCCGTGCCTGGCTCGAGCGGGACGCCGCCGGTCAGGTCACCGGACGGCCGGGGATCACTGCTCGGCGGGCGGCTCCCGGCGCACGATGTCGCCGACCGCCTCCTCCAGCCGGGCCCAGGTGGAGCTCCACTCCACCAGCGGGTCGAGGATCCGCTCGAAGACGGCGAGCTGCTGGTCGAAGGCGTCCAGCTGGGCGCGCATGGCCGCGATCGAGCTGCGCTGCGCCGTCACCATCTCCTTCACCGCCCGGAGCTGGGCGGCCGACATCGCCCCGGGCGGGGTCGGCAGGGCCGGGAGCGGGAGGCGGGACGTCGCGCTGCCGGCGAGGTTCCGGGCACGGTCGCTGAAGAACCGCAGTTGGCTCACGAACTCGTCGATGGACCGGCCGATCATCCCGCCCTGCGGGGTCGTCCGGTCGTCGTCGGCCTCGGTCATCGCTCCCCCTCGATCGGCTCCGGACCGACCTTAGGCAGGGCCGGCGCCGCGGGGCGAGGGCTTCGAGGACGCAGGTAGGGCTTCCTGTGCCTCAGCGGGACGGGCCCGTCCCGGGTCCCCCCGCGAGCCGGCGAGCGGTGGGGAGGACGCGGGGTCCGCTCAGTACCAGCCGACGGACTGCGAGTGCGCCCACGCGCCGCACGGGGAGCCGTAGCGGTTGGTGATGTAGATCAGGCCGGCGTCGATCTGGCGGTAGCCGTCGGAGGTCTTGGCGATGCCGGTGCCGGCCCAGGTGGAGTCGAGGAACTGCGCGATGCCGTAGGCGGTGCTGCGCGGGTTCTGCGCGTTGGGGTTCCAGCCGCTCTCCTTGCCCCAGAGGCTCTCGAGGCAGGAGAACTCGCTGCCGGAGCCCACCTTGCCCATCGCGTAGTCCTTGAAGGAGCCGCCGGCCGGGGCCGGAGCGGCGACCGGCGCGGGGGCGCTGCGGGCGGGAGCCGGGGCGGCCGGGGCAGCCGGGGCAGAGGTGCGGGGGGCCTCCTGGCGAGCGGCCTCGGCTCGGGCGGCCTCCTCCTCGGCGGCCTTGCGGGCAGCTGCTTCCTCGGCGGCCTTGCGCGCGGCCTCCTCCTCCGCGGCCTTGCGCGCGGCCTCCTCGGCGGCGCGGCGGTCCAGCTCGGCCTGCTCGGCGGCGGCCCGGGCCTCGGCGGCGGCGGTCTGCTCGGCGGCGCGCTCGCTGCGGCTGGCGGCCAGCGGCGCGAGGCTCGCGACGGCGGACTCGACGGGGTCGACGGCCGGGGCGTCGGCGGTGATCCCGAGCTGGTCGGCCACGCTGACCGACGCGAGCTGCGGCTCGGCCTGCGCGGCCGGCTCCGTGGCGACGACGCCGTTGACGAGCAGCCCGCCCGCCGCGGCGACCGCCAGCAGCAGCGCGGGACGGCGCATCCGGGCGGCGCGGCCCCCGGTCGCGGGGCGGTGGGCGCGGGTGATCGAGGTGGCGCGAAGCTTCATGAGGTGGAACTGCTCCAGGGGCAGGGCGCGGCGGGCCGCACGGGCGGCACCACGGCTGGGGTGGTCGAGTGGCAGCGGGGATCGGGCGGGTGCCCGGGCGGCTCAGCGCGGGGAAGGCACGCGCGAGGCTCCGTACCGGCTGCGGTTCCGTGCAAGGTGGGCCCGCAGGCTCGCCATGCGGCGGCTCTCCGTTTCTTCCGTGTGCCGCCTACCGGGTCAGCTGACGGGGGGAGCAGCGCTGCTGCCCGCGACGGGACGTGTCCGGCGCAGGGGGGTCAGTGCTGCGGTGGTCCCCGGCTCGCCCCGGAAGGCGACTCGGCGGCGCCCGGCGGACCTCCCCCGGTGGGGAGTGGACGACCGGCCGGGCGGAGCCACGGTAACCACCGTTATGCGTCCGTGACAATCCCCCGGCGGTCATCGCTCGGTGAGGCGGGCCTCAGGGCAGCCGCCACACGGTCGTCCGGCGCACCGGCGGCGGCCCCGTCGGGGAGGGCTCGGTGTCGGGGACGTCGTAGGTCGCCAGCGCCTCCAGCCTGTCCTCGGGCAGGTACACGCGGCCGGGATCGCCGACGAGCACCTCGGCGCCGCGCGCCCGGGCAGCCGTCAGGAAGGGCAGCACCCGGTCGGTCATCTCCCGGTCGTAGCAGACGTCGCCGGCCAGGACGACGCCGACGTCCGGCGGGTCCGCACCGAGCACGTCACCGACCGGCGTGATGCCGGCCGCCCCGTTCCGCCCGGCGTTGACGGTGACGGCGGTCAGCGCGTACGGGTCGACGTCGCTGGCGAGCACCGCGCTCGCCCCGGCCAGGACGGCGGCGACGGCGACCAGGCCGCTGCCGGCGCCCAGGTCGAGGACCGCGCGCCCGGCCACGAGCTCCGGGTGGTCGAGGACGTACCGCGCCAGCGCCTGCCCGCCCGGCCAGGCCGCGGCCCAGAACGGCGGGTCGGTGGAGGTGCGCCCGTGCTCGCTCTCCATCGCCTCCCAGAGGGCGACGACGTCGGCGGCGACCAGCAGCTCGACCTCGGGCACCAGGTCCGGGCGCACCGGCCGGGTGTGGGCCCGGAGGAACTCCGCGGGGATGGGACGGTCCACCCGGGCAGTCAACCGCACCGGACCGCCGGCCCCGCAGCGCCCCGGCTCAGAGCCGGGCCGACCAGGAGGAGAGCCCGCCCGCGGGGCGGAAGCCGAGCTGCTCGTTGACCGCCACCATCGGTGCGTTGCTCTCGGCGTTGTAGGTGCTGATCCGCCGCACCTCGGGGTAGCCGGCGGCCAGCTCGCGCAGCACGGCGGCCTTCATGCGGGCACCGAGCCGGCGGCCGCGGTGCTCCCGCAGCACCAGCGTGCCGCCCTGGTGGGCGAGAACCGGCTGGGCGAGCGGGATCTGCAGGTCGGTGAAGCCGACCAGTCGGCCGCCGGTCACCGCACCCGCGCTGAGCACCGTCCGGCCCCGGGCGACGTGGGTCTGCTCGTACTCGCGGATCCGGTCGCCGTCCCACTCCTCCTCCCCCACCGGCAGCTCGCCGTGCGGGGCGTCGGTGGTCATGCGCCGCTCCAGCAGCGCGCGGTCCGCCAGCAGCGCGTCCGGGGTCCGGTCCCGCCAGGTGACGACGTCGTAGCCGGCACTCGCTCCGGCGGCCCCGGCCTCCAGCGCCCGCAGGCGGTCCTCGTCGACCGGCAGCGCCAGCTCACGGCGGGTCTCCACCAGGTCGCACGTCCAGCCGTGCCGCTCGGCGAAAGCCCGGCCCGGTGCCCCGGGGGCCGGTTCGTCCACCTCGCTCACCAGCAGGGTGCGGCCGTGGGCGGCGGCGACCGCCCGGGCCTCGGCCAGCAGCGCGCTCCCGAGGCCACGACGCCGGGAGGCCGGGTGCACGGCGACGTCGACCATCGCCAGCGACGGGTTGTCCTTGAGGGGGAGGATCACCCGCAGCGCCCCGGCGACGGCGCCGTCCACCAGGGCCGCCCGGTGGGTGCCGTCCCGGGAGCCCCCGGCCGCCACGAGCTCCCGGCCCAGCGCGACGTGCTCCTGCGCCGGCCGGGGCGGGTCGTGCGGCCGGGCGTCCCGACCCGTGGCGGCCCACACCTCGCACCAGGACGGGAAGAGGTCGTCGTCGGGTCCGAGCTCGACGATGCGCCAGGAGGGGTCGCTCACGCCTCCCGTTCTACCGGGGGCGGCAACCGCTTTTCCGGCCTCAGCGCTCCCGCTTCGCCGGCGCGGACCGCCGGGCGATGATCCGCCAGTAGGTGCCCGGGAGCAGGCGCACGAGCACGTCGGGCACCTTCGCGGTCCAGCCGATCAGGAGCCGGGGACGGCGGCGCTCGACCGCCGCGACGATCTGCGCGGCGGCCACCTCCGGCGGGATGCGCAGCAGCTTGCTGAACTGCCTGCGGCCCTCCTCGTACTCCTCCACGGAGACGCCGGCGCCGGTGCGGGCGCTCTCGGCGATGCGGGTGCGGATGCCGCCGGGGTGCACCACGGTGACCCCGACGCCGTCCTCCGCCAGCTCGTGGCGGAGCGCCTCGCTGAAGCCCCGGACGGCGAACTTGCTGGTGGCGTAGGCGACCTGGCCGGCGGGGGCGAAGATGCCGAAGACGCTGGACAGGTTCACCACGTGCGCGCCGGGGTGCGCCTTCAGGACCGGCAGCAGCGCGTGGGTGAGGCGGACGACGGCGCGCAGGTTGATCGACAGCAGCCACTCGACGTCCCCGAGGCTGACCTGGTCGAAGCGCCCACCCAGGGCCACGCCGGCGTTGTTGACCAGCAGGGTCGTCTCCGGGTGCTCGGCCACCAGCGTGGCGGCCACCCGGGCGGTGGCCTCGTCGTCGGCCAGGTCGACGACGTAGGTCACGACGCGCAGCGCCGGGTGGTCGGCGGTGATCCGCGCGGCCACCGCCGCCAGCCGGTCGGCGTCGCGGTCCAGCAGCACCAGGTGGCTGCCCCGGCCGGCGAGCTCCCCGGCCAGCGCCTCGCCGATGCCGCTCGCCGCGCCGGTGACGACCGCCGTCCCGCCCAGGAAGGCGTAGGGCCGCATCAGGCCACGACCCGGTCGGCGGCGGGCACGCGCGGCTGGAAGGTCATGCCCTCGTCCTCGAGCGGGCCCCGGCGCATCACGGCGACGTCGCGCAGGTAGTTCTGGTGCAGCCGCCAGGGCGCCCGGCGCCCCTGCTGGGGCAGGCCGGCGATGCTGCGCTGCACGTAGCCGGCGGTGAGGTCGAGGAAGGGCGCGCCACCGCCCTCCGGTGGGGCGACCGGCGTCGCCGACGCGTAGCCGTGCGCGTCCAGGTGGTCCAGCAGGCGGCAGACGTAGCGGTTGACCAGGTCGGCCTTGAGCGTCCACGAGGCGTTCGTGTAGCCGATGACCATGGCGAAGTTCGGCACGCCGGAGAGCATCATGCCCTTGTAGGAGACCCGCTCCGGCAGCTCGACGGGCTCCCCGTCGACCGCGATCCGCATCCCGCCCACCGGCAGCAGGTTGAGCCCGGTCGCGGTGACGACGACGTCGGCCGCCAGCCGCTCCCCCGAGGCCAGCTCGAGCCCGTCCTCGGTGAAGGTGGCGATCCGGTCGGTGACGATCGACGCCGAGCCCCGGCGCAGGGCGCGGAACAGGTCGCCGTCGGGCACCAGGCACAGCCGCTGGTCCCACGGGTCGTAGGGCGGGTTGAAGTGCGTGTCGACGTCGATGCCCGGCAGCTGCTTCTGCGTCATGCGCCGCAGCAGCGAGCGGACCAGCGCCGGGCGCCTGCGGCTGAGCTGGTAGAGCGCGGTGCTGGTGAGGACGTTCTTCCACCGCACCAGCGAGTAGGCCGCCTTCTCCGGCAGCCGGGCCCGCAGCTTCTCCGCCAGGGGGTCGCGGCCGGGGAGCGACATCACGTAGCTCGGCGTGCGCTGCAGCATGGTCACGTGCGCGGCCTGCTCGGCGAGGTTCGGCACCAGCGTGACCGCGGTGGCGCCGCTGCCGATGACGACGACCCGCTTGCCGGTCACGTCGAGGTCCTCGGGCCAGTGCTGAGGGTGGACCAGCCGCCCCCGGAAGCGCTCCTCCCCGGGGAACTCGGGGCGGAAGCCCTCGTCGTAGCGGTAGTAGCCGGAGCAGACCTGCAGCCACGAGCAGGTGAGGGTGACCGCCTCGCCGGTGTCGGTGCGCTCGGCGGTGACCGTCCAGCGGGCGTCGGCGCTGGACCACTCCGCCCGCACGACGCGGTGGTGGTATCGGATCTTCTGCGTCACGCCGTGCTCGCGCGCGGTCGCCTCGATGTAGCGGCGGATCGCCGGGCCGTCGGCGATCGACTCGGCCTCCCGCCACGGCCGGAAGGAGTAGCCGAGCGTGAACATGTCCGAGTCCGACCGGATGCCCGGGTACCGGAAGAGGTCCCAGGTGCCGCCCAGCGCCGCCCGCGACTCCAGAAGCGCGTAGCGGGTACCCGGCCGCTCGCGCTCCAGGTGGCAGGCGGCGCCGATGCCGGAGAGGCCGGCTCCGACGATCAGCACGTCCAGGTGCTCGATGGTCATGCACTCTCCGGTGGCTCCGCCGGGTGGACCGGCCGCGGGCTGACCCCGGCACGCTATCGACGCCCTGTCGAGTGCGTCAACACGGTGTCGACGACAGCGCCGCCCTCGCTATCCTCTCCCCGTGCCGAGTGCCGCGGGCGAACCGCAGACCGCCGGTCGCGGTCGGCGACCGGCCCGGCCCTCCGGCGACGACCGGGAGCTCGCGATCCTCGTCACCGCCGAGCGGCTGCTGGCCGAGCGGCCGCTGGCGGCCATCTCGGTCGACGACCTGGCCCGCGGCGCCGGGATCTCCCGGCCGACGTTCTACTTCTACTTCTCCTCCAAGGACGCCGTCCTGCTCGCCCTGCTCGACCGGGTGGTGGCCGAGGCCGAGACGGCGATGCGCCAGGTCTTCGACACCCCGGCGACCGGTGCGCGGGACGGCTGGGCGCGGGCCATCGGCGCCTACTACGACACCTTCGGCGCGCACCGGGCGCTCACGGTCGCCTGGGCCCAGGCCCGGTCCACCAACGAGGAGGTGCGGGCGCTGTGGTCGGCGGTCGTCGAGCGCTGGGTGCAGCGGTCGGCGGCGGCCGTCGACGCCGAGCGGGCGCGGGGCGCGGCGCCGCCCGGGCTCGCCGCGCGCGACCTCGCGATCGCCCTCACGTCGATGAACGAGCGGGTGCTGTACGGGACCTTCAGCGGGGACGGCCCCGCCGTCGCCGAGGAGGACGTCGTCGAGGTCCTGCTGGGCATCTGGCTCGCGGCCGTCTACGGCACGGCCACGCCGGGCTGAGCCGGGACGTCGTCAGACGGCGAGGGTCGCGACCGTGCTGCCGGTCAGGCTGCCGAACCACAGCCTGCCGCCGGCCTCGCGCACGCCGGTGAGCATCTCGAAGCCGGGGATCTCGCCGCTGAAGCGGTGCACCGCCGTCCCCTCGGCGTCGACCGCGAGGACGCCCAGGGTCCGGCCGGGGCTGGGCTGCAGGGCCGGCGGCAGGAGGCTCACCAGGGCGCGCAGCGGCGCGGGCAGCCGGTGGAGCGCGGCCAGCGCCGCGACCCGGGGGCTGGGCAGGGTGATCCACACCAGCCCGTCCGAGCCGAGCGCGATGTTGTCCGGGTGGCCGGGCAGGTCGTCGACGAAGACCTCGCTCGCGCCGGCCCGCGCGCCGGTCAGCCATACCCGGCGGACCCGCGCCGCCCCGGTCTCCGCGACCGCCACCCAGGACCCGTCCGCGGCCAGGGCCACGCCGTTGGCGAACTCCAGGCCGCCGAGCAGCTCGGTGACCGTGCCGTCGGGGTCACGGCGGAACAGCCGCCCGCTGGCGGTCCGCCGCACCAGGTCCGCCCGCCACCGCGGGATCAGGTAGTGCTGCGAGGAGTCGGTGAAGTAGATCGTCCCGTCGGCGCCGACGGCGGCGTTGTTGACCGCCCGCAGCCGGCGCCCCGCCACCTCGTCGACCAGCGTCCGCACGTCGCCGTCGGCGAGCGAGACGGCGAGCAGCCCGGCGTCGGAGGCGCACACCAGGAGCACCCCGCTCCCGAGGAGCTCGAGGCCCAGCGGCCGGCCGGGCACCCGGGCGACCGTCTCGACCGGCCCGCCCGGGGCGGCGACGCGCACGATCCGGCCGTCGGCCAGGCCGGTGAGCACCCGGCCGGCGCCGTCGACGAGGACGTCCTCGGGCCCCTCGCCGACCGGCACCACCGTGGCCCCCGCGAAGTCGCGCACGCCGTCTCCTCCAGCTCGCCGCCCGCGGTCGCTCCGCGGGCCGGCGGCAGTCTGCCCGACCGAGCCGCCGACCTCCGGGCTCACTCCCCGACGACGGCCCCGACCGCGTCCGCGGTGAAGTCGCGTCCCTGGGCGCCGGTGCGCACCACGGTGACCGGGCAGGCGGCGTGGTGGACCAGCTGGTCGCTCACCGAGCCGAGCAGCAGGCCCTTGAAGCCGCCGCGGCCGCGTGCGCCGACGACCAGCAGGCTGGCCCCTTCCGCGGCGGCCAGCAGGCCGGGCACCGGGGCGCGGTGGACGACGTGGGTGGTGACCCGGCAGGCGGGGTCGAGCCCGGCCGCCGCCACGTGCGCGGTGAGCTCGTCGCGCACCGCCTGCTCCCAGTCGGGGAGCGGGGGCACGTAGCCCGGCTCCCAGGTCGAGGGCTGCGGTGCGGTCGTCATCGACCAGGCGCGCACCACGTGCAGTTCGACATCGGCGCGCCGGGCGAGCCGCCCCGCCCACTTCAGCGCCTCCTGCGCGCACTTGGAGCCGTCGTGCCCGACCACGACGCCGCCCTCGATCCGAACGACCTCACGGACCTCGTCCACCGCTGACCTCCTCGTTGCCCTGTGCCGGCGCGATCACCGGCCCGGGTCAGCCTCTCACCACCCGCGACCGCGCAGGCCACCGGCGGCGCGCGCCGCGCCGTCAGCCGGTGACGGGCTCGGCCCGGCCGCCCAGCAGCGCCAGCTCCTCGGCCGGGGGGACCCCGACCGCCTGCAGCGCGGCCCCGATCCGGTCGGTCAGGCAGCGCAGCGACTCCCGGGCCTGGTCGCGCTGGCGCCACAGATCCTCGATCTCCGTGCGGAGCGCGGCAAGGTGGGCACCCGCGGCGTCGTCGGCGGCGGCCCGGTCGCGCCGCGCCTGCTCCTCGGCGCGCTCGAGCTCGGCGGCCGCCTCGGCCGCGAGCCGGTCCCGCTCGGCGGCGGCCTCGGCGGCCAGCCGGTCCCGCTCCGCCGCGGCGGCCCGCAGCATCTCCTCGGCCTCGGCGCGCGCCTGCTCCAGGGCGGCGACCCCCTCCGCCCGGTCCCGCTGGGCGTTGACCCGCAGCTGGTCGGCGACCTCGATCGCCAGCTCCTTGATCTCGTGCGCCTTGCGCAGCCGGGCGTCCGCCTCCAGGCGCGCGTCGGCGCGCAGCTGGGCGGCCTCGGCCTCGGCGGCGTCCAGCACCTGCGCAGCCTGGTCCTCGGCCAGCCGCAGCACCTCGCCCACGCGGGCGCTGACCGCGGGGCGCTCGCGGCCGACCGGCTGCTCGGCGAGGAGCCGACGGGAGATCTCCAGCTCCGTCCCGCAGGCGACGACGCGGTCGAGCAGGTGCTCGCGCTCGCGCTGGGCGGCGGCGAGCTCGTTCTCGGCCCAGGCGACGTAGTTGTCGACCTGGACGCGGTCGTAGCCGCGCACCGAGCCCCGGAACGCGGGCCCGTGGTCCAGCAGCGCCTCCAGGGCTCCGGCGGGCCGCGGCGACGGGGCGGCGGGCCCGTCCGGCGGCACCCCCTCGTCCTGGACACGGTTGGCGACGAATTCGACACGCCGGAGCATCCGGATGGCCCCCCTGGGAAGTAGGTGGAGCGGAATCTGCCAGAGCCGCCGGGAGCGCGCGGTCGACCGTGACGGCTCCGTGACCCGTGTCGCGGCCGGTCCGGGGGTGCCACGGCGGGGCGTGCCGGAACGGTCACGGATCGTTCCGACCCCACCCCGCAGGGCGACCGGGCATAGCCCGGGGGTCCCGCGCGTTGGGCCAGGCAGAGATGATTGCACTCTCAACCAGTTTGGAGCTCGAGATGCAGTTCGGCGTCTTCACCGTCAGCGACATCACCACCGACCCCACGACCGGCCGCACGCCCAGCGAGGCCGAGCGGCTGAAGGCGGTGCTGACCATCGCGCAGAAGGCCGAGGAGGTCGGCCTGGACGTCTTCGCCCTGGGTGAGCACCACAACCCGCCGTTCTTCTCCTCCTCCCCCACCACCACGCTGGCCTGGATCGCGGCGCGGACCTCGACGCTCCAGCTGTCGACGGCCACGACGCTGATCACCACCAACGACCCGGTGAAGATCGCCGAGGACTACGCGATGCTCCAGCACCTCGCCGAGGGCCGGGTCGACCTGATGATGGGCCGCGGCAACACCGGCCCGGTGTACCCGTGGTTCGGACAGGACATCCGCAACGGCATCGAGCTGGCGGTCGAGAACTACGCGCTGCTGCGCCGGCTCTGGACCGAGGACGTCGTCGACTGGTCCGGCCGGTTCCGCACGCCGCTGCAGGGCTTCACCTCGACCCCCCGCCCGCTGGACGGCGTCCCGCCGTTCGTCTGGCACGGCTCCATCCGCTCCCCGCAGATCGCCGAGCAGGCCGCCTACTACGGGGACGGCTTCTTCCACAACCACATCTTCTGGCCCAAGGAGCACACCCAGCGGATGGTGGAGTTCTACCGCCGTCGCTACGAGCACTACGGCCACGGCGCCGCCGACCAGGCGATCGTCGGGCTCGGCGGGCAGGTGTTCATGCGGAAGAACAGCCAGGACGCCGTCCGCGAGTTCCGCCCGTACTTCGACAACGCGCCGGTCTACGGCCACGGTCCCTCGCTGGAGGACTTCAGCCGCGAGACGCCGCTGACCGTCGGCTCGCCGCAGCAGGTGATCGAGCGGACGCTCGGCTTCCGCGACTACGTCGGCGACTACCAGCGGCAGCTGTTCCTCATCGACCACGCCGGGCTGCCGCTGAGGACCGTCCTCGAGCAGCTGGACATCCTCGGCGAGGAGGTCGTGCCGGTGCTGCGGCGCGAGTTCGCCGCGCTGAAGCCCGCCCACGTGCCCGATGCCCCCACCCACGCGGCCCGCGTCGCCGCGGCCGGCGGTGCGGCGGACGCGACGGTGCACGCCCCGGCCGACGACGTGACCGGGCAGGTCCGGGACGAGGTGGAGGTCCGATGATGCGCCTGACGGCACGGCGCAGCCCTTCCGCTCCTGCACCGGAGGTGGGTCGATGAGCACCCGCACCCTCGCGGTGGTCAGCGCCGGGCTGTCGACGCCCTCGTCCACCCGGCTGCTGGCCGACCGCCTGACCACGGCGGCGGTGGACGCGCTGCGGGAGCGGGGCGTCGCCGCCACCGTCGAGGTGGTCGAGCTGCGGCAGCACGCCCGCGACCTCGCCGACAACCTGACGACCGGCTTCGCCAACGAGGCGCTGCGCGCGGCCGTGGACACCGTCGTCGGCGCGGACGGCCTGATCGCGGTGACGCCGATCTTCTCCGCGTCCTACAGCGGCCTGTTCAAGACGTTCGTCGACGTCCTCGAGAAGGACGCGCTGACCGGCAAGCCCGTGCTGATCGGCGCCACGGCCGGCACCGCCCGGCACTCGCTCGCGCTGGAGCACGCCGTGCGGCCGCTCTTCGCCTACCTGCGGGCGACCGTCGTCCCCACCGCCGTCTTCGCCGCCCCCGAGGACTGGGCCGGTGGCGACACCGGCACCCCGGCCCTGACCGGCCGGGTGCGCCGGGCGGCCGGGGAGCTCGCCGACCTGGTGGCCGGCCGGCCCCCGGCCGCCCCGGCCGACCCCTTCGCCGACCCGACGACCTCCTTCGAGGACCTGCTCCGGGGCAGCTGAGGCCGGGGCGTCCGAGGGTGCTCCCGGGCGTCGGCGGGGTCAGTCCTCCTCTTCCTCGCCGCCCTCCTCGCCGCCCTCCTCGCCGACCTCCTGCTCGATGACGCCGCCCTCCTCGCCGCCTTCCTCCCCGCCGCAGGCGGTCATGGTGAAGGAGGCGGCCGCGATGGCCACCCCGGCGGCAGCCGAGCGCCAGCGACGGGCGGGCAGGGACGTGCGGTTCATGGGGTTCTCCTCCAGGCAGGCCGACCACGGGGTCGGGCACGGGCGTACCTGCGCTCCTGTGCCCCGGTCCGCCGAGAGGCACGCCGACCCGTGCCGATGTCATGGACCCGTCACGCGTCCCCGTGGACGCGGGCGGCGCCCGGCTCAGCCGACGGCGTCGGGCGACGGCGGTGCGCTGCCACCCTCGGGTTCGCCGATCATGAGCGCCGTGATGGCGGCCCGGTCCGCGGGCGAGGGCAGGCCCCACTCGGGCTCGTACCCGTACACCTCGCGCAGCGGCCGCGACGCCGTGCGCCCGGTGAGCACCTCGACCGAGTCGGTGTCGATCAGCCCCGGGTGGGCGACCCCGCACGCCTCGGCGACCCGGAGCAGGTCGCGGCGCAGGGTGCCGATGTAGTTGGCCGCGCGCACCGACTTCAGCTGCGGGTCCAGGCCGTGGGTCAGCCAGGCGTTCTGCGTCGCCACCCCGGTCGGGCAGGTGTCGGTGTGGCACTTCTGCGCCTGGATGCAGCCGATGGCCAGCATCGCCTCGCGGCCGACGTTGATCATGTCGCAGCCGAGCGCGAAGGCCACCACGGCGTTGTCCGGCAGGCCGAGCTTGCCGGCGCCCATGAACACCACGTCCTCGGCCAGCCCCGCCCGGGCGAACACCGCCTGCACCCGGGAGAACCCGAGCTGGAAGGGCAGCGAGACGGAGTCGGTGAAGATCAGCGGCGCGGCCCCGGTGCCGCCCTCGCCGCCGTCGACGGTCACGAAGTCCACTCCCCGGCCGGTGCCGGCCATGAGCCCGGCGAGCTCTTCCCAGAAGGTCATGTCGCCGACCGCGGACTTGATGCCCACCGGCAGGCCGGTCTCGGCGGCGAGCAGCTCGACCCAGTCGAGCAGGCTGTCGGCGTCGGAGAACTCGGCGTGCCGCGAGGGGCTGATGCAGTCGACGCCCTCGGGCACCCCGCGCGCGGCGGCGATCTCGGCCGACACCTTGGCCGCCGGCAGCACCCCGCCCAGGCCGGGCTTCGCGCCCTGGCTGAGCTTGATCTCCAGCGCCCGCACCGGGGCGCCGGCGACCAGGTCCTTGAGCCGGTCGAGGTCGAAGCGGCCGTGCTCGTCGCGGCAGCCGAAGTAGGCGGTGCCGATCTGGAAGACCAGGTCCCCGCCGTGCCGGTGGTGGCCGGAGATGCCGCCCTCCCCCGTGTTGTGCAGGCAGCCGGCCAGCGCGGCCCCGCGGTTCAGCGCCTCCACGGCCTGGCCCGAGAGCGAGCCGAAGCTCATCGCGCTGATGTTCACCACCGACGGCGGCCGGAAGGCGGCGGCCCGCCCGCGGGCCGCCCCGAGCACCTTGGCGCAGGGCAGGTCGACGAACTGCCCGGCGTGCACGTCGGTCGCCGGGACCGCCGGCCCGAAGGTGCGGTGCTTGATCACCGGGTACCCGGCGGTGAACTCCAGGTCGTTGTCGGTGCCGAAGCCGAAGTAGTTGTTGTCGCGCTTGCTGGAGGCGTACACCCAGCGCCGCTGGTCGCGGGTGAACGGGCGTTCCTCGTTGTTCCCGGCGACCAGGTACTGGCGCAGCTCGGGCCCGATCGACTCCAGCAGGTAGCGGGCGTGGCCCACGACCGGGAAGTTGCGCAGCAGCGTGTGCTCCCGCTGCAGCAGGTCACGGACGGCGACGGCGGCGAGCGCACCGAGCCCGGCGGCCGCGGCACGTGGGAGGAGCGGCATGCCCCACTATGGCGCGTCCGGGAGCCCGGTGCAGTCGCGGCGCCCGCCGTCGTCAGAGGAAGAGGCTGAGCACGAGCGCCAGGACGAACCCGATCGTGCCCAGCAGCGTCTCCATCACCGTCCAGGTCTTCAGCGTCGTCTTCTCGTCCATCCCGAAGAACCGGCTGACCAGCCAGAAGCCCGAGTCGTTGACGTGCGAGAGGACGGTCGCCCCGCCGGCGATCGCGATGACGATCAGCGCGAGGTCGACCGAGCTCAGCCCGTCGGTGGCCGCGACGACGGGCGCGATGAGACCGGCCGCGGTGGTGAGGGCGACGGTGGCCGAGCCCTGCGCCACCCGGATCAGGGCCGAGATGACGAACGCCGCCACGATGACGGGGAGGCCGATGTCGCCCAGGACGTCGGCGAGCGCGGCACCGATGCCGCTGGCGCGCAGCACGCCGCCGAACATGCCGCCGGCACCGGTGATCAGGATGATCGCGCAGACCGGGCCGAGTGCGCTGTTCAGCACCGACTCCACCTCGGCCCCGCTGTCGCCCCGCCGTCGCCCGAGCACCCACATGGCCACCAGGACGGTGATCAGCAGCGCGATGGGCGTCGCCCCCAGCAGCTGACCCCAGCGGACGAGCGCCGAGTCCTCGTCGACGACGCCCTCGGCGGCGAGCGTGCTCAGCCCGGTGTTGAGGAAGATCAGCACCATCGGGAGGAGCAGCAGCGTGATGACCGTGGCGAACCGCGGGGGCGCGGGACGCGTCGCCGTCTCCGTGCCGGTGCGGCCCGACGCGATCCCCGGCGAGCTGCCCTCGACCGACGGGTCCGGCGCGTTGTCGGCGGTCTTCGCCTCGTCGGCCAGGATGTTCGGGACGGGCAGCTCGAACTTCCTGCCGGCCCAGAGCCCGAACAGGTAGCCACCCAGGAACCAGGTCGGGACGCCGATGAGCAGGCCGAAGACCAGCACCAGCCCGATGTCCGCGCCGATCAGCCCGGCCGCCGCGACCGGCCCCGGGTGCGGCGGCACGAAGGCGTGCATGACCGCGAACGCGCCCGCCACCGGCAGCCCGTACGTCAGCAGCGAGCCGCCCAGCCGGCGGGCCACGGTGAAGACGATCGGCAGGAACACGACGAGCCCGGCGTCGAAGAAGATCGGGAAGCCGAACAGCAGCGCGGCGATGCCCAGGGCCAGCGGCGCGCGCTGCTCGCCGAATCGGGAGATGAGGCTGTCGGCGAGCACCTGGGCGCCGCCGCTGTGCTCGAAGAGCCGGCCCAGCATCGCCCCGATGCCCACCAGCAGCGCGACGCTGGCCAGCGTGGAGCCGAAGCCCGTGGTCATGACCTCCACCACGTCGGCGAGCGGGACCCGCGCGGCGAGGGCCACCGCCAGGCTGACCAGGATCAGCGCCAGGAAGGCGTGCAGCTTCACCTTCATGATCAGGAAGAGGAGGACCGCGACCGCGGCCGCGGCGATCAGCAGCAGGGGCCCGGCGCTCAGCGCGGGTTCGACCTCGGGCATGGCTCCTCCACGGGTTCAGGTGGGTCGGCTCGGTGCGTCATCCAGGGCGTCGAGGGTGGTGAGGACGTCGGCCAGGGCCGTGGTGGACCGGTCGACGAGGGGGCGGAGCTGCCGGTAGACGGCGACGGCCTCCGGGGCGGGGAGCACCGGCTCGTGGACGGCGACGAGCGCGGTGGCCGCGGTGAGGTCGGGCAGCGCGCCGAGGGCGTGCCAGCCGAGCAGGCAGGCGCCGAGACCGGTGCCCTCCGGGGAGTCGGCGACCCGCACCGGCAGGTCCAGTGCGGAGGCGAGCGTCCGGATCCACAGCGGAGAGGCGACCGCGCCGCCGGTGGCGCGCACCTCGCGCACCGGCACGTCGGTCGCGGCGAACGCGTCGCGCACCAGGGCCAGCTGCTGGCACACCCCCTCGACCGCGGCGCGGACCAGGTGCGGGCGGCGGTGCTCGCGCCGCAGCCCCAGGTAGGCCCCCCGCATCCCCGACCGCCACCAGGGCGCCCGCTCGCCCAGGAAGTAGGGCAGGCAGAGCAGGCCCGAGCTCCCGACCGGCACGGCGGCCGCCTCCTCGAGCAGCCGGGCGTCGAGGTCGTCGGCGGCCTCCCCCTCGGGGCCCGGCTCGCCCCCGGGGCCGGCGGCCAGCGCCTGGGCGGCCCAGCGCACCACCGACCCGCCGTTGTTGATGGCGCCGCCGACGACCCAGGCGTCGTCGGTGAGGGCGTAGCAGAACAGCCGCCGCCCCGGGTCGACCGTCGGCCGGGGGACGACGACGCGCATCGCACCGCTGGTGCCCAGCGAGACGGCGGCGACGTCGGAGCGCACGGCGCCCACGCCGAGGTTGGCCAGCACGCCGTCGGAGGCGCCGACCACCACGGGGAGCCCCGGCGGCAGGCCGGTGGCCGCCGCGACCTCCGGCCTCAGGCCGGGGAGCACCGCCGTCGTCGGCAGGACCTCGCCCAGCTGGCCGGGGCGCACGCCGGCGATGCTCATCGCCTCCTCGTCCCAGCGCCCGGCGCGGAGGTCGTACAGGCCGGTGGCCGACGCGCAGGACCGGTCGACCACGTGCGGGCCACCGCAGAGGGCGGCCACCACCAGCTCCTTGACCCCGCCCCAGCGCGGCACACCGGCCACGCGGGCGGAGTTCTCCGCCCGCTCCCACGACAGCTTGACCAGCGGGGACATCGCGTGCACCGGAGTGCCGGTGCGGGCGTGGAGGTCGGGCGCGCGGCCGTCGGCGACCAGCGCCTGCGCCCACTGCGCGGCGCGGTCGTCGGCCCAGGTCACCACCGGGCCGAGCGGGGTGCCCCCGTCGTCCATGGGGACCAGGCCGTGCATCGCCGCGCTCAGCGAGACGGCGACGACCGCATCACCCCGCTCGCGGGCGAGGGCGGCGACCTCCCCCAGCGCCTCGACGGCGGCCGCGGCGAGCCGCCCGGCGTCCAGCTCGGCGCGGCCGGGGGCGGGGACGAGCAGCGGGTAGGCCACGCTGGCGACGTCGCGGACGCGGCCGTCGGTGCCCGCGGTGACCGCCTTCGTCGCCGTGGTGCCCGAGTCCAGCCCGACCACGACGTCCACGGGTCCACCCCCCTGACCGGCTCGTCCGCTCCCGGCATCGTGCCCGTGCGCGGCCGGGGCGGCAACAGCCCGTTCCGGATCAGCCGCCCGACGGGCCTCCGCGCAGCCGGTGGCGGACCGCGACGTGCAGCGGCTGGAGCACGACGCCGTCGCGGGCCAGCCGTGCGCGCAGCTGCCGGCGGTGCCGGATGACGCCGGCCAGGCCGATCGCCCAGAACAGGTACTGCACCGCGAAGGCGGCCCGGAAGGAGTCGAGGTCGTACGCGGTGGAGGCGCCCGGGGTGAGCAGGTCCAGCACCGCCCCGACGGCCAGGATGGTGAGCAGCGAGGCCACGAAGCCCCCGACGTTGACCACGCCGCTGGCGCTCCCCTGCCGCTCCGCCGGGTTCTCCGTCCGGGCGTAGTCGAAACCGATCATCGAGCCGGGGCCGTTGGTGCCCAGGACCACCACCAGCAGGACCAGCACCGCCAGCGGCGCGCGGCCGGGCCACAGCAGCACGAGCGTCCAGGTGCTCGCCGTCGCCGCGAGGATCGCGAACACCAGGACCGAGCGGCGCAGCGGCCACCGGGCGCACAGCCGGCCCAGCGCCGGCCCCACGCCCATGCCGACCAGCACCAGCAGCGTCAGCAGGGCCGCCGCCGTGCCCGGCGACAGCCCCTGGCCGACGACCAGGAAGGGGTAGCCCCACAGCAGCGCGAACACCGTGCCCGAGAACTGGGTGACCAGGTGGGTGTAGAGCCCGATCCGCGTGCCCGGCTCGCGCCACGTGTCGGCCAGCCCCTGGCGCAGCTGGGCCAGGTCCGGCGCCGCCGGGCGCGGCGTCCCCTCCGGCGCGTCCCGCAGCGCGACGAGCACGAGCAGGGCGACGAGCACACCGGTCGCCGCGGCCCCCAGGAAGGTCGCCGTCCAGGAGGTCTCGTGGAGCAGGGTGACGAGCGGGTAGGCGGCCACGATGGAGCCGACCTGGCCCAGGATCCCGGTCAGCTGGGTGATCAGCGGCGCCGCCGGGCCCGGGAACCAGAAGGCCACCACCCGGAGCACGCTGATGAAGGTCATCGCATCGCCCGCGCCGACCAGCACGCGGGCGGCGATGGCGGTGGGGACGTCCCCGGCCAGTGACAGCACCAACTGGCCGGCCGCCATCGTGACGGCGCCGGCGAGGATCATCCGCCGGGACCCGAAGCGGTCCAGCGCCACGCCCACCGGAACCTGCAGCCCGGCGTAGACCGCCAGCTGCAGCACCAGGAAGAGCGAGACGGCGGACGCGCCGGCGGAGAACCGTTCCTGCGCCTCGACGGCGGCGACGCCCAGCGACGAGCGGTGGAAGACGGCGACCGCGTAGGCCAGCAGTCCCACGGCCCACATCGCGTAGGCGCGGCCCGACGGGCGGGCCCGGTCCACGGAGGTCACCTGAGGAGGACACCACGACCGACCGGACGCTTCCCCGTCGGGCGGTGAGTTCCCTCACCCGCACGCCGACCGCCGGAGGAGGGTCCGGCGGCACAGCCGCCCCGAGCGCCGGGTCCGGCGGCGCCGGTCCGTCGCGCCCCGGGCGTGATCGACAACGCTGCCCCGGACGACTACTCCCGGCCCGGACAGGGCAGGAGCAGCCCGGCGCCGGCCGGGCTGCTCCGCGCCCGGCCGGCCGTAGCCGTCCGTCCCCGAGACGAGAGGAGCGCCGTCCATGGCGTCCGTCATCCACTACACGATCGCGACCGAGGCCGAGAAGAGCCCGGACTTCCGCCGGGTCCTCTGGACCGGCACGAACACCCAGCTGGTGATCATGACCATCCCGCCGGGCGGTGAGATCGGCGAGGAGACGCACGAGGACATCGACCAGATCCTCACCTTCGTCAGCGGCATCGGGAAGGCCGTGATCTCCGGCAAGGAGAAGAACGTGGCGCAGGGCGACCTGGTCGTCGTCCCCGCCGGGACGAAGCACAACTTCCTGAACACCGGCGAGAACCCGCTGGTCCTCTACACGGTCTACGGCCCGCCCGAGCACGCCGACGGCGCGGTCCACAAGACCAAGGAGGAGGCCGACGAGGCCGAGGAGTCGGGCCGGGACGAGCCCCCGACCTCCTGATCCGGCGCACGACCACCGGCCGGGGGGGGGGGGGGGGGGGGGGGGGGGGGGGGGGGGGGGGGGGGGGGGGGGGGGGGGGGGGGGGGGGGGGGGGGGGGGGGGGGGGGGGGGGGGGGGGGGGGGGGGGGGGGGGGGGGGGGG
>NZ_JBJHAD010000022.1:0-56210 GCF_054050875.1 Blastococcus sp. SYSU DS0541 | reverse complement strand
AGCGGCTACGGCCGGGAGCTCACCGAGCTGGGCATGCGGGAGTTCATGAACGCCAAGACCGTGTGGATCGGCGGGCCCAGCAGCCAGCAGGCCAAGGGCAGCACCGCCGGCGCCGCCGCGGAATGACCCGGGTCGCGAGCGCGGACGGGCGGTCGCGGGGCACAGTGGTGGTCGTGTTCGACGTCGACTGGATGGGCCTGCTGACCCGCGAGGTGCTGCGCGAGCGCGGCGCCGCCCTGATCGCCGAGAGCTGCGCGTGGGCCGTCGGGCTCTCCGACCGGCCGCACCACCACCGGCGCGGGGGCCGGTTGGCGCCCAGCGGGCTGACGGTGGGGGAGCGAGCGGCCACCGGGCAGCTGCTCGGCGGCGAGGAGGACGGCCGCGTGGACCTCGGTGACGCCGCGCCGGGCAGCTTCCAGGACGCCCTCAACATGGTCGGCGCCGACGGGCGGCTGGTCGCCGAGCGGTTCGACGACGAGGTGCTGGTGCCCTTCGTCGCCGAGACCTGCCGGGTGGCCGGGGAGCGCGCCCGCGCGACCCGCCCGGCGGACTGGGCCGAGCTCGCCGACGACCTCGGTGAGGACCCCGCCGACGTGGACGACGTGGTGCGGGCCGGTGGGTGGGAGGCGCCGCTGCGCATCGACGCCGAGCACCTGGTGCTCGCCGCGCTGCGCGACGTCCCGCTCATCGAGGTCGAGGCCGAGGGGCTGCCCCTGTCGCTGGTGCGCGCGGCGGAGGCGGCCACCCGGTCCGCCGTCGTCCCCGAGCCGGCGCCGGTGCCCGACGAGACCCTGGCCGGCGCGCTCTTCCTCGCCCGCGCGGCGCTGGAGGACTCCGGCTGCACGGTCCCGGTGCCGCCGGAGGAGGCCGACCTGCTGCTGGCCGCCCTCGGCGACACCGGGCTGGAGCCCGAGGAGGTGCCGTCGGTGCTGCCGCACCTGCCGGTGGAGGAGGCCACCATCACCCGCATCGCCGCGGTCCTGGAGCGCTGACCGGCGGCGGCCGGCCAGGCACTGGCCCCCTGCACGACGTTCCAGACCACCGGATGCCCGGTCGAGGGTCAATGCCTCCCGGTCACCCCGCGGTGCCGGGTGCTCAGACCTCCTCGACCGTGAACGTCCGGGTCGGGGAGACGAACTCGTCCTGCGCGGCGACCATCAGGATCTCCCGGGAACGCGCGTCCTCGGTGCGCTGGAGCAGGCCGAACACCGACGCCGCCGAGCGCCCGAGCGCCTCCGCCGCCGAACGGGTCGCCAGCCAGTGGGCGAGGAAGAGCGCGGCGATCGCGTCGCCGGCGCCGTTGACCGAGACCCCGAGCCGCGGGGTGCGCACGCGGAAGTGCCGGCCGCCCTCGGAGGCGAGCAGGTCGACGGCGTCCCCGGGGGTGTCCTCGGCGACCAGCGACGTGGTGAGCACGACCCGCGGCCCGAGCGCCTGCACGGCGGCGACGGCGTCCTTCACCGAGTCGAGCGACCGGGTGGTGGCGCCCGAGAGCAGGTCCAGCTCGTAGTGGTTGGGCGTCACCAGGTCGGCGGCCGGGACGGCGACCTCCCGCATGAACTCCTCGATCCCCGGGCGCACGAACACGCCGCGGCCGACGTCGCCGATCACCGGGTCGCAGCAGTACGCGGCCGCCGGGTTGGCCGCGCGCACCCGCGCCACCGCGCCGACGACGGCGTGCCCGATGTCGGCCGAGCCGAGGTAGCCCGAGAGCACCGCGTCGCAACTGCCGAGGACCCCGCGGTCGGCGACGCCCTGCACCAGCTCGTCGATCGACTGGCCGTCGTAGACCCGGCCGGTCCACTGGCCGTAGCCGGTGTGGTTCGAGAACTGGACGGTGTGCACGGGCCACACCTCGATGCCGAGGCGCTGGAGGGGGAAGACGGCGGAGCTGTTCCCGACGTGGCCGTAGGTGACGTGCGACTGGATGGAGAGGACGGCGGTCACGCCGGCCACCCTGGCACACCGCCTCGCCGCGGGGAGCAGCTCACCACCCGGCCACCGCTCGTCCTCCCTCACCTGGTGGGGTCCTCCCTCACGGTCTGCGGTGAGGGAGGGCGCCCGGCGATCAGGGAACCTGATCGTGGCGGGAGGTCAGGCCGTGGCGCCGGTGGCCCGCCCGGGGGAGAGCTCCACGTGCGGGCGGGACTGCCACAGCGCCCACTCGGCGCTGATGTCGCCGGCGGTGCGCAGCAGGCGGGGCAGGTGCTCGCCGACCAGCCGCTCGGTGGAGGTCTCCGCGGCGTGCACGGTGACGTTCACGGCCGCGCGGACGACGCCGTCGCCGTCCCGGACGGGGACCGCCACCGACCGCACCCCGGGCGCCAGCTCCTCGTCGGCGAGCGCCCACCCGCGGGCGCGCACCTCGGTGAGCTCGGCCCGCAGCTGCTCGGGGGTCCGGCCGATCACCGGCGGCAGCCCCGCGCGGCTGGGCTCGGCGAGGACGCCGGCCAGCTCGTCCGGCGGCAGTGCGGCGAGCAGCACCTTCCCCTGCGAGGTCTGGGCCGCGGGGAACCGGGTGCCGATGTCCACCCGCAGCGTGATCAGCTTGGGCACCGACACCCGCGCCACGTAGACGATGTCCGAGCCGTCGAGCTGGGCCATCGAGGAGGACTCACCGGTGCGGGCGACCAGCGCCTCCAGGTGCGGGCGGGCGATGTCCCAGAGCCCGAGGGCGCCGACGTAGGCCATGCCGAGGGTGAGCACCTTGGGCGTGAGCGCGAACGCGCCGCCCGAGGAGCGCACGAAGCCCAGCTCCTCGAGGGTCAGCAGCAACCGTCGCGCGGTCGGGCGCGCGAGCCGCGCCGCCGCGGCCACCTCCGACAGCGTCATGGCCGGGTGGTCGCGATCGAAGCACGCGAGGACGTCGAGGCCCCGTGCCAGCGCCTCGACGAAGTCGGGCCCGCTGCCGCGCCCTGCCATGTCCCTCGTCCTCTCCTCGGTGCCCGCGTCGCGGCCCCCTGCCCCCCGCCGCGACCGTGCGGGCGGCGGGGGGCAGGGGGTCCTTCCTCAGTGGTCGGTGACGGACCCGGCCGGCCGCTCGGTGGCCAGGTGCTCCTCGAACACCTGCTCACGGGCGGCGTGCGTCCCGTGGGACTTGTAGTCGGTGTACTGGTAGGGGTTGTCGAGCACCTGGGAGTCGGGCAGGTCCGGGTACATGCCCGACATCCAGGCCTCCTCGCCCATGGTGCTCCGCAGGTGGCCCACGGTCTCGTCGATCTCGCGGCGCGCGGCCGCCAGGTCGACGTCGACCAGGCGGTGCGCGTGCTTCACGACCCGGCCGTCGACCAGCACGGTGTGCACGTCGCCGCGCTGCGCCTGGAACGCCACGTGGCCGAACGGGTTGAGCAGCGGGAAGGAGACCGGCGAGGCGTCGTTCTTGATCAGCACGACGTCGGCCTTCTTGCCCGGCTGGAGGGCGCCCAGGTCGTCGCGGCCCAGCGCCAGCGCCCCGCCGCGGGTGGCCCACTGGACGACGTCCTGGGCGCGCAGCTGGAGGTGGGTGACGGTGTCGCCGGAGAGGTGGGCCTCGAAGTGCTCCCGGGAGCGGTCGGCGCCCAGCGTGGTGCGCATGGCGGAGAAGAGATCACCGCTCCACCACACGCTGGTGTCCATCGACAGCGAGACGGGGATGCCGTGCGAGCGCACCTGCCAGGTGGGCGGGTAGCCCTGCCCGGCGCTCTGCTCGGACTCCGTCGACACCGAGATCGAGCCGCCCGTGGCCGCGATGCGGTGGTAGGAGTCAGGCGTCAGGGTGGCTGCGTGCACGTACACCGTCTCGGGCGTCATGAAGCCGTGCTCGTGCATGAGCCGGATGCCGTCGTCGTTGGTGGCGCCCCAGACGCCGGCGTGCGTGGTGACGGGCAGGCCGAGCTCGCGGGCGACCTCGAACGCGGCCTTCTCGGGGAAGGCGGGGTCGCCGGTGACGTCGAAGGCGAGCTGCAGGCCGAGCATGTCGTCGGCGGCGTCGCGCTGGCGCTCGAGGAAGGCGCGGACGTCGGCGTCGGCGGTCCACTCCCACGGTGCGGCCTGGATGTTGCCGTAGGCCAGGACGAAGCGGCCGGGCACCGAGCGCAGGGCGTCGACGGCGGCCTCGGCGTGCTCGACCGACTGCAGGCCGTGCGACCAGTCGACGGTCGTGGTGACGCCGGCCTCCAGCGCCTCCAGCGCCGAGAGGCGGTTGCCCGCCGCGACGTCCTGGGGCCGGAACTTCCGCCCGTGCTCGAGGTAGTACCAGACGAAGTACTGGGTCAGCGTCCAGTCGGCGCCGTAGCCGCGCATCGCCGTCTGCCACATGTGCCGGTGGGTGTCGACCATCCCCGGCATGACGATGCCGCCCCGGGCGTCGATCTCCTGTGTGCCCTCGGGGACCTCCAGCGCCGGCCCCACCGCGGCGATGCGGTCGTCGACGACCAGCACGTCCGCGTCGGGCAGGACGGTGCAGGTCTCGTCCATGGTCAGCACGGTCCCCCCGCGCAGCACCACCGGGCGACCGGCCGCCGGAGCGGGCTCGGAGTGGGTCATCGTCTCCTCCTGGACGTCGTCGTCGCGTCGCCGGACCGGCGTCCGTACAGCGGACACCCTGTGCGACCTGCGTCACCATGTCCTGTGGACCAGGAGCTGTCAACCGGGTCGCGTGGAGATGGCGGGCCATCGGACCAGCGGTTGACAGCCCGGTACGGCCGTCGGAGACTGCGGACGCCGAATGCGGACGGTTGTCCGCAGCCGTCGAGGACGAGGAGTGTGCGACCCGGATGAGCGTTGACGCCGAGGACTCCGGGGGAGCGGCGGCGGGACCCCTCGCCGGCCTGCTGGTGGCCGACTTCTCCCGCATCCTGGCCGGGCCGTACGCCACGATGCTGCTCGCCGATCTCGGCGCCGAGGTGGTGAAGGTCGAGGGCCCGCACGGCGATGACACCCGCACCTGGCAGCCGCCGGTGCGCGAGGGCGTCTCCACGTACTACATGGGCGCCAACCGCAACAAGCGCTCGGTCGCCCTCGACCTGAAGGACCCGGGCGACCTCGCGGCCGCGCGTGAGCTGGCGCGGCGGGCCGACGTGCTCGTGGAGAACTTCAAGCCCGGTGGGCTGGCCCGCTTCGGTCTGGACTACGACGCCGTCGCGGCGGGCAACCCTCGCGTCGTCTACGCCTCCATCAGCGGCTTCGGCAGCGCCCCCGAGGGCGCCGCGCTGCCCGGCTACGACCTCATCGTCCAGGCGATCTCGGGCTTCATGAGCCTCACCGGTGACCCGGACGGCTCCCCGTACCGCGCGGGGGTGGCGCTCTTCGACGTCATGGCAGGCCTGCACGCCACCATCGGGGTGCTGTCGGCGCTCAACCACCGGCACGCCACCGGGCGCGGGCAGCACATCGAGGTGAACCTGCTCTCCTCGGCGCTGTCCGGCCTGGTCAACCAGACCAGCGCCTACGTCGCCGGCGACGTGGTGCCCTTCCGCATGGGCAACAGCCACCCGAGCCTGTTCCCCTACGAGCCGCTGCCCTGCGCCGACGGCGACCTGATCATCACGGCCGGCAACAACGGCCAGTTCCGCCGGCTGGTCGAGGTGCTCGGCATCCCCGAGCTCGCGGACGATCCGCGCTTCAGCCGCAACGAGGACCGCACCGCCCACCGGGAGGAGCTGCGCCCGCTGCTGGTGGAGCGGCTGCGCACCCGGAGCAAGCAGGAGTGGTTCCGCGACATCATCGGCGCCGGCGTGCCGTGCGGGCCGATCAACACCATCGACCAGGGCGTGGCGTTCGCGCAGGAGGTCGGCCTGGACCCGGTCGTCCGGGTGGGGGAGGGAGCGGCCGCGGTGCCCACGGTGCGCAACCCGATCACCTTCTCCGAGACGCCGGCGGCCTACCGGCTCCCGCCGCCAGGCCTCGACGAGCACGGCGCGGAGATCCGGCGCTGGCTCTCGACCGAGGAGGGGGCCCCGTGACCGCCGAGCGCCCGCGGTACCCGACGGCGCTCGGCGCCTCCAGCCTGGAGTCGATCACGCTCCTGGGCACGGACCTCGCCCGCGACGTCATGGGCAGCGTGGGCTTCGGGGAGCTGGCCTTCTGGCTGGCCACCCAGCGGCGGCCGACGCCGGGGGAGACCCGCGTGTTCGAGGCGGTGCTCGCCGCGCTCGCCGACCACGGGTTCACGCCGACCGCGATCGTCACCCGGCTCACCTACCTCTCGGCCCCCGACTCGATCCAGGGCGCCCTCGCCGCCGGGCTGCTCGGCGGCGGGTCGCGCTTCCTCGGCGTCACCGAGGACTGCGGCCGCTTCCTGCACGACGTCCTCACCTCCGTGGACGGCGACCTGCCCGCCGACGACGCCGGCTGGGACGCGCTCGCCCTCGAGACGGTGACCGCCCAGCGGGCCGCCGGCCGGTTCGTGCCGGGGCTGGGGCACCACGTGCACAAGCAGGGCGACCCGCGCACGCCGCGGCTGTTCGAGATCGCGGCCGAGGAGGGCCTGGTCGGCCCGCACCTGCGGCTCTTCGCCGCCATCGGCCGCACGCACGAGCAGGTGCTCGGCAAGCGGCTGCCGCTCAACGGCGCGGGCGTCTGCGGAGCGGCGCTGGCCGACCTCGGGCTGCCCCTGGAGCTGCTGCGGGGGTTCGCGCTGCTGGCCCGCACCGCCGGGCTGATCGGCCAGCTCGCCGAGGAGCTGCGGCACCCGGTGGCCGACGAGGTCTTCCTCTCCGTCGACCTCAACAACCGGCCGGTGCCGCCCGACCCCTACGTCCCCGCGCCCCTGCCCGGCGCGCGGCCGCGGGGCTGAGGGGCCGGCCGTGCGCGCCGCCGTCCTGCACACGCCGGGGGAGACCCCGCAGCTGCGGGAGCACCCCGATCCCGAGCCGGGCGCCGACCGGGCCGTCGTCCGCGTGACCGCCGCACCGCTGGTCCCCCTCGACCTGCTGTGCGCCTCGGGCACCTCCTACTTCGGGCGCCCCGCGGTGCCCTACGTGCCGGGCGTCCAGGGCGTGGGCGTGGTCGAGCACGGCCCCGGTGCCGCGCCGGGCACCAGGGTCTGGTTCGCCACCAGCGCCGGCATGGCCCCCGGCGACGGCAGCCTCGCGGAGCGCTGCGCGGTGGCACCCGAGGACCTGGTCCCGGTCGACGCCGACGTCCCCGACGCCGCGCTGGCCGCGCTGGGGCTCTCCGCCGTCGCCGCCTGGATGTCGCTGACCTGGCGCGGCGGGCTGCTGCCGGGTGAGCACGTGCTGGTGCTGGGCGCCGGCGGGGCCGTCGGGCAGGCCGCGGTCGGCGCGGCGCGGCTGCTCGGTGCCGGGCGCGTCGTGGCGGCGGCCCGCTCGGCGGCGGCCCGGGAGCGCGCGCTGGCCGCCGGCGCCGACGCGGTGGTGGCGCTCGACGCCGGCGTCGACGCGCTGGTGGAGCGCTTCGCCGACGCGGCGGGCGGGCGGCTGGACCTGGTCGTCGACCCGGTCTTCGGGGCGGCGGCGACCGCGGCGGCCCGGGCGCTCTCCGCGGGCGGGCGCCTGGTGAACCTCGGCGGCGCCGCGGGCGACACCGCGGACTTCTCCTCGGCCGTGCTGCGCGGGAAGTCCGCGTCGGTGCTCGGCTACACGAACAACGCGCTGACCCCGGCGCAGCGGGCGGAGGCGGTCGGCGCCGTCGCGCTCGAGGCGGCGGCCGGCCGGCTCGCCGTCGCCCACGAGCAGGTCCCCCTCGCCGACGTCGCCACCGCGTGGCGGCGGCAGGCGACCGGGGACCCCGGCGTCCGGCTGGTCCTGACGCCCTGAACGAGCACGCCCCACGCGGGAAGCGCGGGGGAGGAAGCGCGCGGCCGTCAGCGGCCGCGCCGGACGGCAGGAGGACCGTCGTGGACCTGGTCACCGAGGAGAACATCACCGAGCTCGCGGTGGAGCGCTGGGCCACCGCCCGCGACCCGCGGCTCGCGGAGGTCATGACGGCCCTCGTGCGGCACCTGCACGACTTCGCCCGCGAGGTGCGGCTGACCGAGGACGAGTGGATGGCCGCCGTCCAGTGGCTGACCGCCACGGGCAAGATCAGCAGCGAGAAGCGGGAGGAGTTCATCCTCGCCTCCGACGTGGTGGGCCTGTCGATGCTCGTCGTCCAGATGAACCACCGGCTGGACCCGCGGGCGACGCCGGCCACCGTGCTCGGGCCCTTCCACATCGAGGGCTCGCCCGAGCTCGGCTACGGCGAGGACATGTCCGAGGGGCTGCCCGGGACGCCGCTGTACCTGCACGGCCGGGTGACCGACCTCGACGGCGCCCCGGTGGCCGGGGCGGTGCTCGACGTCTGGCAGGCCGACACCGAGGGCGCCTACGAGTCGCAGATCCCCGACATCGACGAGGCCCGGCTGCGGGCGAAGTACACGACCGGGGAGGACGGCGAGTACTGCCTGCGCACCATCGCGCCGCTGGGCTACACCATCCCGATGGACGGGCCGGTCGGTGATCTCGTCGCCCGGACCGAGATCAGCCACTTCCGGCCGGCGCACATCCACTTCCTGATCAACGTGCCGGGCTTCGAGCCGCTGATCACCCACCTGTTCCAGCAGGGGGCGCCCTACCTGGACAGCGACGTCGTGTTCGGCACCAAGCAGGAGCTGGTGACGGCGTTCGAGGAGCGGGAGCCGGGCAGCACACCCGACGGCGGCTCGATCGACGTGCCGTGGCTGGAGTCGCGCTACGACTTCGTGCTGCAGCGGCAGGCCTGATCGCCCCCGGCCGGATCGCGGCGGCGCCCGCGACCGGCCACGATGGGGGGCCTCCACGCCGGACCGACCGAGGAGCACGGGATGACCGATCCGAACACCCAGCCGGAGCAGCCCGACGAGGGCTCGCACGCCAGCGTGGGCGACGACCCGGCCCGCCCGGGCGGCGGCCGCACCGACGGCGAGACCTCGGTCGACGAGGCGGTGGGTCAGGAGCCGGCCGACCCGGCCTGAGCTGAGGCGGCGGCGTGGCGGCGCGCGAGCTCGTCGTCCTGGGTACGTCGAGCCAGGCCCCCACCCGCGACCGCAACCACAACGGCTACCCCCAGCAGCGCGATCACCCGGATCTCCGTCTCCCACTTCCACGGGGACCACTGCCTCGGGCTGCCCGGCGTCCTGCAGCGGATGAACCTGGACCGGGCGGCGCACCCGGTTCCGGTGCACTTCCCCGCAGGCGGGCAGCCGTGGTTCGAGCGGCTGCGCCACGCGTCGGTGTTCCACGACGTCCTGGACGTCCGGGAGCGGCCCGTGACCGGGGACGGGCCGCTCGCGACGGGCGGCCCCGGGCTGCTGGAGGCGCGCCGGCTGGACCACCCGGTCGAGACCTACGGCTACCGCCTGGTGGAGCCCGACGGTCGCCGGATGCTGCCCGAGCGGCTGGCCCGCGCCGGCATCGCGGGCGCGGACGTCGGGCGGCTGCAGCGGCTGTGCGACGCCGTGTGGGCGCTGGCCGACGGCGCCGACCTCCTGCTCATCGAGTCGACCTCCCTCTCCTCCGACGAGCGGCTCGCCCGCCGGTACGGGCACCTCACCGCCCGGCAGGCGGCGACGGTGGCCGCCGACTGCGGCGTCCGGACGCTGGTGCTGACGCACTTCTCCCAGCGGTACGACGACCCCCGGCGATTCGCCGAGGAGGCGGGGGAGGCGTTCGGCGGGGAGGTCGTCGTGGCCGCCGACCTGCAGACGGTGCCGGTCCCGCGGCGCATCCCCGTCACCGCCGGGTGAACCAGGACGGGCGCGTGCCGGCGGCGGTGCGGGGTAGAGCCACCTGGGCCGGTTGCGAACCCCATCGAGCATCGAGGAGGCCTTCCGTGGCCCTGACCTACCCGACCCTGCCCGGCGACATCGACCACCTCATCGCCGACGACCACGCGATCGTCGAGCGGCAGTTCCAGCACCTGGAGGCCGGGCGCGGCAACCGCCGCGTGCTGGTCGACCAGGTCTCCTTCGAGCTGGCGCTGCACGCCTTCGCCGAGGAGACGGTGCTCTACCCGATCTGGACCGAGATCGGGATGACCGACGAGCACGACGACGCCGAGCACGAGCACCAGGAGATCAAGGAGCTGCTCGTCGTCCTGGGCCGCACCGAACCCGGGGAGCAGGAGTTCGAGGAGGCCCTCAGCAGGCTGATGCGCGTCGTCCGCCACCACGTCGGCGACGAGGAGGGCGAGGAGCTGCCGGAGTTCCGCCGCAAGGCCGGGCCCGAGCGCATGGCGCAGCTCGGCAGGGAGTTCCTGGCGGCCAAGCGGATGGCCCCGACCCGTCCGCACCCGCACGCCCCCGACGAGGGGATCGCCGAGCGGATCGCCGGCATGCTGGCCAAGCCGCTGGACCACGTGCGCGACCTGCTGTCGGGCCGGCAGAAGGAGATGGCCACCGACGCCTCCGGCCTGCTGGACCCGCAGGCGCAGGCGATCGTCGACGCCCACTCCTCGCTGGGCCCGCTGCCGTTCGAGATCCTCGAGCCCGACCAGGCGCGCTCCCAGCCGGGCCCCGACGACGCCGTCAGGAAGGTCATGGCCGACAAGGGCATCGAGGGGCCCGAGGAGGTCGGCTCGGTGGAGGACATCGTCATCCCCGACGCTGCGGGCGGCCAGCTGCGGATGCGGGTCTACAAGCCGGTGCGGGCGACCGAGGGACCGCTACCGGTGATCATGTGGATCCACGGCGGCGGCTGGGTGCTCTTCGACATCGACACCTACGACGCGTCCTGCCGCGGGGTCTGCAACAAGACCGGCGCGATGGTGGTCAGCCCGGACTACCGCCGGGCACCGGAGGCCGTGTTCCCGGCCTCGCACGACGACGTCCTCGCCGCCTACCGGTGGACGGTCGCGCACGCCGCCGAGCTGGGCGGGGACCCGTCGCGCATCGGCATCGGCGGGGAGTCCGTGGGAGGCACCATGGCGGCGGCGACGGCGCTCCAACTGGCGCAGGCCGGCGAGCAGGTGCCCGCCGCCGCGGTGTGCGTCTACCCCCTCACCACCGGGGAGCAGCTCGGTGAGTCGATGGAGGACGCCGCGGACGGCCGCCCGCTCAACCGCGCGCTGCTCTCGTGGATGGCGATGCACGCGTTCGAGGGGAGGCCCGAGGGCGCGCGGGACCCGCGGGTCGACCTGCTGGGGTGGAGCCGCGAGCAGCTGGCGCTGATGCCCCCCACGCTGGTGATCACCGACGAGCGCGACGTGCTGCGCAGCCAGGGGCAGCTCTTCGCGGAGAAGCTCGAGGCCGCGGGGGTGCCCACCACCCACCGCTACTACCCGGGCGTCATGCACGAGTTCTTCGGCGCCGCCGCCGTGCTGGAGAAGGCCGAGCAGGCCCAGCAGGAGGCGGCGCGGCACTTCATCCGCGCCTTCGGCGCTCCCCGCCCGGCCGTGGGCGCCGTGCCCACCAGCGGGGGGACGGCGTGACGACGGCGTGACGACGGCGCGGCCGGGAGGAGTGGCGCCCTCCCGGCCCGGCCCACCGCCCGGTTGCCGCGGCCGGGAACGGGCGGGAGGCTCCCTGGAGCGGCGGACCACCCACGGGAGGCACGACCATGGCGGCACGGGAACCCAAGGAGATCGCCCAGGTCGCCACGGCGACCGGCACCAAGAAGGTGGGTCGCACCTGGGACCGCGTGCTGGTGAGCGCCTTCCTGGCCGGGGCCTACATCGCCTTCGGCGGGTTGGTCGCGATCACCGTCTCCTCGGGGCTGGACCCGGAGACCTGGGGCACGCTGCCGACGCTCTTCACGGGCGCCACCTTCACCCTGGGGCTCGTGCTGGTCCTGGTGGCGGGCTCCGACCTGGCCACGGGGAACATGATGCTGGTCCCGCTGGGCGCGATGCACGGCAAGCTGGGCATGGACGACGTCGTCCGCAACCTCACCCTGGTCCTGCTGGGCAACCTGCTGGGCGCCCTGTTCGTCGCCTACTTCCTCGCGGTCCAGACCGGCGTGATCGGGGACGCCGACGCGACGGGGACGGGCGGGCTGACGTACGAGCGGCTCGCCTCCATCGCCGAGGGGAAGGCGCTGGAGGAGTCGCCCTGGCAGACCTTCCTGCGCGCCGTGGGCTGCAACTGGCTGGTCTGCCTGGCCGTGTGGATGTCGCTGGCGGCGACGTCGGTGTCCGGGAAGATCCTGGCGATCTTCTTCCCGATCATGGCCTTCGTCGCCATGGGCTTCGACCACGTCGTCGCCAACATGTTCTTCCTGCCCGCGGCGATCTTCGCGGGCGTCCCCGACCTCGGCTGGGACGACACCCTGCTCAACTGGCTGCTCGCCGGGGCGGGCAACCTGGTGGGCGCCGTCGTCTTCGTCGCGACGTCGTACTGGTACCTCTTCCTCCGCGACGAGCCGGAGCCCTCGCCGGAGGAGGCCGCCGCCGAGGACGCCGAGCGCGCGTGACGGCCGCGCGGCGCGCACCCGTCACGGGATCGTCATGGGCCGGGCTGCGTGCCGGAGCCGGCGACGGGGGTACGGCGGGTGCGGCGAGAGCCCCCGGACGCATCCGCGTCCCGGACCACCACCACGGAGGAGACCGACGTGACCGTCGCCGCCCAGATGCTCGACACCTACCCGAAGGACCTCGGCGGTGTGGACAAGCAGAAGCTGCTCGAGTGCATCGAGGCCTGCGTCGAGTGCGCGCAGGCCTGCACCGCCTGTGCCGACGCCTGCCTGAGCGAGGACTCGGTGGCAGAGCTGACGAAGTGCATCCGCAGCAACACCGACTGCGCCGACATCTGCGACACCACCGGCCGGGTGCTCTCCCGGCACACCGGCTACGACGCGAACCTGACCCGGGCCGTCCTGGAGGCCTGCGCCGCCGCGTGCAAGTCCTGCGGCGACGAGTGCGGCAGCCACGCCGAGATGCACGAGCACTGCCGGGTCTGCGCGGAGGCGTGCCGCCGCTGCGAGACGGCGTGCCGGGAGCTCATCGCCAGCCTGGGGTGACCCCGTGACCGCGATCAGCGCGGCGGCCGGTGCTCCCCGGTGACCGTCGACGTGCTGCTGGCGACGGCGGGCGCACTCGCGCTCGTCGCCGCCGCGTGGTCGGACCGGATCCGCCGGCTCCCGTTCAGCGAGCCGCTCCTGGCGCTCGCCATCGGCGTCGTCCTCGGCCCGGCGGTGCTCGGCGTCCTGCCCCTGCCCGATCTGCTCGAGGACCACGGCTGGCTGCACACCGCCGCGCGGCTGCTGCTGGCCGTGTCCGTCATGGCGGTGGCGCTGCGCTACCCGGCCCGCGTCGTACGCGCCCGCTGGCGGCCGGTCCTCCTGCTGCTGGCCGTGGTGATGCCGGTCATGGCCCTCGTGACCGCCGGGCTGGCCGGGATCACGCTGGGTGCCGGGGTCGGGGTCGCCGCGCTCCTGGGCGCCGCGCTGGCGCCGACCGATCCGGTGCTCGCGTCCAACGTGGTGACCGGCAAGCCCGCCGAGGAGGACCTTCCCGACCGCGACCGGGAGGTGCTCTCCCTGGAGTCCGGCGCGAACGACGGCCTGGCGCTGCCGCTGGTGCTCGTCGCGATCGCGCTCGCCGGCCCCCTCTCGGTGGGGGAGGCGCTGCTCGAGTCGCTCTGGCAGGTCGCCGGGGCCATCCTGCTCGGCGCCCTGCTCGGCTGGCTGGGCGGCCGTGCCCTGCGGGCCGGAGCCGACCACGGGGCGACCGACCCCGGGCCGGAGCTGGTGTTCACGGTCGTCCTGGCCCTCGCCGTGCTCGGCGTCGGAGGCCTGATCCACATCGACGGCATCCTGGCCGTCTTCGTCTGCGGCCTGGCGTTCAACGCGGTGAGCACCGGACGCGAACGGGTTGCGGACGTGCGCATCGACGAGGCCGTGAACCGGTTCGTCATCCTCCCGCTCTTCGTGGCGTTCGGTGCGCTGCTGCCGTGGGCGCAGTGGCGGGAACTGGGCTGGTCCGGGGTGGTGTTCGCCGTGCTCACCCTGCTGCTGCGCCGGCCGCCGGTGATCTACCTGCTGCGCCGTCCGCTGCACCTCGCCCCGCCGGACGGGGTCTACCTCGGCTGGTTCGGCCCCATCGGGATCTCGGCGCTCTTCTACCTGACGCTGGAGTCCGAGCGGCTCTCGATCGACCCGGTGGTGCTCGCGGCCGGTTCGCTGGTGGTCGCGGCCAGCACCCTGGCGCACGGGCTGACCGCCACGCTCGGCCGGCGGTTGTACCGCCGGGCCACCGGCCCGCCGCGGGATGCCGGAACGCGCAGCGCTGCGTCGTCGCGGGGGTCGGCGGGGTAGGGGGCGTCCATGTGGTTCGACGAGTGGTCCGGAATCATCCGAGTTCTGCTGGTGGGATCGGCGGCCTACGTCACCGTGGTGGTGATCCTCCGGTTCACCGGCAAACGGACGCTGACCAAGCTCAACGCCTTCGACCTGGTGGTCACCGTGGCGCTGGGCTCCACGCTGGCCACCATCCTCCTCAGCACCGACGTCGCCTGGACCGAGGGTGCGGTCGCCCTCGGGCTGCTGGCCCTGCTGCAGCTCGTCGTCGCCTGGCTGACGGTGCGCTGGCCCGCCCTCCGGGGGGTGGTCACCTCCCGGCCGACGCAGGTGCTGCGCGACGGGGAGCCACTGCAGGACCGGATGCGGGACGTCCGCGTCGGGATCGACGAGATCCGCCAGGCGGTCCGCTCGTCGGGAGCCGGGGACCTGTCCGCGGTGGCCGCGGTCGTCCTCGAGAGCGACGGCTCGCTGAGCGTCATCCCGGCGGAGAAGTACGGCGCGGGGACGGCGCTCGAGGGGGTCGCGGGGGCCCACGAGCACCACGGGTGACCTGCTCGTCCCCTGGCCGGGCTCTTCATGACGAAGTCGTGTCAGCCGTCTGGGCCTGTCCGCTCCACCGTTTCACCGCGCCGGTCGGGGGAAGGGTGGCCCAGGCCCCGCCGGTGCAGCAGCCGCCGGCCCGTCCCGCGCAGGGGCACCGCCGGCACGACAGCGCGTGCACCCACCTGCGCCGATCCCCGCACGACAGACGCTTCCTGCCGGAGGACGCACGTGACGCGCATCGACCGAATCGCGGAGCCCTGGGGCACCCGCACGCCGTACGGCCCGGGCGAGGAGTGGCCCACCCGGGTGGACGTCCACCTCGCCGACGGGCTCACCGAGGACGACGTCGACCGCTGGGTGCAGTCGGCGACGATCCTGCACAGCAACGGCGACGGCCTGGACATCGCGGTCAAGGACGACCGGATCGTCGGGGTCCGCGGGCGGGCCGTCGACCGGGTCAACCACGGCCGGCTCGGGCCGAAGGACCTCTTCGGCTGGCAGGCGAACAACTCCCCGGACCGGCTGACGAAGCCGTTGATCCGCCGCGGCGGGAAGCTCGTGGAGACCGACTGGGACACGGCGATGGAGGCGGTGGTCGGCCGGGCGAAGGAGCTGCTGGACGAGCAGGGGCCCAGCGCGATCAGCTTCTACACCACCGGGCAGCTGTTCCTGGAGGAGTACTACACCCTCGGCCTGATCGCGCACGGCGGCATCGGCACCAACCACGTCGACGGCAACACCCGGCTGTGCACCGCCACCGCGGCGGCGGCACTCAAGGAGTCGTTCGCCTGCGACGGGCAACCGGGCTCCTACACCGACATCGACCACGCCGACGTGATCGCCCTCTACGGCCACAACATGGCCGAGACGCAGACGGTGCTCTGGACGCGCATCCTCGACCGGCTGGCCGGCCCGAACCCCCCGAAGGTCGTCTGCATCGACCCGCGCGAGACGCCGGTCGCCCGGCACGCCACCGTGCACCTGGCGCCGCGGCCGGGCACGAACGTGATGCTGGCCAACGCCCTGCTGCACGAGATCATCGCCAACGGCTGGGTCGACACCGAGTACGTGGGGAAGCACGCCGTCGGCTTCGAGGAGCTCAGCAAGCGGGTGGCGAACTACTCGCCGGAGGTCGCCGCCGAGGTGTGCGACGTCCCGGCGGAGCAGATCCGCGAGGCCGCCCGGCTCATCGGCACCGCCGAGCGGCTGATGTCCACGGTGCTGCAGGGCTTCTACCAGGCGAACCAGGCCACCGCATCGGCCGTGCAGGTCAACAACATCCACATCCTGCGCGGCATGCTCGGCAGGCCCGGCTGCGGGATCCTCCAGATGAACGGGCAACCGACCGCGCAGAACACCCGCGAGTGCGGCGCGGACGGCGACCTGCCCGCCTTCCGCAACTGGTCCAACGACGAGCACATCCAGGACCTGGCCCGGGTCTGGAACGTCGACCCGATGGACATCCCGCACTACTCGCCGCCCACCCATGCCATGCAGATGTTCCGGTACGCCGAGGAGGGCTCCATCCGCTTCATGTGGGTGCAGGCCACCAACCCGGCGGTCTCCCTGCCCGAGCTCGGCCGGATCCGCGAGATCCTCGCCCAGGACCGGCTGTTCCTGGTGGTCCAGGACATCTTCCTGTCCGAGACCGCGCAGCTCGCCGACGTGGTGCTCCCGGCCGCCACCTGGGGCGAGAAGACCGGCACCTTCACCAACGTCGACCGCACGGTGCACCTGTCGGAGAAGGCCGTGGAGCCACCGGGCGAGGCGAAGCCGGACTTCGACATCTTCCTGGACTTCGCCCACCGGATGGGGCTGAAGGACAAGGACGGCGCGCCGCTGGTGAAGTGGTCGACGCCCGAGGAGGCCTTCGAGGGCTGGAAGGAGTGCTCCCGCGGGCGCCCCTGCGACTACACGGGCATGAGCTACGACAAGCTCCGCGGCGGCAGCGGGATCCAGTGGCCGTGCAACGACGAGCACCCGGACGGCACCGAGCACATCTACGTCGACGGGCAGTTCTGGTCCGACCCGGGCTACTGCGAGAGCTACGGCCGCGACCTCGTCACCGGGGCGCCGCTGTCGCCGGTCGAGTACAAGGCCATGAACCCCTCGGGCAAGGCGGTGCTGAAGGCGACGGAGTACGTGCCGCCGCACGAGGTGATCAGCGAGGAGTTCCCCTTCCAGCTCATGACCGGGCGGACGCTGTACCACTTCCACACCCGGACGAAGACCGCCCGGGCACCCCAGCTGCAGCAGGCGGCGCCCGAGGTGTGGGTGGAGATGTCGGCGAGCGATGCGGCCGACCGTGGGTTCGCCGAGGGCGACCTGCTCGAGGTGAGGACCCCGCGTGGCCGCGTCGAGGCCAAGCTGCGGATCAGCGGTATCCGGCCCGGAGTGGTCTTCCTGCCCTTCCACTACGGGTACTGGGACGAGCCCGACGGTCACCAGCCGGCGGGCAAGCGGGGCAGGGCCGCCAACGAGCTGACGATCACCGACTGGGACCCGGCCTCCAAGCAGCCCATCTTCAAGACCGCGGCCGCCGCCGTGAAGCGGCTCGGGAAGGGTCGTGGGCCGTCCCTCGCGCCGACGACGACCGGATCGAAGCCCGTCACCGACGGTGTGCCGCCCACCACCGGCGGTGACGCCGCCCTCTCCACCGAGAAGCTGACCACCGAGGAGCTGCCCGCCGGGGAGCCGGCGACCGTGTCGGGAGGCACCCGATGAAGCTGCACCTGGCGATCGAGGAGCTGCACCGCTCCGAGAACCACCTGGCCGGCGCCCTGCTGGCGATGTCCGACCGGCACAAGGCCGACCACGAGGTCTTCCACGTGGCCAGGGACATCGCCCGCTGGTCGCAGGACCACGTCCGGGCCCTGGCCGAGGTCGGCAGGGACTTCGGACTGGAGCTGGACCCGGAGCCGAAAGGGGACCCCACCGTCCTGGAGAAGGCCCGGCAGAAGGCGTCCGACCTGATGGGGCGCAGCAGCACGCCCGGGATGCTCCTGCTGGCCGACCTGCGGCACATCTACCGCGAGGCGTCCGGCACGTCGCTGGACTGGGAGCTCCTCGCCCAGGGCGCGCAGGGCGCCCGGAAGAAGGAGCTGCTCGAGCTCGCCGAGCGCTGCCACCCCGAGACCCTGCGGCAGGTCCGGTGGGCCAACGGCAAGCTCAAGGAGTCGGCGACCCAGGTGCTGGTCAGTTGAGCCCCGACGGCGCGACGGGGGCGGCCGGAACGCGGATCGTCCTGCGGCCGCTGGCCACCCCCCTGCCCCTGGGGTTCCTCGCCCTGGCGCTGGCGACGACGATGTTCAGCGCCGTGCAGCTGGGCTGGATCCCCGCCGCCGAGGGGCGGGTCGCCGGCTGCACCGCGTTGTTCGCCACGTTCCCCCTGCAGCTGCTGGCCTCCGTCTTCGGGTTCCTCAGCCGCGACCCGGTGGCGGCGACGGGGATGGGGATCCTCAGCGGGACGTGGGCGGTCGCCGGGTTCACCACGCTGACCAGTCCGCCGGGCTCGGTCAGCAGCGGGCTGGGCGTCCTGCTCCTGGTGGCCGGACTGGGCATGTTCACCCCGGCCGCCGTCGCGATGGGCAGCAAGGTCGTGCCGGCAGCGGTGATGGCGCTGGCGGGGACCCGGTTCGTCGTCACCGGCGTCTACGAGATGACCGGGTCGCAGGCGTGGAAGACGGGGGCCGGGTGGATCGGCGTGGCCCTCGCGGTCCTCGCGCTCTACGCCGCCCTGGCCCTGGAGCTGGAGGGGGCCCAGGAGAAGACCGTCCTCCCGCTCGGCCGGCGCGGACCCGGCCGCACCGTGATGGCCGGTGAGGGACCACTGGCACCTGAGGAGCTGATCGAGGAAGCCGGGGTCCGCCCGCAGCTCTGACCGTGGCTCCGGCCCGCGGCCCCGCGGGCCCGGCGCTCACCCCGCCGGCGCGTCCGACACCGGCGATCGCGGGCTGAGCCGACGGGCGGGCGACCAGCGCCCGGCCAGGGCGTCCTCGAAGGCCGCCCGCCAGGCGCTGGTCTCGCGGTTCTCGATCGCGGTGCTCTCCAGCGCCAGGTCCACGGTGCGGTCGAGCAGGCTGCGCAGGGCGTCGTCGAGCCCCTCCCCGCGCACCTGCCACGCCACCTCGTGCAGCAGCCCCGCGATCCGGCGCAGCACCGCCGGCTGCCCCGACGCGTACTGCAGGGGCTCCTCCAGGCCGACGGTGAGGAGTTCGTCGGCGGTCCACTGCGGCACGAGCAGCCGCACCGCGCCGTCGTCGTCGCACCAGGACCGGACGGTGCCGCGGCGGCGGAGGAGGACACCGAGCAGGGCGGAGACGTGCGACAGGGCGTGCACGGCGGTCGTCGGGTCGTTGATGCCGGGCGAGAGCGCCCGACCGGCGATGTCGACGATCTTGCGGAGGCTGTAGGCCGGGTCCTGGTCGGGGGAGCGCTCGTAGGACAGACGGACGCCGCGGGAGAGCGCGTCCCGCAGCGGCGCCACGTCCTCGACGGGCCCCCCACCGCGCCGCCAGGCCTCGGCGAGCGGTGTCCCGGCGACGACGGCGTCGCCCATGCGCGGGGAGAGGGCGAGGACGACGTCGGCGTCCCGGGCCGCTTCCACCAGGTGCTCGACGTCGACGTCGATGACGAAGCCGCTGCCGGTGGCCTCGACGGGAGTCCCGGGCCTCTCCGGGAGCCGGCCGCCGTCGTCCGGCTCGTCGTCCTCGTCCCGCACGGCCCGGGTCGCCTCGGCGTGGACGTCGCGCAGCATCGTCTCCACCCGGAGGGAGCGGGCGAGGTGGCCCAGGAAGACCACCAGGGCCACGACGCTGCCCACCGCGAACAGGAACGCCAGCGTGATCGACACCCGGGGGACGAACGAGTCGTCGCCGGCCGCGGCCTCTGCCGTCCGCACCGTCCGCAGCACCGTGAGGGCGTAGACGAAGGTCCCGGTCAACTGGGCCAGGGTCAGCTGGACGACGCGGTCGGTGGCGAAGGTCTGCAGCAGTCGCGGCGAGTACTGGCTGCTGCCGAGCTGGAGCGCCACGACGGTGAGGGAGAAGATCACACCGGTCACCGAGATCAGCGAGCCGGCGATCGAGGCCAGCAGGTCACGGGCGGCGGCCGGGCCGCCGCCGAAGACGAAGCTCAGCGGCGACGCCGGACCGCCCGTGCCGAGGTACCCGTCGACGATCGGCATCCCGACCCCGAGCCCGACCGCGAGGGTGACCGTGAGCAGCGGGATCGGCCACAGGGTGCTGCGCATGCCGCGCCACAGGCGCTGGACGGGGTGGACGTCGTTCATGGGCTCAGTCCTCGCTCGCCGGGTCGGAGCCCGGTGTCTCGGGGTCGGTGGCCGGGGCGACCGAACCGAACTGCTCACGGCCGACCGGCCCGTTGGTCAGCCCACCGTCGGTGGGTACCTCCACCGGCGCGCCGTCGACGAGGAAGCGCACGCGGGCGGTGCCCGGCAGCTCGGTGAGCGTCCAGACCACCTGCGCCACGGCGAGCAGCTGGTTGCCCCCGGTGATCCTGGCGAACTCCTCGGTCACGGCCACCGCCGTGATGCCGCCGGGCAGGCCCTCGTCGGCGACGATGGACTGCGGCGCGACCGCGGTGCGCAGCCCGCCGACGACCTCCGCCCGGGTGGGGCCGATCGCCAGCAGGTCGAGGGCGCGCTCGGCGGTCACCGTGCGGCTCGCCCGGGATACCGGCTCGAGCCGGGTGCCGCGGACGAAGAAGACGATCACCTCGGGGCCGACCCCGTCGCGCGGTGGCGCAGGGGTGTCGAGCGTGGCGGCGGGCACCGCGATGCGTTCGGGCTGCGGCTGCGGGTCGACCCCGCACCCGGTCAGCGCGACGAGGGCGCACAGCAGGACCGCCAGAGCCCTCATGAGCCGGCCTCCACGGGCAGGTCCACCACGAACCGGGCGCCGCCGTCGGGGCCGTCCTCGACGTGCACCGCGCCGCCCATCATCCGCACGTGGCGGACGACGAGGGCCAGCCCGAGACCGGCTCCCTCCGTGTGCGTGCGGATGCTGCCCGTGCCCCGGGCGAACCGCTCGAAGATCCGGTCGCGCTCGTCCTCGGCCACGCCCGGACCGGCGTCGTCCACGGCCACCCGCGCGACGTCGCCGGCCCGCGAGACGGTGACCCCGGTGAGGCCGCCGCCGTGCTTGTCGGCGTTGTCCATGAGGTTGCCCAGCACCCGCTCCAGGCGGCGCTTGTCCGCGTGGACCAGCACCTGCTCGGCGTCGGGGTGCACGGTGAGCAGCGCCGCGGCCGTGCCGTCCAGCCGGTGCCGGCCCACGACCTCCCGGGTGAGCGCGGACAGGCGCACGGGTTCGACGGCGATGTCGGTGCTCCCCGCATCGGCGCGGGAGATCTCCAGCAGGTCGGCGACCAGGCGCTCGAACCGCTCCACCTCCGAGCGCAGGAGCCCGAGCGCCTCGGCCTGCTCCGCGTCGCCGGGGTCGGCGGTGGCCTCCACCAGGTCCAGCGCGCCCAGCATCGTGGTCAGCGGGCTGCGCAGCTCGTGGCTGACGTCCGCGGCGAACCGGGCGTCGCTGCGCACCCGCTGCTCGAGGGCTTCCGCGGTCTGGTTGAACGAGGCGGCGATGGGGGCCAGCGAGGGGTCGCCGCGCGGGTCGATGCGGGTGTCGAGCGCACCGGAGGCGACAGCCGCTGCCGCGGCGGAGATCCGGTCCAGCGGGCGCAGCGCAGGGCCGGTGACCCACCACCCGACCACGAGCGAGAGCGGCACCGAGCCGAGGACCGCGACCGCCAGCACCGTGGCCAGGACGCGGTAGGTCCGGTCGAGCTCGCCGAGCGGGAAGACCTCGATGTAGGCCGACCCCAGCTCGGCCAGCGGCACCGCGACGGCCATCACCGTCTCGCCGTCGATCTCGATGCGCTGCCGGACCGAGGTGCCGGCGACGGCGAGCTCGCGCAGCTGCTCGGGCAGGTCGTCCCGGCCGACGAGCAGCGACGTGGTGGTCCAGGTGCCGCCGTCCACGAGCAGCGAGGTGGAGCCCGTCTCGCGCGGCAGCTGGGCGAGGACCTGGGCGACGTCCAGCCCCTCGGTGGCCAGCGAGCGCTGCACCTGGGCCGCATTGTCCGAGGTCTGCACGAGCGTGACCCGCTCGCGCTGGAGGAGGAGGAACTGGGACACCGCCACCCAGACCGCGAGGGCCAGGACGGCGGAGACCACGAGGGTGACCGCCGCGAAGGCGGCGGTCGCCCGGGCCCGCAGGGTGGCGAGACGGAAGGAGGCGCGACGCGGCCGGCGGGCTCGCGCCGGCGCTGCGCCCGCGTCGGGGGCGGCTCCGTCGACCGGCCCCGTCACCCAGGGACCCGGTAGCCCATGCCCCGGACGGTCGTCACCAGCGTCGGGTTCGACGGGTCGGGCTCGATCTTCTTCCGCAGCCGGCGGATGTGGACGTCGACCAGGCGGGAGTCGCCGAAGTAGTCGTACCCCCACACCCGCTCGAGCAGCTCCTCCCGGCTGAGCACCCGTCCGGGGTCGGCGGCGAGCTCGCAGAGCAGCCGGAACTCGGTGCGGGTCAGGCTGAGCGTCTCTCCGTCGCGGGTGATGGTGCCCTCGGCCGGCGAGATGTGCAGGTCGCCGACGGTGAGCGTCACCCGGGGCTCGGGGGCGCGGGTGCGGCGGGCCAGCGCCCGGATGCGGGCGGAGAGCTCCTTGACGACGAAGGGCTTGGAGACGTAGTCGTCGGCACCCGCTTCGAGCCCGGCGACCACGTCGTGGCTGTCGGCCCGGGCCGTGAGCATGATGACGGGGGTGTTGGAGGTGCGCCGGATCGCCCGGCACACCTCGAAGCCGTCCATCCCGGGCAGCATGAGGTCCAGCAGGATGACGTCGAACGACTTCTCGGCCAGCCGCGCCAGGCCGTCCTCGCCGCTCCCCGCCTCGGTGACCTCCAGGCCCTCCCGCTGCAGGGTCAGTTGCAGCATGCGCCGGATCCGTGGGTCGTCCTCGATGATCAGCACAGACCGGGACATGCCGGTCAGTCTGCCCAGCCCCGCGCGAACTAGTCACCGCGCTCCCGTCCGTGTGACCCGCCGGACCCCGTGCACCGTCCGGGGAGATGACGAATCCGTGACGTCCGGGTCGGCCGGCCCGCCGGCGGATACGGGCCGGCGGAGCGCCGGCGCGCAGGGCTCCGGTGACGGTGGAACCGTGCACCGGACATCCCGCATGCGGCCCACCCCGCCGGCGCGCCGCAGCACCGGCGCGGCCGCGTGGACGCCGGGGTCTCCGTCCTCGCCGTCGTGCTCGGCCTCATGGTCGTGCACCGTCATCTCAACCCCCGGCGCGCAGCTCGAAGAGGACCAGCTGCGGCGGGGCGTTGATCCGCACCGGCACCGTGCTGAACCCCAGCCCGCAGGAGACGAACATGCGGTTGCCCTCGGCGCCGTACTCCTCGGGAGCCCAGCCGTCGGCGACGAGCGCCTCCTCGGAGGTGAGGCCGAGGTAGGACCAGCGCGGGGTCCCGGGCAGGGCCACCTGACCGCAGTGCGTGTGACCGGCGAAGGTCAGCGGCGCGGTCCCGGCGGGCATCTCCGGAAAGGTCGTCGGGTTGTGCATCAGCACGACGCGCGGGGCCCCGTCGGGCACCTCGGCGAGGGCGGCGTCCACGTCCACCTCGCCGGGCCAGGCCGGCCCGATGCCCACGACGTGCAGCGCCTGGTCGCCTTCCCCGGTGCCGGGGACCGCGGCCGCCTCGTTGCGCAGCACCGTGATCCCGGCGGCCTCGAACGCGCGGACCAGCTCCTCGGCCGCCCCCACCTTGTAGTCGTGGTTGCCGAGCACGGCGTAGGTCGGGATGCCGGAGTCGACCAGCGGCTGCAGCAGCTCCATCACCGACTCGACCTGCTCGGGGATGCCGGGATCCTCGCTGTAGACGTAGTCGCCGCCGAGCAGGGCGATGTCCGGCTGCGCCTCCACCATCTCCTCCACGGCCCGGGCCACCATGCCCTCGTTGGCCCACCACATGCCGATCTGCGGATCGGAGATCATGGCGACCTCCGTGCCGTCGGCCGACTCGTCCAGCTGCGGGATCGGCACCTGCTCCCGCTCCTCGTCGAGGATCAGGCGCGGCTCGACGAGCACTCCGTAGAGCACGAGGAGGACGAGCAGACCACCGAGGACGGCGGCGGTCCGTTTGAGCCAGGTCATGGGGTGGGTCCTCCGGGTCGGGGCAGGGTCGGCAGGGTGGCGGGGAGCGGCGCGGACAGCACCGTTCCCCGCCGGTCCGAGGGCATGCGGCCCAGGTCCGGTTCGCCACGGGCTCGTCACACCGGCGAGGGCGGTCGTGTGACGCCGACGCGACGCCGGCGCCGCCTGTCTTGCGATGTCGTGACGAACGCCGCGCCGTGGAGATGCCCCGCCCCGGAGTGGGCAGGACCGGCCCAGCGACCAGCTGCCACGCGGCGCTCCGAGAAGTGGAGGACCACCGAGATGACGACCAGCCGTTCCAGCCTCCGCCGGGTGCCCGCCGCTCTGTTGGCGGGCCTGCTCGCCGGGGCCGTGCTCGCCGGCTGCGGGGAGGGCGACGAGGACCCCACCACCGCGGCCGACGTCGACGTCCGCCCGTCGGAGGACCTCCGGGACCCGTACAACGGGGCTTACGACGCGGACTTCCGCGAGGACCTCGACGGCTACGAGGGGGTCGAGGTCAGCCTGCTCGGGGAGGTGGGCCGCATCGTCTCGCCCGTCGCCTTCACGCTGACCGGCGACGACGTCGAGCCGATCCTGGTCATCACGGACCAGGAGCTGGCCGACCTCCGCCCGGGCGCGACGGTGGCGGTGGCCGCGCAGCCCGCGGACGAGTTCGAGCTCGCCGGGCTCGAGGAGGCGCTGGGCACCGACCTGCCCGACGACGCCTACGAGGAGTGGGAGGGCGAGCCCTTCCTCGACGCGGCCCGGGTCGAGCCGCAAGCCTGAACGCGCGGCCGCCCGGGACGCTGAGCGCGTCCCGGGCGGCCGGTGGGGAGGTGGCGCCCGCCGGGGCGGGCGCAGGTGCGGTCAGCGGCGGGCGCCGAGCGCGGCGATCTCGTGCGCGGACTCGAGGGTCGGGGCCGTGGCGAGCGCCCGGGCGAGCGCGCGCTCCTCGCGCAGGTGGGCGCGGACGGCGTGCCGGCGGGCGAGGACGGTGCGGAGGCGGGTCATGGCGTGTCCTTCCGGAGCAGCGGTGGTGGTGCGAGCGCTGCAGGGGGCCGGGCGGGCCGGCCGGAGACCGTCCGCCTCCTGGGTTCGCACCCTGAACTCTGCTCCTCCGTGCACAGTTCGTCAAGCGAACTCAGCATGGCTATCCTCACACCGTGAGCGACGCCTCCTTCGACCGGTCCCGCTGCTCCGTCGCCGGCACGCTGGCCGTCGTGGGGGAGAAGTGGAGCCTGCTCGTCCTGCGGGAGGCGTTCCTCGGGGTCCGGCGGTTCGCCGACCTCCAGCAGGCGCTCGGCGCACCGAAGGCGGTGCTCACCGACCGGCTGGCCACCCTGGTCCGCGAGGGCGTGCTCAGCCGTGAGCCCTACCGCGCCGAGGGCGAGCGGCAGCGCCACGAGTACCGGCTCACCGACAAGGGGCGCGACCTCTACCCGACGCTGGTGGCCCTCATGGCGTGGGGCGACCGCTACCTCACCGACGGCCCGCCGCCGCTCGCGCTCGAGCACCGCGGCTGCGGTGCCTCCGTGCGCGTGGCGCTGGTGTGCGAGGACGGCCACGAGGTCGCCGGGCCGCGCGAGGTCCGCCCGCGGCCCCGGACGCCGGACGCCCGCCCGGCGGGGTGAGCGCGCGCCCGCACCGGTGAGTTCGCGCGGGTTCCGTCGTCCTACCGACGAGCCCGGCCGACGGAGCCGGGCACGCCGATCGAGGAGTTCTCCCGTGCGCATGATCTTCGTGAACCTGCCGGTCGCCGACCGCGACCGGGCCGACGCCTTCTACGCAGCACTGGGCTTCCGGCGCAACGACGAGTTCTCCGACGACCGGACCGTCTCCTACCAGATCGAGGAGAACATCGCGGTCATGCTCCTGACCCGCGAGCGGTTCGCCGACTTCGTCGCGGGCGAGGTCGGGGACCCGGCCCAGGCGACCTCGGTGCTCACCTGCCTGTCGGCGGACAGCCGCGAGGAGGTCGACCGGATGGTGTCCGCCGCGATCGCGGCCGGCGGCAAGCCCTGGCTGCCGGCCCAGGACCACGGCGTCATGTACGGCTCGAGCTTCGCCGACCCCGACGGCAACGTCTGGGAGGTCATGTGGATGGACCCGGCGCTGCTCGCGGGTTGAGCCCGCCGGCTGGCGCCGGTGCCCACTCTCCGGAACCCTGTCGTCACCGGCCGCTCCCGGCGGTCGGTGGTGGCGTCGCCGGCGCGGCGGCCCACCGGGGCGCGGAGGGGGAGCGGTGATCGAACCGGAGGTCCCGGAGGGACCGGAGAACGTGCGCCACGGGGCGGTCGGCCCGCTGATCCGCACCACCGGCCGGCAGGTGCTCGTGCTCGCCGACGACGCCGGGCCGGTGGACTGGGGGCGGGCCGGCGTCCGCGACGTCGCGGACTCGCGGGACTTCGCCGACGGGGTGGTGCCCGCGGAGACCCTCCGCGAGTCCGGGGCGGTGCTGTTCGCGGCGCTCGGGATCGCGGTCGTCTCGGCCGACGCCGCGCAGGTCGGCGCCCTGGCGGGCGGCGGGACCGGGCGCCCGGTGCTCTCCGTCTCCCCGGAGCTGGTCCACCGCGTGCTCGAGGGGCCGGGCGCGGGCTACGCCCGCGGCTACCGCGACGGGGTCACCGACCTCACCGCCCGGCTGCTGGCCGCCCCCGGCGACGCGCCGGCCGGCTCCCGGGCGCGGTTCGAGGACACCCGCTCCTCGACGTGGGGGGTGCAGGCGGTCGGCGCCGACTCCTCCTCGCGGTCCGGCCGCGGCATCCGGGTGGCCGTGCTGGACACCGGGTTCGACCTCGACCACCCCGACTTCGCCGGCCGCGCGGTCACCGCCCGCTCGTTCGTCGCCGGCGAGGGGCCCCAGGACGGGCACGGCCACGGCACGCACTGCATCGGCACCGCCTGCGGGCCGCGGACCCCGCCGTCGGGGCCGCGGTACGGCGTCGCCCACGAGGCGGAGATCTTCGCCGGGAAGGTCCTCGGCGACGACGGCAGCGGCACCGACGCCGGCATCCTCGCCGGGATGAACTGGGCGGTGACCAACCGGTGCCCGGTGATCTCGATGTCGCTGGGCGCCGACGTGACCCAGGCCCACCCGCCCTACTCCGCCGCCGGGCGGCGCGCCCTCGCCCAGGGCTCGCTGGTCGTGGCCGCGGCCGGGAACAACGCCGACCGGCCGGCGGGCTCGTGGGGGTTCGTCGGCGCCCCGGCGAACAGCCCGGAGATCCTGGCGGTCGGTGCGCTGGACCAGGCGCTCGGGACGGCGTACTTCTCGGCCCGGAGCCTCCCCGGCCGGGGCGGACAGGTCGACGTCGCCGCTCCCGGGTTCGAGGTCTGCTCGGCGTGGCCGATGCCGACCCGCTACAACACCATCAGCGGCACCAGCATGGCGACCCCGCACGTCGCGGGCGTCGCCGCGCTGTGGGCGGAGGCGACGGGCCGGCGCGGGCTGGAGCTCTGGGCCACGCTGGTCCAGGAGGGTGAGCGGTTGCTCGAGGGCTCCGTGGACACCGGCAGCGGGCTGGTCCTCGCGCCGCGGTGAGCGGTTCCCGGTCTCGCGGGTTCCTTGTAGCGTCGGTGGCATGACCCACGTCAGCGTCACCGTGGACGAGCGGCACCTCAGCGCTCTCGACGGCGTCGTCCAGGGACTGCGGGCTCGCGGCATGCAGGTCGACCAGGTGCTGGATGCGCTCGGGATCATCACCGGCTCGGTGCCCAGGGGGACCCTCGGCGCGCTGAGCGCCGTCGCCGGCGTCGCGTCGGTCGACGAGCAGCGGGGCCACCGGCTGCCGCCGCCGGGGGCGCCCGTCCAGTGAGCCCGCCGGCGCTCAGGGCCGGCGCTGGGCGGGGACCGTCGTGGCGCGCTGCGCGGCCCGCAGCGGCCCCGCGGACGGCAGCGGACGGCCACCGCCGACCGTCGGCGGGGGCGCCGCGCGGTCGGCGTGCACCTCGAGCAGCTCGTCGAGGCCCACCAGCACGAGGAGCCGGTGCAGGACCGGGCTCGGGCGGTCGAGCACCAGCGCGCACCCCTGGCGCCGGGCGAGGTGGTGCGCGGTGACGAGCGCCCGCAGCCCCGCCGCGTCGCAGAGGGTCACCTGCCGGGTGTCCACGGTCCACCGGCGGTGCTCCGTGCCCACCAGCGCGGCGAGCGCCTCGACGAGGTGGTGGGAGTGCTCCCGGACGAACTCCCCGGCCAGGGCCACCGTGCCGCCCGCGAGGTCGACGACGACCCCGAACGGCGCCGCGTCGGCGGTCGCGTCGCCGGGGACGGTGTCCGGTGCCATGGGCTGCCTCCCACCCGGCGGCCGGGCCCCGGGGTGCCCGGGGCGGTGTGCGCGGGTCGGCGTCTCGACCCGGCGCGAGGCTACCGGCTGTGGCGCACGTCACGGTGGCGCTCCGGCGCGCCCACCGCCGCGGCGTGTCCGGGGCGCTGCAGCGCGTCGCGGCGGTCGTGGTGGGATGGACGGCGATGAGCGAGAACGCGAGCCGCCTGCGTGATGTCCGCCCGGAGGACGCCTTCGACGTCGAGGCCGTGCACGCGTGGCTGGCGCCGCGGGTCCCGGCGCTGGCGGGGCGGCCCGCACCGGCCGTCCGGCAGTTCTCCGGCGGGGCCAGCAACCTCACCTACCTCCTCGACTACGGCGACCCGCACCTGGTGCTCCGCCGTCCCCCGCACGGGCACAAGGCGGCCTCGGCGCACGACATGGGCCGGGAGGTGCGCGTGCAGCAGCGGCTGCGCCCGCATCTCGACGTCGTCGCGGAGATCCACGGCTTCTGCACGGACCACGCGGTCATCGGCAGCGACTTCTACGTCATGGAGCGGCTCGTCGGCACCGTGCTCGGCCGGACGCTGCCCGAGGGCGTGCAGCTGTCCCCGGGGCAGGCGCGGGTGCTGGGCGAGACGGCCTACGACACCCTCGCCGAGCTGCACTCCATCGACGTCGACGCAGCCGGGCTGGCCGACCTGGGCAAGGGCCCCGGCTACGTCCGCCGGCAGGTGGAGGGCTGGTCCCGCCGCTTCCGCGACGCGCTCACCGACGACGTCCCGCCCGCCGAGGAGCTGATGGCCTGGCTCGACCGCCACCGGCCGCAGGACGTGCGGGCGAGCCTCCTGCACGGTGACTGGAAGCTCGACAACCTGGTGCTCGACCTCTCCGGCACCCCCCGCATCACCGGCGTGCTGGACTGGGAGATGGCCACCGTCGGCGACCCGCTCATGGACCTCGGCGCCTCGCTGGCCTACTGGGTCACCGCCGGGGACGACGAGGAGTTCGGCCTGGTCTCCACCCAGCCGAGCACGCTGGCCGGGATGCCGACCCGCGAGGAGATCGTGGCGCGCTACCTCGAGCGCACGGGGCTGTCGACGCCGAACTGGACCTTCTACGAGGTGTTCGGCCTGTTCCGGCTCGCGGTGATCATCCAGCAGATCTGGGCGCGGTACCGCTCCGGGCACACGACCAACCCGCGGTTCGCCCACTTCGGCATCGCCGCAGCGGTCCTGCTGCAGCGTGCGGAGCGGCTGGCCGGATGCCGCTGATCTGCCTGGTCCGGCACGGGCAGGCCTCGTTCGGCGCCGACGACTACGACGTGCTCAGCGACCTGGGCCGCGAGCAGTCCCGCCGCGTGGGGGAGGAGCTGCGGCGCCGGGAGCTGCGCGACCCGATGGTGGTCTCCGGGACGCTGCGCCGGCAGCGGGACACCGCCGCGCTGCTCGCCGAGGCGGCCGGCTTCGGCCCGGTGGGGGCGGCCGACGCCCGGCTGGACGAGTACGACCACCTCGACCTGCTCAAGCGCTACCCCGGCGAGGACCCCGGACCGGCCGGGAACCCCGGGTCCCGGGAGATCCAGCGGCTGCTCGACGGCGCGCTCCGGTCCTGGATCGCGGCCGGCGAGGCCGACGGCTGGCCGGACTTCTCCTCGGGCGCCGCCGCGGCCGTCGCCGACCTGGCCGCCGGGCTGCCGCGCGGGCGCGACGCCGTCGTCGTCAGCTCCGGCGGGGTCATCGCCGCGCTGGTGGCCGGGCTGATCGGCGCCCCGGCCGACGGCGTGGTGGCGCTGAACCGGGCCGCCGTGAACGTGGGGGTCACCTCGGTGCTGGCGGGCGCTTCGGGTCTGTCGCTGCTGGCCTTCAACGACCACGCGCACGTCACCGGCGACCGGCGGCACCTGCTCACCTACCGATGAGCCGGCCGCCCGCCAAGCCGGTGCCCGACGTCGTGGCGCCCGGCCTCGACGTGTTGTTCTGCGGGATCAACCCGTCGCTGCTCTCGGCCGAGGTCGGGCACCACTTCGCCCGGCCCGGGAACCGGTTCTGGCCGGCGCTGCACCTCGCCGGGTTCACCCCGCGGCAGCTGCGCCCGGACGAGGACCGCGAGCTGCTGCGGTACGGGCTCGGGGTGACCAACGTCGTGGACCGGCCGACACGCACGGCCGCCGAGCTCTCCCTCGAGGAGCTGCAGGCCGGCGCCGTCGCGCTCGAGCGGCTGGTGGGCGACATGCGCCCGCGGGTCCTGGCGGTGCTGGGCATCACCGCGTGGCGGCAGGGGTTCGGGCGGCCGAAGGCGGTCGCCGGCCGCCAGCCCGAGCGGGTGGGCGGCGCGGTGACCTGGGTGGTGCCCAACCCCAGCGGGCTCAACGCCCACGTGCAGCTGCCCGACCTGGCCCGCATCTACGGGCAGCTGCGCCGGCGACCGGGTGGCTGACCCGGCGTCAGCCGACGACGACGCTCCAGGGCCGGATCGTCCACGCCGTCACCAGGCCGTGCGTGACGTAGGGGTCCTGTGCCACGAACCGCTCCACGACCTCGCGCGGCGCCGTCCACACCAGCAGCGCGCGGTCGTACGGGTCGGGCAGGGCGCCGGCCAGGAGGAGTTCACCGCGCTCGTGCGCCGCCCTTGCCAGGTCCAGGTGGTCCGACCGCAGGGCGGTGCGGCGTTCCAGGTAGTCGTCGGCCAGCACGTACTCCAGCACCAGATGCACGGCTCCACCCTCACACCTCCCGGGCCGGCGGTGGTGCCCGGGGGCAGGGCGGCGGCGAGAATGCCGGGATGCCCCGTCTCCTGGTGGTCCACCACACCCCCTCGCCTGCGCTGCAGGCGGTGCTCGAGGCGGTGCGGGAGGGGGTGGCGCTCGTCGACGACGTCGAGCCGGTCCTGCGCCCCGCGCTCTCGGCGGGAGCCGCGGACCTGCTCGCCGCCGACGGGGTGCTCCTGGGCACCCCGGCCAACATCGGCTACATGTCGGGGGCGCTCAAGCACTTCTTCGACACCGTCTACTACCCCTGCCTCGAGGCCACGCCCGGGCTGCCCTTCGGTGTGTACGTGCACGGCAACGACGACACCGCAGGCGCCCTGCGCAGCATCGAGCGCGTCACCGGCGCCCTGCGCTGGAAGCAGGTGGCCGCACCGCTGAGCCTCACCGGTGCCCCGGGACCGGCGGACCTGGAGGCCTGCCGGGAGCTCGCGGCGACGGTGGCGGTCAGCCTCTGAGGCAGCGGCACCGGGCCTGACCGGCGGCCACCCCGCACGGGCTGGCTAGCGTGGGGCGGGTGGGTGAGATGAGGGACCGGATGCTCGCCGGGCTGCCGTACCGCCCCGACGACCCCGACCTCGCCGCGGACTCCCGGCGGGCCGGCGCCCTGGTGGCCTCCTACAACGCCGAGGCCGATCCGCACCGCCGGCACGCGCTGCTGACCGAGCTCCTCGGCGCGGTGGGCGGCGGGACGACGATCCGGTCGGACTTCCGCTGCGACTACGGCTACCGGATCAGCGTCGGGGCCCACTGCTTCGTGAACTGGGGGGCGGTCTTCCTCGACGTCGGCCCCATCACGCTCGGCGACCACGTCCAGCTCGGCCCCGGCGTCCAGCTGCTGACCGCGGTGCACCCGCTCGACCCGGCGGAGCGGCGGGCGGGCTGGCAGCACGCGTCGCCGGTGACCATCGGGGACAACGCCTGGCTCGGCGGCGGCGTCATCGTGCTGCCAGGGGTGACCGTGGGCGCCGACACGGTGGTGGGCGCCGGGTCGGTGGTCACCGCGGACCTGCCGCCGGGGGTGGTCGCCGTGGGCAACCCGGCCCGGGTGGTGCGCAGCCTGGTCTAGGCCGAGCGCGCCGACCCGGCGGGGGTGAGGGGCCGCCCGAGCCCCGCGTCGAGCCACTCGCCGGCGCGCCGATCCCAGGTGCGGGCGGCGGCCCAGTCCCGGCGACGCGACGCGTACGCGGGGGGCTCCTCCGCGGCGGCGCGCACGGCGGCGGCCATCTCGTCGGCACCGGAGACGATCGCGGTGTGCGGAGGAAGCTCCGCGGCGTGCTCCAGGTGTCCCGCGGTCGCGACCAGCGGCAAGCCGCGGGCCGCGTAGTCGTAGCTCTTCATCGACGACTGCCCCAGCGCCCGGTGCGGGACGTCGGGCACCAGCCCCACCGTCGCCGCGTCGAGGACGACGGCCAGCCGCTCGCGCGGCAGCAGCCCGCGGTAGGTCAGCCGGCCGCCGGAGCCCGCGACGAGCGCGCGGAAGCGCTCCGCGGCCGGGCGGGCCCGGTCGGGGAAGACCAGCTGCCCGTGCACGGCGATCGTCCAGTCCGGCAGCGCCCGGAGGAGCTCCTGCACCAGGTCGACGTCGAAGCGCTCGGCGACGCTGCCGACGTAGACGGCGTGCCGCTCGGCGCGCTCGGCCGTCCGGGGGGCGGTGAGCAGGTCGGCGTCGGTGCCGTTGGGGACGACCACGGGCCGACGCCCCGGGAAGAGGCCGGCCAGCACCGGGTTCACCACGACGACCTCGTCGGCCTCGTCGGCGATCCGGCGGAGCTGGTCGGGCAGCCGCCGGGCGTGGGGCAGCAGCCGCGCCCAGTCGTCGGTGCAGTCGAACACCGCCCGCCCGCGGACGGCCCCGGCGGCGCGCCACTCCCACGGCAGCATGAACGCGGTGACGTCGACGTCCCAGTCCGACCTCCGGAGGAGGGTTCCCAGCAGGGTGGCGTCCAGCTGCTCGGCGAGCCGGCCCCGGGAGCCGGGCAGCACGGTCGAGCGCTCGGAGACGCGCACGCCGGGCGCGGCCGGGGCGAACCGCGCGCGGAGGAGGTGCCCCGACCAGTTGGCGGGATCGCTGCGCAGCCGGCGCCAGTCGGCGGGGGCCTGCAGGAAGCTCACCGGGCGGCCCTGGCGGACCAGCTCCCGGGCGATCATGTGCTCGCGCCGGATCGCCGGGTGCCACGGGTCCTTGGCGACGAAACCCACCCCGCGAGGGGCTCCCCGATCGTCGGTCGTGCTCAGCGCGGGGCCCCGTCCGTCGTCACGGCGCCACCCTAGGAGGGGACGGCGCGGTCCGCCCGAGCAGACTGTTCGCCGAGCGCGGTCGCCGACGGCCGCTCGGAGCCCCAGGAGGCGACGTGCCCGCGGTGCCCGACCGGTTGCGCCGGGCCGCGGTGCGGCGGCTGCCGATCGCCGCCAAGCGCGCCCTGCTCTACGCCGAGGCGCACGGCCGCCTGCCGCGTCTGCGCGACCCCCGCACCTTCACCGAGAAGCTGAACTGGCGGATCGTGCACGACCGTCGGCCGCTGATCGGGCAGCTGGGCGACAAGCTGGCGATGAAGGAGCACGCGGCCCGCACCTGCCCCGGGCTGGCGGTTCCGCGGGTGCTGTGGACCGGCACCGACGTGGGCGAGCTGGCCGCGGCCGAGCTGCCGGAGCGCTGGGTGCTCAAGCCCAACCACGGCACGATGCGCGTGCACCGCGGCGCGGGCCGCCCCGACGTACCGGTGCTGCGGCGGCTGACCGCGGACTGGCTCGGGGAGCCGCTGTGGCCCGAGCGCGGCGAGTGGGTCTACAGCCAGGCCCGCCGGCTGCTGCTGGCCGAGGAGTTCCTCGGCCGGCCGGGCGAGGTGCTCGCCGACCACAAGTTCCTGGTGTTCGGCGGCCGGGTGCGGCTGGTGCAGGTCGAGACCGGCCGGCTCACGGGGAGCCACTCCCGGCGGCTCTACACCCGCGACTGGGTACCCGTGGCGGCGCGGGAACCGCACGTCGCCACCGGCCCGGTGACGCCGCCGCCGGCAACGCTCCCGGCCATGCTGGGGGTCGCCGAGACGCTGGGGGCGGCCTTCGACTTCGTCCGCGTCGACCTCTACGACGTCGACGGGGAGGTGTGGTTCGGCGAGCTGACGCCGTACCCGGGCGGCGGGCTGGACCCGTTCGACCCCGAGCTGGACCGGCTGCTCGGCAGCTGGTGGACGCTCCCGGCCCGCACGGAGGTGCAGGCGCGCTAGCTCACCAGCGCAGCGGGTGGGTGGACCGGGAGTGCGCGGTCCGGCAGGCCCGGCAGTTGCCCCAGGAGACGATGGCCAGCGGGGTGGTCGGGCCGCCGCACTCGGGGCACTCGACGCCCTCCCCGGAACTGGCGCGCGCCTCGCTGAGGGCGTGGGTGCGCTCCTCGTGGATCCGCTCGTCACCCCGGCAGGGGCACCCGAGATGGGCTTCCTCGCAGCGTCCGCCGTGTCTGGTGATGGGGTGCTCCTCGGTCGTGCGGTGGTCGGCGCGGGGACCGGCGCCGGTAGGGACGCAGAGGGGGCCACGGCGCAGTGCGCCGTGGCCCCCTCCTCACACGTCGATCAGATCGCGCGGACGTTCTCCGCCTGCGGGCCCTTCTGGCCCTGGGTGACGTCGAACTCGACCTGCTGGCCCTCGTCGAGGGACTTGTAGCCGTCGCCGGTGATGGCGGAGTAGTGGCAGAAGACGTCGGCGCCGCCGCCGTCCTGGGCGATGAACCCGAAGCCCTTCTCCGCGTTGAACCACTTCACAGTGCCCTGAGCCATGTCGTTCTTCTTCCGTGCTGGGAGGTGACCGCACAGGTACGTACCGGGTGCGGGGCCGCCGCACCGACCGGAAGGACCGAGAGGAACGTCAGGCAGAGACGACTGCGGACGTCCAAGAACGAAAGCAGAGGCGCAACAGCGACCGAGGTGAACTGTACGCCTCCTGCACCCGTCGTGGGAAGAGCCTGGTCACGGGCGTGTCCACCCGGTGGGGTGGTCCTCGAGGGCTGACCGCCCGGCCGCGCGGGTCAGGCCCGGCTCGCCAGGTCCTTCGCGGCCTTCACGACGTACATCACCGAGAGCGCCAGGAAGACGGCGCCGATCACCGCCCGCACCTGGTCGTCGGTGACCGGCGCCCGCTGGCTCACCGGCCCGGCCACCGCATCGGCCACGCGCGCCCGCCAGCCCTTGAGGCCGGCCTTCCCGAGAGTGATCGCGTCCATGACCGGGGTCACTACCCGCGCCGGCGAGGAGGTGAACGGGAGAGCGAGGTGGACGCCGCATCGGTGCATCGGTGCCGGCGCGGCGGGGCAGTGCACCCGGCATGGAGCTCCCCACCGGTGCCACCCGCAGGATCGACGTCGACGGCCGCCGGCTGGACGTGTGGGAGGCCGGTGACGCCGGGCCGACCGTCCTGCTCGTGCACGGCATCCCGACCAACTCCCGGCTGTGGTGGGACGTCGTCCCCGGGGTGGCCGGCTCGGCACGGGTGCTGGCCGTCGACATGCTCGGGTACGGCGACTCCGATCCCTCGGGCGGCCACCCGGTCGACCTCGCGGCCCAGGCGGCGCTGCTGCTCGGGCTGCTCGACACCCTCGACGTCGAGCGGGCGGTGGTGGTCGGGCACGACCTCGGCGGCGGCGTGGCGCAGATCCTGGCGACCACGAGCACCGACCGCGTCGCCGGGCTCGGCGTCGTGAACGGGGTCTGCTACGACGCCTGGCCGGTGCCTGTGGTGCGCGCGCTGAAGGCCACCTGGCCGGCGCTGCGGTTCCTGCCGCCCCCGGCGCTGGCGACCGCGCTGCGCCCGGCGCTGCGGACGCTCTTCGCCCACCAGGAGCGGGCGGCCCCGTTCGTGGACCGCTTCGTCGAGCCGTGGTCCCGCCCCGGCGGCCCGGAGCAGCTCGCCGCCCACCTGCGCTCGCTGGACTCGGTCTACACGCAGACGGTGGCGCCGTTCCTGCCCCGGCTGACGATGCCGGCCGAGATCGTGTGGGGCCGCCGGGACCACCAGATGAAGCCGCGGTACGGGCAGCGGCTGGCCGACGACCTGCCCGGCGCCCGGCTCACCTGGGTCGACGACGCGAGCCACTTCGTACCCGCGGACCGGCCCGACGTCGTCGTCGAGGCGGTGCTGCGGCTGGTCGAGCGGGCGTGACCGGGAGCGCCGAGGTGTCGCCGCGGGGGTGGCCGGGTAGGGGCCCCAGATGACGAGACCGCTGGTCAGACCACGTGGACGGAAGATGATCGCCGGGGTGTGCGCCGGGCTCGCCCAGCGCTTCGGCCTCTCGACGGGGCTGGTGCGCGTCGGGTTCGTGCTGTTCGGACTCTTCGGCGTCGGCGAGATCGCCTACATCGTGCTCTGGATCATGATCCCCAAGGAGCGCTGAGCACCGCCTCCGCGGGGCTGTGATTGGCTGTCCGCCGAGCCGCCGGCCCCACGGAGGAACCGCGATGTCGATCCTGTCCACCCTCGCCGAGGCGCTGGTCAGCGCGCGGGTCGAGGTCGTCGACCTCACCGCGCCCCTGTCGGCGGAGACGCCGGTCATCCAGCTGCCCGAGCAGTTCGCGCAGACGGCGCGCTTCGAGCTCGAGGAGCTCAGCCGGTACGACGACCGGGGCCCGGCCTGGTACTGGAACAACTTCCGCACCGGCGAGCACACCGGTACGCACTTCGACGCCCCGAACCACTGGGTCACCGGCCGGGACGGCGACGACGTCGCCTCGGTGCCGGCGGCGCGGCTGATCGCCCCCGCCGTCGTCCTCGACTTCTCCGCGCAGGCCGCCGCCGACCCCGACTTCCTGCTCGAGGTGGAGCACGTCCGCGCGTGGGAGGCCGAGCACGGGCCGCTGCCCGAGGGCGGGTGGTTGCTCTTCCGCACCGGCTGGGACGCCCGGTCGGCCTCCCAGCAGGAGTTCATCAACGCCGACGACACGGGCCCGCACACCCCCGGGCTCTCCGTGGAGTGCGCGCGCTGGCTGGCTGAGGAGTCGCCGGTGCTCGGGCTGGGCGTGGAGACCGTGGGCACCGACGCCGGGGCCGCGCACTCCTTCGACCCGCCCTTCCCCTGCCACGCCGCCCTGATGGGCAGCGGCAAGTACGGCCTCACCCAGTTGCAGAACCTCGCACTGCTCCCGCCCACCGGGGCCCTCCTCGTGGCGGCGCCGCTGCCGATCGTCTCCGGGTCCGGTTCGCCGTCGCGGGTGCTGGCGCTGGTCGAGCGGGGATGAGCGGCGCGGCCGGGCGGACCGTCGCGCAGGCGGTGGGGGAGACCCTCGTCGCCCGCGGGGCCGACGCGGTGTTCGGCGTCGTCGGCTCGGGCAACTTCGTGGCCACCAACGCGATGGTCGCCGCCGGGGCCCGGTACGTCGCCGCACGGCACGAGGGCGGCGCGGCCACGATGGCCGACGCCCACGCTCGGGTGAGCGGCCGGCCGGCCGTGCTGAGCCTGCACCAGGGGTGCGGGCTCACCAACGCGCTCACCGGCATCACCGAGGCGGCCAAGAGCCGGACCCCGCTGGTGGTGCTGACCGCCGAGGCGAGCTCGCCGCGGTCCAATTTCGCCGTCGACCAGGCAGCGCTCGCCACCGCGGTCGGCGCCGTCCCGGTGCGGGTGACCTCCGCGGAGGACGCCGTCGCGGTGGCCGCCGCCGCCGTCGACACCGCCCGGCTGGAGCGGCGCACGGTCGTGCTCAACCTGCCGCTGGACGTGCAGGGGCTCCCCGCCGGGGCCGGCACGCCGCCGGCCGCGCCGGCGCCGTCGCCCGCCCTACCGGACGACGGGGAGGTGGCGCGCCTGGCCGCGGCGCTGGTCGCCGCCCGCCGACCGGTGTTCGTGGCCGGCCGCGGCGCCCGGGCCGCCCGCCCGGCGCTGGAGGCCCTCGCCGACCGCTGCGGGGCCCTGCTGGCGACGTCGGCGGTGGCGAAGGGGCTGTTCCGGGGCAGCCCCTGGGACCTCGACGTCTCCGGTGGTTTCGCGACCCCGCTGGCCGCGGAGCTGATCTCCGGCGCGGACCTGGTCGTGGGCTGGGGCTGCCAGCTGAACATGTGGACGATGCGGCACGGCCGGCTGATCGCCGACGACGCCGTCGTGGTCCAGGTCGACGACGACCCGTCGGCGATCGGGACCCAGCGCGAGGTCGCGCTCGGCGTGGTCGGCGACGTGGGGGCGACGGCGGAGGCGGTCGCCGCGCTTCTGGCCGACCCCGGGCACGCCGCCTACCGCACGCCCGAGGTGCGGGCGGCGATCGCCGCCCGCGGGCGCTGGCGGGACGAGCCGTTCCCGGACGGCGGCGGCGGGCGCGTCGACCCGCGCGCGCTGACCGCCGCCCTGGACGACCTGCTGCCCGCCGAGCGGATCGTCGCGGTCGACTCGGGCAACTTCATGGGCTACCCGAGCATGTTCCTCGACGTCCCCGACGAGCAGGGCTTCTGCTTCACCCAGGCGTTCCAGTCCGTGGGCCTGGGGCTGGCGACGGCGATCGGCGCGGCGCTGGCCCGGCCCGACCGGCTCCCGGTGGCCGCGCTCGGCGACGGCGGAGCGCTCATGGGGGCCGCCGAGCTCGAGACCGTCGTCCGGCTGGGCCTGCCGATGGTCGTGGTGGTCTACGACGACGCCGGCTACGGGGCGGAGGTGCACCACTTCGGCCCCGACGGGCACCCGCTGGAGATCGTCCGGTTCCCCGAGACCGATTTCGCGGCGATCGCTCGCGGCCACGGCTACGACGCCGTCACCGTGCGGCGGCCCGCCGACCTGGACGGCGTCGCCACCTGGCTCGCCGGGCCCCGGTCGGCGCCGCTGCTCGTGGACGCCAAGGTCACCCGCGACCAGCCCTCCTGGTGGCTGGAGGAGGCCTTCCGCGGCCACTGAGGCCGCGGCCGGCTACCAGGCCGTGGTGGCCTGGAGGACCGCCTCCGTCAGCGCGCGGGTGCGCAGGCCGGTCACCTGCTGGTACTCGGGGTCGGCGACCATGCGGCTGAACGCCTCGCGCGAGGGGTAGCGGACCAGCAGCACCGCGTCCCAGTCCTGCCCGTCCTCGGCCACCAGCGGCGTGGACCCGTCGCCGGCGTAGAGGACCTCGCCGCCGTACCGGGGGAGGAACGTGGTGTCCAGCGCCTCGGCGTACTGCGCGTACAGCTCCCGCCCGCCCTCGGCGAACCGGAGCAGGTTGAGCATCACGACGGGCCCGCCCGGGTCCTCCTGCAGGTAGCGCTTCAGGTCCGCACCGCGTGGATCGATCGCCATGCCCGGCAAGCTACCGGTCCGCTCCTGGCGCGCTCAGGGCCAGCCCTGCTCGTGCAACGGGGTGACCGTCACCTGGTTGAGCACCAGCTCACCCGGTGCTCGCACCAGCCACGACACCAGTTCGGCGACCCGCTCGGGCGGGAGCGCTTCCCGCGGGTCGGGAGCGTCCCCGGTGGCGGCCGCCCGGCGCGATCCCGGGTCCCAGACGCCCCACGACGTCGCCATCGCCCCCGGGTAGAGGACGCACGCCCGGATCCCGTGCGCACGCCCCTCGGCGGCGAGCGCCTGGGTGAACCCGGTGAGGGCGAACTTCGACGCGGAGTAGGCCGCGGCGTCGGCCCAGCCGCGGAGGCCGGCGACCGAGGAGACGTTGACGATGGTCCCGCCGCCGGCGCCCCGCATGTGAGGGAACACCGCCCGGCTCAGCACGAACGGAGCTCGCAGGTTCACGGCGAGGACACGGTCCCAGTCCTCCACCGTGGTCGTCTCGACCGGTCCGGGCGCGTCGGTGGCCGCAGCGTTGACGAGGACGGCGACCTCCCCCCACGCACCCACCACCTCCTCGACGGCGGTCCGGGTCGCCGCCGCGTCGGCGAGGTCGACGACGAACGGCAGCGCCGTCCCGGCGGACCGCTCGACCTCCGCGGCCACGGCCGCGAGGTCCTCGGCCCCCCGGGCGAGGAGAGCGACTCGGTGACCGTCGGTGGCCAGCCGGAGGGCGACGGCCCGGCCCAGCCCGCTGCTCGCGCCGGTGACGACCGCCACCGGGCGGCGGTCGTCACCGGCGTCCGCCGGGTGCCGACCCGGAGATCCGTCCACGGCGCGGGCGCTCAGCACTGCCTCGCCGGATCGAGCAGCCGGTCGAGGACCGGGCCCGGGCCCCGCGCCCGGACGTACGCGTCGACGACATCGACCACCCGGTGACGAGGCATCTCCTCGCCATACCCGTGACCGGCGGCGCGACACGGCACCGGACACGAGGCCTACGGCTGCCGGGTGAGGAGTGGCGCTCCGGGTAGGGGTGCGACATGCCTCTGGAACCTGAGCCGCGTGAGGGCAGCCTCCGGCTCCGCGACGGCCGCACCCTCGCCTGGGCCGAGCACGGCGACCCCGCGGGCCGGCCGGTCCTGGGCTGCCACGGGTCGCCCAGCTCGCGGCTCGAGCGGCACGTCGAGGACCCGGAGGACTACCGCCGGTGGGGGGTGCGGTTCATCGTCCCCGACCGGCCCGGCTTCGGGCGCTCGGACCCGCACCCCGGGCGCCGGGTCATGGACTGGCCCGACGACGTCGCCCAGCTGCTGGACCACCTGGGCGTCCACCGGTGCGCGGTGCTCAGCCTCTCCGGCGGCGCCGCCTACGCGCTGGCCTGCGCGCACGCCCTCGGGGAGCGGGTGACGACCGTGGGCATCCTCGGCGGCGCGCCCCCGCCGGACGTGCCGTGGCCCTGGCCGCGCTGGGTGCCGGGGCAGCTGCGCGCGGCGCTGCACCGCCCGGGCCGGCTGGCGACGGTGCTGCGGCCGGCGCTCGCGCCGATCGGGCTGCGGCCGGCGATGATCCCCCGCTACCTGCAGCTGCGGCTCAACGCGGCCGACCGGCGGGTGATCGGGCGCCCCGCGGTCCGGCGGATCCTCGCCGACACCTTCACCGAGGGGCTGCGCAACGGCACCGCGGTGCTGGCCGAGGACCGCGCCCTGCTCTTCCGGCCGTGGGGGTTCCCGCTGTCGGAGGTCGGCCAGCAGGTGCACATCTGGCACGGCACGCAGGACTGGCAGGTGCCCGTCGTGCTCGGCCAGGTGCTGAGCGCGATGCTGCCCCGGTGCTCGGCGCACTGGCTGCCCGGGGAGGGCCACTTCCTCGTGTTCGACCACGCGGAGGAGGTGTACGGGGCGCTCCGGCCCTGACGCGCGTCAGGCCAGCTGGGCGGCGACGAGTGGTTCGAGGGTGGCCCGCGGGTGCCGCTGCTGCAGGATCCGCAGCGCCCACTTGTCGGGGAAGAGCGCCAGCAGCTCGCCGCTGGGCCGCCGCACCACCTCGACCCCGCCCGAGGAGGCGATCATCGGCAGCGACTCCTCGTCGGTGCGCATGGCCAGGCTGTAGGGCAGCCGGTCCAGCGCGACGGGGGCGTTGAACTCGTGCTCCATGCGGTGCGTGGCCACCTCGAACTGCATCGGCCCGACGACGGCCAGCACGGGTGAGCCGTCCCCGCGGCGGTCCGAGCGGAGCACCTGGACGACGCCTTCGGAGTCCAGCTGCTCGATGCCCTTGCGGAACTGCTTGTGCTTGGCGGTGTCCCGGCTGCGGACGACGGCGAAGTGCTCCGGGGCGAAGGTGGTCAGCGGCGGGAAGGCGACCGGCCGCTCGGTGTACAGCGTGTCGCCGACGCCCAGCGCGGAGGCGTTGACCAGGCCGACGACGTCCCCGGGGTAGGCGACGTCGACGCTCTCCCGCTCCCGACCGAACACCTGCTGGGCGTACTTGGTGGCGAACGGCCGGCCGGTGCGGCCGTGGGTGACGACCATGCCGCGCTCGAAGACGCCGGAGCAGATGCGGATGTAGGCGAGCCGGTCGCGGTGCGCGGCGTCCATGCCCGATTGCACCTTGAACACGAAGGCGCTGAACGGCTCCTCCAGGTCGCGGACCGCGCCGTCGGCGTCGGAGCGCCCGGTCGGGGGCGGTGCCAGGTCCACCAGCGTGTCCAGCAGCGCCCCCACCCCGAAGTTGGAGACGGCGGAGGCGAACAGCACCGGCGTGGTGACCCCGCCGAGGAAGGACTCCTGGTCGTGCTCGGCGCCGGTGGCCTCGAGCAGTTCGGCCTCCTCCACGGCCTGGGCCCAGACCTCGCCCTCCCGCTCGGTGGCCTCCGCCGCGGTCAGCAGCTCCTCGGGGGCGATCGTGGCGCCGCCGGCGGTGCGGGTGAACCGGCGGAAGGTTCCGTCGCGGCGGTCCAGGACGCCGCGGAAGTCACCGGCGATGCCCACCGGCCAGGTCAGCGGGGTGGGGGTGAGCCCGGTGCGCTCGGCGATCTCGTCCATCAGCTCCAGGGCGTCCTTGCCCGGGCGGTCCCACTTGTTGATGACGGTGACGATCGGGATGCCGCGGTGCTTGCAGACCGCGAACAGCTTCATCGTCTGGGTCTCCAGGCCCTTGGCGGCGTCGACGAGCATCACGGCGGCGTCGACGGCGGTGAGCACCCGGTAGGTGTCCTCGGAGAAGTCGGCGTGCCCGGGGGTGTCGAGCAGGTTGATCACCGCGTCCCGGTAGGAGAACTGCAGCGCCGCGGAGGTGATGGAGATGCCGCGGGCGCGCTCCATGTCCATCCAGTCCGACACCGTGCCCCGGCGGCCGGCCTTGCCGTGCACCGCGCCGGCCTGGCCGATCACCCGGGCGTGCAGCGCCAGGGCCTCGGTGAGGGTGGACTTGCCGGCGTCGGGGTGGCTGATGACGGCGAAGGTGCGCCGCCGGGCGGCCTCGGCGACCGCTGCCCGGCCGGTGCGGTCCGCGTCGCCGGCGGGGTGGGCGGCACTCACGGTGGTTCTCCTCGGTGTCCGTGGGCGCGCAGGTCCTTCGGACGGCGGCCCGGGGGTGCTCCGGGACACCGGGCGGGGGAGGGGCCAGCGGTCAGCGGGCCGGCCGGCGGCGTCCGAGCGCCCCAACGCTACAGGCGTCAGCCGATGTAACCGCCGCGCATGTCCTCGACGACGAGCGGCCGGTCCAGGGTCGAGGGCTCCAGCCGCTGCCGCGGCCGGTCGGCGGGGAACACCCCGGCGGCCGCCAGCACCGCCTCGTCCAGGAACCGGGTCGACGGCACGGCAGGGGAGAGGGCCAGCGGCGGGGGCTCCTGCCCGTGCCCGGCCAGCGCGAACCCCCAGTCGCCGAAGCTGGGCACGTGGACGTGGTACGGGGTGGCCGCCAGCCCCGCCGCCTCCAGCGTGGAGACGGTCCGCCAGTAGGCGTCCGGGGTCGAGTAGGGGCTCCCGGCCTGCACCGTGAGCAGCCCGCCGGGCGCGAGCGCGGTGGCCACCAGGCCGTAGAACTCGACGGAGTACAGCCGCCCGAGCACCGGGGTGTCGGGGTCGGGCATGTCCACGACCACCGCGTCGAAGCCGGTCGCCGCCGGGGAGCGCAGCCAGCGGAACGCGTCGTCGACGACGACCCGCACCCGGGGGTCGTCGAGCGCACCGGCGTTCAGCCCGGCCAGCCGGGTGCGCGCCAGTGCCACCACGTCGGGGTCGAGCTCGACCTGGACCACCTCCCGCACCGAGGGGTGCCGGAGCACCTCCCGGGCGGCGAGGCCGTCCCCGCCGCCGAGGACCAGCACCCGGCGGGGGTCGCGCGCGAGCGCCGGGTGCACCAGCGACTCGGTGTAGCGGTGCTCGTCGCGGCTGGAGAACTGCAGGTCGCCGTCCAGGTACAGGCGCAGGTCGCCGGAGCGCTCGGTCAGCACGATCTCCTGGTAACGGGAGCGTTCGGCGGCCACCACGGGGTCCGCGTAGAGCCGCTGCCGGGCCGTCGTCTCGATGTCGCGCGCCTGCACGAGCAGGACGCCGAGCAGCAGCGCCGCCGCGAGGAGCGCCCCGCCGGCGGCCTGCCGGGCCCGGCGGCTCATCTGCCGCCGCAGCAGCAGGCCGCAGACCACCGCCGCGGCGAGCAGGTTGACCAGACCGGTGAGGGCCGCGCCGCGCACCTGGCCGGCCAGCGGCAGGAGCAGGAAGGGCCACACCAGCCCGCCGAGCAGCGCTCCGGCGTAGTCGGCGGCGTTGAGGTCGGCGAGGACCTTGCCGCTGCCCTCGGCGTCGATGCCCTCCCGTCCGGTCTGCAGCAGGGTCATCAGCAGCGGCACCTCGGCGCCGACCAGGATGCCGAGGACCGCCGTCGCGGCGAGCAGCACGGCGGTGCTGGTGCCGTAGAAGGAGAACGAGACGTAGAGCGTCACCGCGCTCAGGCCCCCGGCGACGCCGAGCAGGATCTCGACCGCGACGAAGGTGGTCGCCGCGTGCGGGAGGAACGGCTTGACCAGCAGGGCCCCGGCGCCGAGCGCGGCCACGAACCCGGCGACGATCAGCGAGGTCTGGGTGATGCCGCCGCCGACCAGGCTCGCCGACAGGGTCAGCAGCACCAGCTCGTAGACCAGCCCGCAGGCGGCGCAGACGGCGACGGCGGCCAGCAGCAGCGGACGGGAGCGCACCCGCTCCCGGCTCGCACCCGGTGCCACCTCGGGCGCGGACGTGGTCACGGCGTCACGACAGCGCGGCGGCGTTCACCGCGCCGATCGCGACCAGGCTGACGCCGATCGCCCACGCCGAGCCGCGCATCCGCGGCTCGTTGACCAGGTCGCGCAGGTGCTCGGGGACCACCGCGTCCAGCAGCCGCAGGGCCACGGCCTGGAGCACCACGCCGAGCAGGCCGTAGACGGCGGTGTCGACCAGGCCCTGCCCGAGGCTGTCGGCGCTGGTCATGATCGCCGTGACCACGATGATCGCCAGAGCCAGGTGGTTGGCGGCCAGCAGGATCGCGGCGTTCGGGTTGTGGTCGGTGTAGACCTGGGTGCGCAGGTTCCCGGGCGTGATCAGGTCCAGCGCGAGGAAGCCGACGGCGAGCACGCCGAAGCCGATGGCGAACCACAGCAGCGTCGCCAGGACGCCGTCCACCAACGCCCCGCCCTCGACGGTGCCGAACTCGAGGGCCTGCCAGGTCGTGGTCACGTCGGGAACTCTCCTGGGATCGGGACAGGGGTCGGGGAGGAAGCGGGGGAGCGGCGGGTCACTTGACGTCGCCCGGACCCCCGCCGCCCCCGGTGCCGGCGGGCGAGCCGGGGCGGAAGCCGGGCCCGAGGAAGGCGAAGAAGCCGCTGCGGTACCGGCCGTCGAGGTCCTCCACGCGCACCGTGCTGCCGTCGGGCGCCGCGGTCACGACGACGATGTCGTCGTCGTAGCGCAGGTACTCGCTGCCGCCGTCGGCCTGCCGCTCGGCGGGCTGGACGGCGTCGACGATGGCCGCTGTCGTGGTGCCCACCGGGTCGGGGGAGGCGTAGACCGAGGTGTCGTCGACGACCTCGGTGCGCTCGTAGGTCTCGTCCAGGAAGTCGCGCACGCGCGTCCCGCTGCCGCACCCGGCGAGCAGGACGGCGGCCAGCACCACGGCGGCCAGCCGGCGGAGGGTGCTCACGGGGCCCACCTCGTCCGGGTCGTGACGACCTCGCCGGCGTCCCCGGCGGGGTAGAGGTGCCAGGTCTGCCAGGCCCAGCCGCCGGCGGGCAGCGCCTGCGCCGTCATGGCGGTCAGCGCGTCGGCCGCACCGGGGAACGCGCCGCAGAGCCACGCCGGGTCGTCGGCGGCCAGGGCCCGCAGCCGGGCGGCGGTCGCGTCGAGCTCGCCCCGCGTCGTGGCGGTGGTCGCCGAGGTGAAGTCGTAGCCGCCCGCGCGCAGGCCGGCGGGCAGCGGGCGGCCTCCGGCGCCGACGGCGTCGCAGGACACCTCCTCGGTGAGCCGGTGCCCGCCCGCCTCCGCGCACACCACGTGGGAGGCGCCGAGCACGCCCAGGGTGACCACCGCCCCCGGGCGGCCTTCGAGGCGCAGCCGCGCCAGCGGAGCGGGGGCCGGCCCGTCGAGCAGCAGCCCGAGCGCTCCGGCGGAGACGTCGCGCGGGGCGACGTCGAGCTGGTGCAGGCTCATGTCCCGGGCGTCCGGTGGTAGACGGTGAGCTCACCGCGGCTCACGGCGCGCCCGGTCGAGACCTCCCAGGACTGGGTGGGGGCCCAGCGCTCGAAGGCGAGCAGCCCGGTCTTGTCCGCCGTCGCGTAGTCGGCGTACTCGACGGTGCCGCTGGGCGGGGTGCCGGTGGTGCCCTCCGCCGTGTAGCTGGCCCGGCCGCGCTCGATCTGCCGGTGCACCCGGTCGTCGAGGATCACGTCGCCGTCGGGGGTGAGGTTCGTGCCCTCGCGGCGCATCCACAGCGTCATCTCGAGGTCGCCCTCGTCGTCCTCCACGGTGAGCCAGCGGCGGCCGGTCGACCCGTCGAGCAGGTGCTCGCGCCAGGTCATCCCGCCCTCCTCCAGCACGATCGTGCCGCGGACGACGTGGTCGACGCCGGCGTAGGTGATCACGTCGCCCACCCCGATGGCGTGCGGGTCGTAGACGTCGGGCTCGTCGGCCAGCGGGTCGACCCGGGGGCGCGGGGCGGCGGCCCGGGCCAGGTTCCGCCGGCGGAGCACCAGCACGACCACGGCCAGCACCGCGAGGGCCACGAGGACGACCACCAGCAGGACGAGGAGGACGTCGGACATCGGGTGGCCTCCTGGAGGGTCGGCGGCTGCCGCTGGAAACCTACCGCGCCCGGCCCGTCGGGCCCGGTGCCGATCGCGCAACACGGCAGCGGGTCCGGGTTTCGGTCGCGGCGCACCGGGAAGAGCGGCCGGGACGTGGCGATGGCCCCAGCCCCGGGTTGCGCCGCCGACAGCGCTCCGGAGACGCCCATGACCGGCTTCGACCTGCTCGCCGACGCCGCCGAGAACCTCTACCCGGCGCGGATGCAGATGGCGCTCTCGCTCGGGTGGCACATCATCTTCGCCTGCTTCGGCATCGCCTTCCCCCTGATGACGGTGTTCACCGAGTGGCGCGGGCACCGGCGGGGGGACGCCCAGCTGACCCGGCTGGCGCACACCTGGGCGAAGGCGATGGGGGTGCTCTTCGCGGCGGGGGCGGTCTCGGGCACCCTGCTCTCGTTCGAGCTCGGCATCCTCTGGCCGGGCCTCATGGACCGGTTCGGCGAGGTGTTCGGCTTCCCCTTCGTGCTGGAGGGCTTCGCCTTCTTCATCGAGGCGATTTTCGTCGGGGTCTACCTCTTCGGCTGGAACCGGCTCTCGCCGCGGGCGCACATGCTAAGCGCCATCCCGATGATCGTCTCCGGCATGGCCGGCGCCTTCTTCGTCGTCGCCGCCAACGCCTGGATGAACAACCCCACGGGCTTCGACCTGGCCGAGGACGGGTCGGTGGTCAACCCCCGGCCGTGGGCGGCGATGTTCAGCGAGTCCACCTGGCCGCAGGTGACCCACATGCTGCTGGCCGCCTACATGGTCACCGGCTTCACCATCGCGTCGGTGTACGCCGTCGGCATGCTGCGCGGCCGGCGCGACGCCTACCACCGCGCGGGGCTGCTGATCCCGCTGACCTTCGCGGCGGTCCTGACCCCGGTGCAGATCGGCGTGGGCGACTGGATCGCCAACGTCGTCGCCGACAACCAGCCGACGAAGCTGGCGGCGATGGAGGCCCAGCAGGAGACGATGGCCGGTGCGCCGCTGTCCGTCGGTGGCTGGTACAGCGACGGCGAGCTGCACTACGCCCTCGAGATCCCGAACGGGCTGTCGCTGCTGGTCCACCACGACCCCGACGGCGTCATCCTGGGCCTGGAGGCGTTCCCCGACGAGCTGATCCCCCCGGTCAACGTGGTGCACCTGGCCTTCGACGTGATGGTCGGCATCGGGTCGGCGCTGCTGCTGCTCGCCGCGTGGTTCGCCTGGGCCTGGTGGCGGCGCCGGGAGATCCCGCGCAGCCCGTGGTTCCTGCGGGCGGTGGCGGTCTCCGGGGTGGCCGCGATCGTCGCCATGGAGGCGGGCTGGGTGGTGACCGAGGTCGGCCGCCAGCCGTGGATCGTCTACGGGATCATGCTCACCGAGGAGGCGGTGAGCCCGGCGCCCGGCCTCTACCTCGGCTTCTACGCCGTCGTCGTCATCTACGTGCTGCTCACCGCGCTCACCGTCTTCGTCCTCCGCCGGCTGGCCGGCGCCCCGGGCACCCCGGCCCCGCAGGAGGCGGACGCCCGGCCCCCGGACGCGCACACCGGGGAGGTGGCGGTGAAGTGACCTTGCCCGAGGTCCTGCTGAGCGTGATGTTCGTCGGGCTGCTGGCCTACGCGCTCTTCGGCGGTGCGGACTTCGGCGCCGGCATCTGGGACCTGCTGGCCGGCGGCACGCGGCGCGGCACCCCGCAGCGGGAGCTCATCGAGCGCTCGATCGCCCCGGTGTGGGAGGCCAACCACGTCTGGCTGATCTTCGTGCTGGTCGTGCTGTGGACCGCGTTCCCCGGAGCGTTCGCCGCCGTGGTGACCACCCTCTACATCCCGCTCACCCTCGCCGCGTTCGGGATGATCGCCCGCGGCGCGGCCTTCGCCTTCCGCAAGAGCATCACCACCCTGGGCATGCGCCGGTTCCTCGGCGGCGGGTTCGCGCTCTCGTCCCTGGCCACGCCGTACTTCCTCGGCGCGGTCGTCGGCGGGGTGGCGTCGGGCCGGGTCCCGCCGGGCATCGCCGCCGGCGACGTCGTCACCAGCTGGATCAACCCGACTTCCACGCTGGGGGGCGTCATGGCGGTGCTGGTCTGCGCCTACCTGGCGGCCGTCTTCCTGTGCGCCGACGCCCGGCGCGAGGGCGCCGAGGACCTGGTCGAGCAGTTCCGGGTGCGGGCGCTGGGGACCGCCGCCGTCACGGGCGCCGCGGGCATCGCCGGGCTGTTCGTGCTCCGGGCCGACGCGCCGGTGCTCTTCGACCGGCTGACCGGCCGGGCCGCCCCCGTGATCGCGGCGTCGGTCGTGGCCGGGGTGGCGGCCCTGGTCCTGCTCTGGACGCGCCGGTTCGTCGCCGCCCGCGCCGCCTCGGGCCTCGCCGTCGCGACCGTCCTGGTGGGCTGGGCGGTGGCGCAGTACCCCTACGTGCTGCTGCCGTACCTGACGATCGAGGAGGCCGCCGGCGGGCGGGCGACGCTGCTCGCGATGCTGGTGGCCCTGATCGCCGGCGGGGTGGTCCTCCTGCCGGCGCTGGTCTACCTCTACTCGCTCTTCCAGCGGCCGGAGCGCGGGCCGGAGCCGGAGCCCGCCGGGAACCGTGCCGGCCCGTCCGCTGCGGGCAGCACCGCCCCGGACCCGCCGCCGGCGGGCCGCTGAGCGTGCTCCGTCAGGAGCCGGTCGAGCGGGCCCCCGCGGGCGCCGGCCGGTTGTCCTCCACGTCGGCGCCGCCCGCGCTGTTGTCGTGGAAGGTCGTCTGCGGGGACCCCGTCGGCCCGGGTCGCCGCCCCGGCCCGGCGGCGGCGAGGGCCTCGGGCGCCAGAGCCGGGTCGACCCGGCCCCACTCGGTCTCGACGTCGGTGAGCAGCGCCTCCAGGTAGGCGCGCAGCTGCGCCCGGCAGGCCTGGGCGAACGCCTTGAGGAAGGCGACCTGCTCCTCGAGCTCGGCGGTGGTGCGCTGCCCGGCGGCGTCGCCGTCGGCACCGGTGGCCACGCTGAGCCGCGCAGCCGCCTCCTGGGCCGCCTGCATGATGGCGCCGGCGTTCTCACGCGCCAGCCGCAGCTGCTCCTCGTACTGGTCGCGCGCCTCGGCGGTCATCTGCCGGCTGAAGTCCTCGGCCTCGGCGACGTACTCGTCGGCCGTCTGCTGGGCGCTGGCGAGGATCTTCACCGCCTGCTCGCTGGGCGGCTCGGGCACCGTGATGCCCGACAGGCGCTGCTGCAGCTCGGCCACCTGGCGCTGCAGGTCGTCGCGCTCGCCGGCGAGGCTGCGCACCTCTGCGGCCACCATCTCCCGGAAGCGGTCGACCTCGGACTGGTCGTAGCCGGGGTGCAGCATCGTGCCGGCGGTGAAGCGGGCACCGCGGATCTGCTCCGGCGTGAGCCGCCGCGCACCCCCTCCGGTCCCGGACGTCTCGGTGGTGGTCATTCGGTCACCTTCCCCTCGGCACTGGGCCCCGGTCGGCTGGGGGCGAACACCTCGCTGCGCACCCGTTCCCGTGGCACGCCGTGCCGCAGGAGGCCCTCGACGGTCGCCTCCACCATGGGCGCCGGGCCGGCCACGTACACCTCCCGGCTGAGCCACGGCCCCTGCCGGAGGACGACGTCACCGACGTCCCCGTGCTCCAGGCCGGACAGGTCGTCGTCGGACACCGCGAAGGTCACGTCGAGCCACGGATGGGCCGCCTGCAGCTCACCGAGGGGTGCGCGGTCGTAGAGCTGGGCCTCGGTGCGGGCTCCGGCGAAGAGGTCGACCCGGCGGGGCGGACCCTGCCGGGCCACCTGGTCGACCAGTGCCTTGAGCGGCGCCAGGCCCATGCCGCCGGCGACGAGCAGCAGGTCGCGGTCGGAGTCCGGGGGCAGCGTCAGCTCGCCGAGCGGGGGGCCGAGGCGCAGCAGGTCGCCCACCTCGGTGCTGCGGACGAGGGCGGTGCTGACCGGGCCGCCGGGCCGGGCCTTGACGTGGAGCTCCAACGTGCCGTCCTCGCGCGGGGCGTTGGCCGGGGAGTAGTACCGCCACAGCCGGGGACGGCGGTCGATCTCCAGCGACATCGACTGCCCGGCCAGGTAGTTGACCGGCACCTCGGGCCGCACCTGGAGCACCGCGACGTCGACCGCTCGGCGTTCGTGGGCCACCACCTCGGCCCGCCAGGTCGCCGGCTGGTCCGCGGACTCCTCCGCGCCCTGGATCATCACCGAGGCGACGATCTCGTAGGCCTCGGTCCAGGTGCGGGCGCGGTGCTCGTCCCACTCGTCGTCGAAGTGCTCCAGCGTCGCGAGCAGGCTGGGCATCACCGCGGGGTAGTGCGCCGGCAGGGTGCCGAACTTGCGGTGGTCGTGCCCGAGCTGCTTCAGGATCGGCACCAGCGCGTCGAGGTCGTCGACGTGGGACACCACCTCGCCGAGGGCGTGGAAGAACCGGTCGCGCTGGTGGGCCATCGAGACGGGGAACATCGCCCGCGTCTCGGGGTGGCTGAGGAACAGGTGCGAGTAGAAGTACAGCGGTGCCTCGTCGCCGGTGGCGGCCGCCTTGGCGAAGCTGGCCCGCATCGCGGCGATGTCCATCCGTGCGTGCCTCCTCGCGGCGTGTTCCCCCCGACCGGGCGAGCGCGCGCACCGGCTCGGTGCGACGACGCCTGCGCGTTCCGCTGGGCCCTTCCCCGGTGCACCCGGTGTCACACGGACCGCGCCGAGGTTTCTGGACACGCCCCAGCGGGCCGGGGGAGAAAACTCGCTCGCCGCCGATGAGCCCGGCGGGGAGAGTCGGTCCACACCACGAGGAATCCGCACGACGCGAACCCGGGTGAGGTACCCATGGCGCTGCACGCACCACTGGCCGTCGAGGCGACGGCCCTGACCAAGTCCTACGGCGCGACGACGGCGGTGAGCGGGCTCGACCTCGCCGTGCCGGCCGGGACGATCTACGGCGTGCTCGGCCCCAACGGGGCGGGCAAGACCACGACCATCCGCATGCTGGCCACGCTCATCCGCCCCGACTCGGGCAGCGCCCGGGTGCTGGGGCACGACGTCGTCGCCGAGGCCGACGCCGTCCGCGGGCTGGTGAGCCTCACCGGGCAGCTGGCCTCGGTCGACGAGGAGCTGACCGGCCGCGAGAACCTCGTGCTGCTCGGCCGCCTCCTCGGGCTGTCCCGCCCCGGTGCGCGGGCCCGCGCCGACGAGCTGCTGGAGGCCTTCGGCATCGCCGCCGCCGCCGGGAAGCTCGTCAAGCACTACTCCGGGGGCATGCGGCGCCGCCTGGACATCGCGGCGAGCATCGTGGTCACCCCGCGGCTGATGTTCCTGGACGAGCCGACGACCGGGCTGGACCCGCGCTCGCGCAACCAGGTGTGGGAGATCGCCCGCGCGCTCGTGGCCGGGGGGACGACGATCCTGCTCTGCACCCAGTACCTGGAGGAGGCCGACCAGCTCGCCGACGGGATCGCCGTGATCGACCGGGGGCGGGTGATCGCCGAGGGCACCCCGGCGCAGCTCAAGGCGTCGGTGGGCACCGGCGCCCTGCACGTCCGGCTGCTCGACCCGGCCCGGCGCCCCGACGCGGCCGACGTCCTGGGACGTGCGCTGGGCGCGGTCACCCTGGAGGCCGACCCGGCGGCCTTGTCCGCCGTCTGCCCGGACCCGGCCCGGGCGGCGGCGGGGGTCGCCGAGCTCGCGCGGACCGGCATCGGCCTGGCCCACTTCTCGCTCGACCAGCCCAGCCTGGACGAGGTCTTCCTGGCGCTCACCGGCCGGGGCGCGGAGGAACCGCCCGGCCCCGCACCCACCCTCGAGGAGCAGACGTCATGACCACTGCGACCACGGACGCCGACACCGCGGCGGTGCGCCGGGCGATCGCCGGCACGGAACGCCCGCCCCGGCCCGGGGCGCTGCAGACCGCCCTCACCTTCGGCTGGCGCGGCATGCTCAAGGTCAAGCACGTGCCCGAGCAGCTGCTCGACGTCACGGTCACGCCGGTGATGTTCCTGCTGATGTTCACCTACCTGTTCGGCGGCGCCATCGCCGGCTCCACCAGCGCCTACCTGGACTACACGCTGCCCGGCCTGCTGGTGATGTCGGTGCTCTTCACCACCGTCTACTCCGGCATCTCGCTGAACACCGACCTGACCAAGGGCGTCGTCGACCGGTTCCGCTCGCTGCCCATCTGGCGGCCGGCCCCGCTGCTCGGGGCGCTGCTCGGCGACAGCGTCCGCTACGTCGTGGCCGGCACGGTGCTCATCGTCGTCGGCGTGCTCCTGGGCTACCGCCCGGACGCCGGGGTGTCCGGAGCCCTGGCGGCGCTGGCGCTGGTGGTGGTGTTCTCCTTCGGGCTGTCGTGGGCGTTCTCGGTGCTCGGCCTGCTGCTGCGCAGCCCGAACGCGGTCATGAACGCGGGCTTCATGGGGATCTTCCCGCTGACCTTCCTGTCCAACGTCTTCGTCGACCCGGCCACCCTCCCCGGGCCGCTGCAGGCGTTCGTCGACGTCAACCCCATCTCGATCCTGGCGACGGCGTGCCGCTCCCTGATGGACGGCACCCCGGACGGCGGCGCGATCCTGGTCTCGCTGGCGGTGGCCGCGGCGCTGGCGTTGGTGTTCCTGCCGCTCACCACCCGGCTCTACCGGAGCCGCTGAGGGTCACGACGCCGGCGCGGCGGCGGGGGCGGGCCGCGGTGCACCCCGCGGGATGGCCAACCCGCCGACCAGACCGGCGGCGAGCACCGCGGTGCTCACGCCGAAGGCCACCTGGAAGCCGGCGACGTCGGTGAGCCACCCGGCGACGAGGGGGCCGGCGATCGCGCCGAGGTCCGCCGACATCTGGAACACCGCCACCACCCGGCCGCCCCGCCCGCCGCTGAGGTCGCCGACCAGCGCCGCCGGTGCGCTGGCCAGCAGGGAGGCGCCCAGCCCGAAGACGGCCATGGAGAGCAGGAAGGCCCAGATCGCCGGCGGCAGGACGAGCACCGCCATGGCGGCGGTCGCCAGTGCGGCGCCCAGCACCAGCGAAGGCCGCCGTCCCCAGCCGTCGACGAGCCGGCCCGAGCGCAGCAGGCCCAGCGCCTGCGCGAGCGACCCGGCGAGCAGGCCCGCCCCGGCCCAGGCCACCGTGCGCCCCAGCTCCTCGGTGACGTACAGCGGCACGAGGGAGTTGCGGACCCCGAACAGCACCCAGCCGACGCCGAAGTTGGCCACCAGCGCGGCCAGGTAGACGCGGGAGCGCAGTGCGCTGCCGAGCCGGACCGGTCCGGCGTCGAGGTCGGGGCCGGCGACGTCGGCCGCCGCGGGCGCGGCCGGGTCGGGCTCGGCGGTGCGCAGGAGCGCGATGCCGACCGCGCCGGCGACCAGCAGGAAGCCGGCGTAGAGGAAGAAGGGCAGCCGGGGGGAGAGCTCGGCGAGCAGGCCGCCGGCGGCGGGGCCGGCGATCCCGCCGAGGATGAAGCCGCCCTGCCAGGTCGCCGCGGCGCGGCCGCGGTGCGAGGGAGGGGCGACCCGCAGCAGCAGCGACAGCGCCGCCACGGTGAACATGGCGCTGCCGATGCCGCCGGCGGCGCGCAGCCCCAGGAAGACCGGGAAGGACCCCGCGAGCCCGGCGAGCCCGGTGGTGACGGCGACGATCACCAGCCCGGAGGCGAGCACCAGTCGCTCGCCGAAGCGCTCGACCAGGGTGCCGCCGCTGAACGCCGAGACGAAGCGGAAGAACGCGAAGGCGCTGACGGCCAGGCCGACGGCCGTGGTGCCGACGCCGAAGGAGCGGGCGAAGAGCGGGATGGCCGGCGCGACGATGCCGAACCCGAGGGCCACGACGAAGGCGATGACCGCCAGGACCCTGACCTCGCGGGGCAGCCCGCCCCCCGTCCCGTCCCGCACGAGGGATCATGCTCGCACGAGGCCGTGCTGCTGAGCGCCGGACGTACGGGGCGGCGGTCGCTCCGTACGTCCGGCGCTCAGCGGGTCAGGCGATCCGCCGGGCGAAGGGGGCGTCGCCCATGGAGTGGATCGACGCCACCTTCACCGGCACGCCGGAGGTCGACGCGTGCACCATCTGCCCGTTGCCGATGTACATGCCCACGTGGCTGACCGGTGAGTAGTAGAAGAGCAGGTCGCCGGGCTGCAGCGCCGACAGGGGCACCGAGGTGCCCATCGTCGACTGCATGCGGCTGGAGTGCGGCAGGCTGATGCCGGCGGCCGCGTAGGCGTACTGCATCAGGCCCGAGCAGTCGAAGGCGTTCGGGCCGGCGGCCGCCCACACGTAGGGGTCGCCGATCTGCGCCATGGCCGTGCTCACCGCGGTCTGCGCCGCCCCGCTGCCGCCGGACGGGGCGGGCGGGGGCGGAGCCGGGGCCGCCGGGGCCGGGGTAGCCGCCGGGGCGGGCGCCGGAGCCGGGGCCGCCGGGGCCGGAGCAGCCGCAGCGGGCGCCCCGGGGGCCGGCGCGGCCTGGGCGGCCGGGGCCTGCGCCGCGGCCTCCTCGGCGGCGTGCCGCTCGGCGGCGGCCCGGGAGGCCCGCTGCTCCTCGTCGGTCAGCCGCTCGTACTGGGCCTGGTAGACCGCGATCTGCTCGTCGAGCCGCGCCCGCTGCGCGTCGACGCGGTCGACCTGCTCCTGGGCCGCGGTGGCGGCCTCCTCGGCGGCGGCCCGCGCCCGCTCGGCGTCCTCGCCGGCGCTGCGCGCCTCGCCGAGGACGCCGTTGTTGTGGGCGGCGATGGTGTCGAGCAGCCCCACCCGGTCGACCAGGTCGCTCGCCGACTCGCTGGTCAGCACGGCCTCGAGGGTGCCGAGCCCCTCGCCGGTGTAGGCGCTGCGGGCCACGGTCCGGACGCGGTCCTGCGCCTGGGCGAGCGCGGCCTGCGCAGCGGTCAGCTCCTCGGCCGCCGCGTCGGCGGCCGCCTGCGTGGCCTTGAGCTGCTCGCGGGTCTCGTTGAAGCGCTCGGTGAGGACCTCCAGGTCGTGCGCGCGGGCGGCGATGAGCTGCGCGGCCTCCTGGGAGGTGGCCGGCCGCTGGGGGTCGGCGAGTGCGGGGAGGGGCGTCAGGGCGACGCCGCCGGCGGCCACGAGGGCCAGCAGGGCCCGCCGTCCGGTGACGCGGCGGTGGGCAGGGCTGAGCGAACTCGCCATGTTCGGCGGGTGGTCCTTTCTTCCACGGCCGCCTACCGGGTTAGCTGACGGGTTCGGGAGGGAAGTCGCCCGGCGTCCGGCCGGCCCTGCAGGCCGATCGGTCGCTTCACCCCAGGTGGTGCGGTGGGTCCCCGGTCCTGATGCCGGCGGGTGCCGGCGGATGGTTCGGCGGCGTCCGGACGGCTGTCGCCGGTTGAGCGACGGACGGGTCCGTCCGGACGCGCCCACGCTAGGGGGCGATCCGTGGCACCACCATGCCTGGAGACGACTTCGTCGGGGACCATCGCGCTCCGCTCATCGGTGGCTCACCCGCCGTGACCGGCACGCCGCGACACACCGTCAGTCGGCGGACGTGAGCTGCGCCACCTCGCCGACGACCCAGACCGCCGGGGGGCGGACGGTGTGCTCGGTGAGGGTGGCGGGGAGGCCGGCGAGGGTGGTGCGCAGGGTGCGCTGGGTGGGGGTGGAGCCGTCGGAGACGACGGCGACGGGGGTGTCGGGTGCGCGCCCGTGCTGGATGAGGGCGGCGGCGATGGTGGGGGCGGTGTCGACGCCCATGAGGACGACGAGGGTGCCGCGGAGGCGGCCGAGGGCGGGCCAGTCGACGAGGGATGCGGGGTGGTCGGGGGGCAGGTGGCCGGAGACGACGACGAACTCGTGGGTG
>NZ_JBJHAD010000021.1:0-64810 GCF_054050875.1 Blastococcus sp. SYSU DS0541 | reverse complement strand
GGCCGTCCGGTCCGGACGGCCCGCCCCGTCGCTACGGGGATCAGTCCGCGGCGACCCCGGCCTCCTCGATGATCGGCTGCCACAGGTCGATCTGGCTGGAGAGCTGCTCGGTGTGGCCCTCGGGGGTCGCCTCGTCCGGCGTCGCGGGCGCGGATCCGAGGTCGGCCAGCTGGTCGATCACGTTCTGGTCCTCGAGCGCCGCCTGCAGCGCCTCGTTCAGGGTCTGCACGACCTCGTCGGGGGTGCCGGCCGGGACGTAGAGCCCGTGCCACACGCCGACCTGCAGCTCGGGCAGGCCGGCCTCCTCGGTGGTCGGCAGGTCGGGCAGGCTCTCCACCCGCTCCGGCGTCGTCACCGCGTAGGCCTTGATCTCCCCGGCCTGGATCTGGCCGGTGGTGTTGGTGGTCTGGTCGCACATGAGGTCGACCTGGCCGCCGACGAGGTCGGTGAGGGCGGGGCCGGTGCCCTCGTAGGCGACCTCGGTGAGCTCGACGCCGAGGGCCTCCTGCAGGAGCAGCCCGCACAGCTGCGAGGCCGCGCCGACCCCGGCGTTGGCGAGCGTGACGTTGCCGGCGTTCTCCTCCAGGTAGGTGATCAGCTCCTCCATCGTCTGGGGCTCGAAGTCCGGGCGGGCGACGATCGTCATCGGCACCGTCGTGACCAGCCCGACCGTCTCGAAGTCCTCCAGCGGCGCGTACGGCAAGTCGGAGTACAACGACGGCGCGGTCGACATGCCGATGTGGTGCATCAGCACCGTGTAGCCGTCGGGGTTGGCCGCGGCGACCTCGCCGGCCGCGATGGTGCCGCCGGCGCCCTCCACGTTCTGGACGACGATCGGCACGCCGAGCTCCTGGCTCATCGGCTCGGCGATGAGGCGGGTCACCGTGTCGGTCGGGCCGCCGGCCGAGAAGGGGACGACGAAGGTGATGTCCTCCTCCGGGAAGCCCGCGGCGGCCTCCTCGCCGCCGCCTCCTGCGCCTCCGGCCCCGCCGCACGCGGCGAGGAGCAGGGAGGCGGCGGCCAGGCCGGCCAGCCGTGGGACCCGGCCGCGGACGGGTCGGGCCGAGCGCGACTGCGGGGAGTCGTCGAGGTGGTGCAGGGACATGGCGGGGACCCTTCGAGATCGCGGACCGGCTCCGAACGCGTCGACCTTGCACCCTCGTGTGTGACCTGGGCGACATTCCGTGCATTTCGTACACGGGCCGACCGCCCCCTGTACACACCCGGCGGCCCGGGGTCTCACCGCCAGCGGTACTCCGTCTCGGGCCGCCCCGCGCCCCCGTAGCGGGGGCTGCGGGTGGCCAGCCCCGTCTCGGCGAGGAACTCGAGGTACCGGCGGGCGGTGATCCGCGACGTCCCCGTCGCGGCGGCGGCCTCGGCGGCCGACAGCCCACCGGCGGCGCGGAGCGCGGTCACCACGTTGTCCAGGGTCTGGGGGTGCATGCCCTTCGGCAGGGACGCCTGCCGCTGGGGCCGGGGGCCCTCCAGCGCCCGGTCGACGTCCTCCTGTCCCGCCGCGGCGCCGTCCGCGGGCAGCCGGTCGCGGTACTCGGCGTACGCCTGCAGCCGGTCGCGCAGCGCCGCGTAGGTGAAGGGCTTGAGCAGGTAGCCGACGACTCCGTGCGCCGCGGCGGCGCGGACGGTGCTCAACTCCCGGGCCGAGGTCACGGCCAGGACGTCGACGTCGAGGCGGGCGGCCCGGATCCGCCGGCACAGCTCGAGGCCGTGCGTGTCGGGCAGGTTCATGTCCAGGAGCACCAGCTCCACCGGCACGCGCGCCAGCGCGTCCAGGGCCACGGCGCCGGTGCCGGCGACCGCGGCGGTGGCGAAGCCCGCGGTGCGGTCGACGTAGGTCCGGTGCGCCTCGGCGGCGACCGGCTCGTCCTCCACCACCAGGACCCGGATCACGGGGTGGTCTCCACGGCCGTGCGGACGGGCAGCGACACCGCGAACTGCGCACCGGGCCCCGGCCGCACGGTGACCGACCCGCCGTTGCGGCGGACCGCCTGCGCGACGAGCGCGAGGCCGAGCCCCCGCCCGGGCCCGCCTGCGGGCAGATCGCCGGCGTCCTTGGTGGTCCACCCCCGCTCGAACACCCGGGGGGCCTGCTGCTCGGTGAGGCCCGGGCCGCTGTCCTCCACGCGGATCTCGAGGCGGTCGGAGTCGACCCAGGCCGCGAACTGGACCTCCCGCGGCGGGGCGCCCGCGAGGGCGGCGTCGATGGCGTTGTCGAGCAGGTTCCCGACGATCGTCACGAGCTCGCCGCTGGGGATGCCGGTCGCGGACACGGCGGTGCCCGGGTCGATCTCCAGCCACACCCCCCGCTCGTGCGCCGTCGCGGACTTGCCCAGCAGCAGGGCGGCGAGCACCGGCTCCTCGACCGCGTCGACCACCCGGTCGGTCAGCCGCTGGGCCGACGCGAGCTCGGCGGTGGCGAACTCCACGGCGTCCTGCCCCCGGCCCAGCTCGATCAGGGACACCGTCGTGTGCAGCCGGTTGCCCGCCTCGTGCGCCTGCGCCCGCAAGGATTCGGCGAAGGCGCGCACGCTGTCCAGCTCGCCGGTGAGGGCCTGGAGCTCGGTGTGGTCCCGGAGGGTCACCACGGCTCCGCCGGAGTGCCCCGACGCGCGCGCCGGCACCTGGTTGACCACCAGCACCCGGCCCCCGCTCACGTGCACCTCGTCGACCGTCTGCTGCTGCCCGCACAGCGTCCGCGTGAGGTCGGGGGAGAGCCCCAGCTCGCCGACGTGCCGCCCGCTGGGCTCGGCGTCGAGGGACAGCAGGCGGCGCGCCTCGTCGTTGACCAGCTGGACCCGCCGGTTCCCGTCCACGACCAGCAGGCCCTCGCGGACGGAGTGCAGGACGGCCTGGTAGTAGTCGAGCATCCGCGCGAGCGCCGGCGCCCCGAGCCCCCGCGTCTGCCGCCGGACCCGCCGGCTGATCAGCCAGCCGCCCGTGCTGCCCACGGCGAGGGTGACCAGCCCGGCGCCGACGATGCCGGGCATCGACCGGGCGAGGTCCGCCCCGATCGCGTCGAGCGTGATCCCCGCGGAGACGAGGGCGACGACCTCCCCGTCCCGGTCGACGATCGGGCCCGTGGCGCGCACCGACGGCCCCAGGGTGCCCGTGTAGGTCTCGGTGAACGTGCGGCCCGCCAGGGCGGGCTCGATGGTCCCGATGAACGAGCGGCCGATCTCCGCGGGATCGGGGTGGGTGAAGCGCGTCCGGTCGGGGGCGAACACGGTGATGAAGGAGGTGCCGGTGTCCCTGCGCACCGCCTCGACGTACGGCTGCAGCACCTCGGTCGGCCGGGGACCGGTCACCGCCTCGACGACCAGGGGCGAGTTGGCCAGCGCCGCCACGATCGCCCGGGCCTGCACCTCGGCGTCGTCCTCCCCCGTCCGGTGCGCGTTGACGTAGGCGAAGGCCGTCGCGGTGAGGACGATGACGGCGACGACCAGGCCCTGCAGGAGGAGCAGCTGGCGCGCCAGGCTGGTGGGTCTGGCGGGGCGTCGCAGCGGGAGGTCGGGCCGGCGCACGCGGTCAGTGTGCCCTGCACCACAGCCGATGCGGCCCGGAGGTCGTCGCGCCCGGATTACGAAATGAACGAATGCCACCCCGTCGTCCCACCAGGGGCCATCGTGGGTGCCACCGTCCAGGCACCGTCGGCCGCCCCCCGCCGACGGTGCCTCCGGCAGAGAGGTCGGGCCCGTGCGCATCGTCGACATCCGCGAGAAGACCGTCCCCATCGAGGCGGACATGTCCAACGCGTTCATCAACTTCTCGAAGATGACCGTCAGCGTCCTGGCGCTCGTCACCGACGAGATCCGCGACGGGGAGCCGGTCATCGGCTACGGCTTCAACTCCAACGGGCGGTACGCCCAGGGCGGGCTGCTGCGGGAGCGGATCATCCCGCGGGTCCGGGAGGCCGCCCCCGAGAGCCTGGTCGGCGAGCACGGCGACCTGGACCCCGAGCTCATCTGGCGCGCGGCGATGACGAACGAGAAGCCCGGCGGCCACGGCGACCGGGGCGTCGCCATGGGGGTGCTGGACATGGCGTCGTGGGACCTCGCGGCGAAGCTGGCCGGCCTCCCGCTCAACCGGCTGCTCAGCGAGCGGGCCCGCGACCCGCGCACGCCGGCGACCCCCGCGGAGCGGGTCTGGGTCTACGCCGCGGGCGGCTACTACTACCCCGGGCGCGGCATCGAGGCCCTGCAGGCGGAGATGCTCTCCTACGTCGACATGGGCTACCGCACGGTCAAGATGAAGATCGGCGGCGCCCCGCTGGAGGACGACGTGCGCCGCATCGAGGCCGTCCTGGAGGTGCTGCCCGACGGCTGCGACCTGGCGGTGGACGCCAACGGGCGGTTCGACCTGGACCGGGCGCTGGCCTACGCCGACGCCCTGAGCGCCTACCCGTTGCGGTGGTACGAGGAGGCCGGCGACCCGCTGGACTTCGAGGACCTCCGCCGGCTCGCCGAGCGGTACCCCGGGCCGCTGGCGACCGGCGAGAACCTGATGTCGTTCCAGGAGGCGCGCAACCTGATCCGCTACGGCGGGCTGCGTCCCGACCGCGACATCCTCCAGATGGACCCGGCGCTGAGCTACGGGCTGACCGAGTTCCGCCGGATCGTGGCGATGCTCTTCGACTCCGGCTGGAACCCCGACCGCTGCGTGCCGCACGGCGGGCACCAGTTCAACCTGTCCATCGCCTCGGCGTTCCACCTGCACGGCTGCGAGTCCTACCCGGGCATCTTCGAGCCCTTCGGCGGGTTCGCCGACGACCACCCGGTCGAGGACGGCCACGTGCGGCTCCCGGACGCACCCGGCATCGGGCTGGAGCGGAAGTCGTCGCTCGCCCCCGTCCTGCGGGACCTCGTGGCCTGACCCCGCCGCGCGTACCGACTCAGCCCGCCGCGCCGCCCGCGTCGGGAACCCAGTCCGGGGCGAAGCCACCCAGCTGCGGGTGGTACATCTCGTCCCCGGAGTGCTGCGTGAACTCCACCTTGAGCAGGCGCTCCTCCAGACCGCAGACCCGGGCGCACACCTCGACGATCCGGCGGGCGAGCACCTCCCGCGTCGCCGCCGGCCGGCCGGCGCGGACGTCGCACATGACGAGCCCCGCCGGCTCGGGGTCCCCCGTGCCGCACCGCCACACCCCGCCGGGCCCGAGGTCGTGGACGGAGACGGTGACGAACTCCGGCCGGACGGCCATCACCTCGCCGTAGACCGCCCCGAGCTCCCTGGCCAGCGACCTCTTGCCGGCGAGGTCCATGCGGAGCGGGAGGTCGAGCTGCAGCGAGGGCACGGCCTCGCCATGCCCCGTCGGTGGCCGTGGCACGCCCGCGCGGTGGTGGCGGAGCCACCCTGCCGCGCACGCCAGACTGGGGCCCGTGCTGCCACCGCCCGGGACTCCCGGGACCGACCTGCCGGTCCGCGCGGCGCTGCCCGCGCTCGCGGACGCGCTCTCGGTCGGGGGCGGCGCCGTGCTGGTGGCCCCGCCCGGGACCGGGAAGACCACGCTCGTCCCGCTCGCGCTGGCCGGCTCCCTCCCGGGCCGCGTCGTCGTGGCCGAGCCGCGCCGGGTGGCCGCCCGGGCCGCCGCCCGCCGGATGGCCGCGCTGCTGGGCGAGCGCGTCGGCGGACGGGTGGGCTACAGCGTCCGGGGGGACAGCCGGCGGAGCGCCGCCACCCGGGTCGAGGTGGTCACCACCGGCCTGCTCGTCCGCCGCCTGCAGGCCGATCCCGAGCTGTCCGGCGTGGCCGCGGTCGTCCTGGACGAGTGCCACGAGCGGCACCTGGACACCGACCTGGCGCTCGCCTTCTGCCTCGACGTCCGGGACACGCTGCGCCCGGAGCTGCAGCTGCTCGCCATGTCGGCGACGGCCCAGGCCGACCGGCTGGCCGCCCTGCTCGGTGGGCAGGGTGAACCCGCCCCCGTGGTGGAGGCGACCGGGGCGCTGCACGACGTCGACGTCGTCTGGGCGCCGCCGACCACGCCGGTCGACCCGCCGCACGGCCTGCGGGTCGACCCCCGGCTGCTCGGCCACGTCGCCGCCACGGTCCGCCGGGCCCTGGCCGAGCGCGGCGGCGACGTCCTCGTCTTCCTGCCGGGCGCCGGCGAGATCGGCGCGGTGGCCGGGCGGCTGAGCGGGCTCGATGCCGACGTCCTCCCCCTGCACGGCCGGCTGGCCGCGCCCGCCCAGGACGCAGCGCTGCGGGCCGGGCCCCGGCGCCGCGTCGTCCTGGCCACGGCGCTCGCCGAGAGCAGCCTGACCGTGCCCGGCGTCCGCGTCGTCGTCGACGCCGGCCTCGCCCGGGCGCCGCGGGCCGACCTGGCGCGTGGCCTCGGGTCGCTGGTCACCGTGCGGGCCTCGCGGGCGGCGGTGACCCAGCGGGCCGGCCGCGCCGGGCGGGAGGGGCCGGGCGCGGTCTACCGCTGCTGGACGCCGGCCGAGCACGACCGGCTGCCGGCCCACGACGAGCCGGAGGTGGCCGTCTCGGACCTGACCGCGTTCGCGCTGGAGCTGGCCTGCTGGGGCGCGCCGGAGGGTCGGGGCCTCGCCCTGCTCGACGCTCCCCCGGCGGCCGCCCTGCTCGTCGCCGGCCGGACGCTGGGCACCCTCGGGGCGGTCGACGGCGACGGGCGGGCGACCGCCCGCGGGCGCGCGCTCACCGCCGTCGGGGTGCACCCCCGGCTGGCCCGCGCGCTCCTCGACGGCGCTCCGCTGGTGGGGCGGCGGCGGGCCGCCGAGGTGGTCGCGCTGCTCTCCGCCGACCTCTCGCTCCGCAGCGACGACCTCCTCGCGGGCTGGCGGGAGCTGCGCGCCGGCACCGACCGGGGGGCCACCGCCCGCTGGCGGGACGAGGTCGCCCGCCTCGAGCGCGCGGTGGACGACCTCCCTCCGCCCCGCCTGCCCGACGACACCCTGCCCCTCGACACTATGGCCGGCCTCGTCGTCGGCCTCGCCCACCCCGAGCGGCTGGCCCGGCGACGCGCCGGCAGCACCACCTACCTCATGGCCGCCGGCACGGGCGCCGAACTGGCGGCCGGCACGGCGCTGTCCGGAGCACCGTGGCTGGCGATCGCCGTCGCCGACCGGTCCCCCGGGCGCCGCGATGCCCGGGTGCGATCCGCGGTGGCCATCGACGAGGCGACCGCGCTGGACGCCGGCGGCCCGCTGCACACCGACGGCGACGAGGTGGCCTGGCGCGACGGCGACGTGCGCAGCGCGCGGGTCGAGCGGCTGGGCGCGATCGTGCTGGCCGAGCGCCCGGCACGCGATCCCGGGCCCGCCGCCCTGGCCGGTGCGGTCGCCGAGGGCCTGCGCCGCGAGGGCCTCGGGCTGCTGTCGTGGACGACGGCGGCCCGCCGGCTGCGCGACCGCCTGGCCGCGGCGCACGCCGGGATCGGGGAGCCGTGGCCGGCCGTGGACGACGAGGCGCTGCTCGCCGCGATCGACGTCTCCGGCGCCCGCAACCGCGCCGACCTCGCCCGCATCGACGTCGCCGCGGCCCTGCGCGCGCTGGTGCCCTGGCAGGTGGCCGGCGATCTGGACGCCGTCGTCCCCGACTCGGTGACGGTCCCGACCGGGTCGCGGATCCGGATCGACTACACCGATCCCGCCGTCCCCACCCTCTCCGTGCGCGTGCAGGAGGTGTTCGGCTGGGGGCAGGCCCCGCTGGTGGCGGGGCGACCGCTGCGGCTGCAGCTGCTCTCCCCCGCCCAGCGGGTCGTCGCCACCACGACCGACCTCGCCGGTTTCTGGACCACCGGCTACCCCGCCGTCCGCAGCGAGCTCCGGGGTCGCTATCCCCGCCATCCGTGGCCGGAGGACCCGGCGACCGCGGCTGCCACGAAGCGAGCGACGTCACGCGCCCGGCCCGGCAGCTGAGGCTGCGGGCTTCCTCCACCCCGGCGAGGATCGCGGGGTGACGACGAAGCCGACGACCGACGGATGGGGCATCGATGCCAGCTGGCTGGACGCGCTGGACGAGGAGCACCGGGTAGCCCGGGAGACGATCGAGACGCTGCGCGCCGTCATCGGTGAGCCGCCGGCCGACCTGGAGGACCGGGCGCCCATCGTCGCCCGCCCCGGCGACGCCCTGGAGGTGGACGAGGCCGACGTCGTCTGCGAGGACGGCGAGGTGCGGCACGTCGACGGCGAGCTGCCCCCGGACTTCCCGCTCGGCTACCACTGGCTGCAGTCCCCCGAGGGGCCCCGCCGGCGGCTGATCGTCTCCCCGGGGCGGTGCTGGCTGCCCGAGGAGCGGGCCTGGGGGTGGGCGGTGCAGCTGTACGCCACCCGCGGTCGGGAGAGCTGGGGCATCGGCGACCTGGGCGACCTGCGGACGCTGCGGCAGATGGCGGCCGAGCAGGGGGCCGGGTTCCTGCTGATCAACCCCCTGCACGCAGTCGCCCCCCTCGCCACGCAGGAGGCGAGCCCCTACCTGCCGGCCACCCGCCGCTTCCGCAACCCGCTCTACCTGCGGGTCGACGAGGTCCCCGGCGCCGACGGCGTCGACCTCGAGGCCGACGCCGGGCGGGCGCTGTCCGAGGGCCCGCTCATCGACCGCGACGCCGTCTGGGCCCGCAAGCGCGAGGTGCTCATGCGGATCTTCTTCGCCCACGGCGGCGGCGAGGCGTTCACCCGCTGGCGGGAGGAGCAGGGCCGGACGCTGCAGGACTGGGCCACCTGGGCGGCGATCACCGAGGAGCACGGGGCCGACTGGCACACCTGGCCGCAGGAGCTGCGCCGCCCCGACTCCCCCGCCGTCGCCGCCTACGCCGAGCGGCACGGGGCCGTGGTCGGGTTCCACGCCTGGCTGCAGTGGGCGCTGGAGCTGCAGCTGACCTCGGCCGCCGCCGGCATGACCGTGATCCAGGACCTGCCGATCGGCTTCGCCGGCGGCGGCGCCGACGCCTGGACGTGGCAGGAGGTGCTGGCCGACGGCGTCAGCGTCGGCGCGCCACCGGACGCGTTCAACTCCGCCGGGCAGGACTGGGGCTCCCCGCCGCTCATCCCGTGGCGGCTGCGCGACGCCGACTACGAGCCCTTCGTCCAGTCCATCCGGGCCACGATGGCCGGCGCGGGGGGCTTGCGGATCGACCACGTCATGGGGCTCTTCCGGCTGTGGTGGGTCCCCGCCGGCGGCAGCGCCGCCGACGGTGCCTACGTCCGCTATCCGGCCGAGGACCTGCTGAACATCGTCGCGCTGGAGAGCCACCGCGCGCAGGCGCTCGTCGTCGGCGAGGACCTGGGCACGGTCGAGGACGGCGTCCGCGAGGCCATGGCCGAGCACGGCGTGCTCTCCTACCGGCTGCTCTGGTTCGAGGACGAGGAGCCCGCGGCGTGGCCGGCGGAGGCGATGGCGGCGATCACCACGCACGACCTGCCGACGGTGGCGGGACTGTGGACCGAGGCCGACGTCGACGAGCAGCGCGAGCACGGCACCGGCACCGACGAGGAGCTCGAGCGCGGTCGCAGCTCGCTGCTGGCGCACCTGCCGGGGCTCTCCGACGACGCCACGGTCGAGCAGGCGGTCGAGCAGGCGCACGCCCTGCTGGCCACGGCGCCGTCGCTGCTGCTGTCGGCGACGCTGGACGACGCGGTCGGCGAGCAGCGCCGGCCGAACATGCCCGGGGCGGACGACCGGCCCAACTGGTCCCTGCCGCTGCCCGTGGCGGTCGAGGACCTGCCGGGTCACCCGCTGCTGCAGACGGTGGCCCGCACCCTGGCCGAGGGGGTCCGGAAGGGCTGACACGGCACCGGCGCGGGCCCTCGTGGAGAGAGGCCCGCGCCGGCGCGCGTCAGGGGCGGGAGCGGATCAGGACTCCGCACCCTCCTGCTCTGCGGTGCCCTGCCCGCGGCCCTGGTCGAGCCGGTCGGTGCCCGGCCCGCCGATGAGCACGTCGCTGCCGTTCCCGCCGTCCGGCCGGTCGTCGCCGAAGCCGCCGGAGAGGACGTCGTCGCCGTTCTCACCGGCGATCCGGTCGTCGCCGGCGCCACCGCAGACGACATCGTCACCGTTGCCACCGCGGATCTCGTCGTCCCCACCGAGACCCATGATCACGTCCCGGCCGTTCGTGCCGCTGAGCACGTCGCTGCCGTCGGTCCCCCGGATGGTCGGCAGCAGGCCCTGGCAGCGCTCCTCCAGGTCGATGCCGAGCACCAGCGGGTCGTGGTCGCTGGAGCGGTACGGGCTGGGCGCGTACAGCGCCGGGTCGCCGGAGTACTGGTAGGCGAAGGACTCGACGGCGTTGATGTTCCAGTGCGTGACGTCGGTGACCTTCGCCGTCAGCTCCGCCGTGGCCAGCGCGTGGTCCAGCGAGCCGGACATGTCGTCGAACACGTAGCTGTAGGAGCCCTCGTCGAAACGCAGGCCGAGGTCGGTCCAGCCGGCGTCCTCGAGGAGCTGGATCGGGTCCTCCTGCGTGTAGGCGTTGAGGTCGCCCATCAGCAGCACGTCCTGGTCGCCGGTGGACTCCCGCAGCTCCGCGGCGAACTCCGCGAGCGACGCCGCCTGCCGGACGCGGTCGCCGTTCCACGCGCCCTGGCCGTCACCGGTGTCCACGTTGTCGCCGGTCGGCCGGCCCGGGCTCTTGGACTTGAAGTGGTTGGCCACGACGGTGAACGCGTCGCCGTCCTTCACGAACGTCTGGGCGATCGGCTCGCGGGCGTTGTCCCAGACCTCCTCGTCGACCAGGCCGGCCGGGTCGCCGACCGGGAGCACCACGTCGTCCTGGTGGATGATCGCGTTGCGGATGACGTCGCGGTCGACGCCGTAGAGCTCCTCCGGCAGCGGGACGAAGTCCCACTTGTCGTAGCCGGCGGCCTCGTTCAGCCGGCTCACGAGGTCGGCCAGCGCCGTGTCCGCGTCGCCGGGGCTGTAGCCGCTGGCGTCGGTGTCCTCGATCTCCATCAGCGTCACCACGTCGGCGCCGAGCGCCTCGATGGCCGGCACGATCTTCCCGGCCTGGTTCTCGAGCTCCGCCGGGGACTCCGCGCCCCGGCCGACGGACTGGTCGAAGGTCAGGAAGTAGTTGAGCACGTTGAACGCGGCGACCTGCACGTCCCCGCCGACCTCCTCGGGTGCGGCCGGCCGGGTGTTCTGCGGCGCGAAGACCCCTTCGGCGGTGCCGTCGGCCGGCTGCAGCCGCCACTGGTTGAAGCCGTAGCCGAGGACGAGCGGCTCGGTGAACGAGAGCTCGTCACCGACGCGGACCGGGGTCTCCGGCGACAGGTACGGGCGGGTGCTGACGCTGACCCGCGCGCTCACGCCGTCGTCGAGCACGACCCGGCGCAGCGCGTTCTCCGCCGCGACCGCCTCGGCCTCGGCGGTGCCGGGCCGGGCGAGCTCGGTCGGCTGCACCAGCAGGCCGCCCTCGGAGAGGGTGAGCTCGCCGAAGCTGGTGAGGTCGAAGACCTCGCTGACGGTCAGGGTGTCGGCGGGGGCGACGAGCATGCCCTCGAGCCGCTCGCGGGCCTCGTCGCCGGCCGGCAGCTCGAGCACGGCGGGCTCGGGCAGCTCGCCCGCGGCGCAGACCTGGACGTCGGTGCGCGAGGAGATCTGCGTCTGGCCGCCGAACTCCTGGGCTGCGCCGGTGACGGCGACGGTGTCGCCGAGGTCGACCGCGACGCCGCTGAACACGAAGATGCCGTCGGACGTGGCGGCGTCCCCGTCGCCGTCCGGGTCCTGCAGGTAGAAGCCGGAGAGGCCTTCGACGTCGCCGACGACGGTGCCGCGGACCGTCACCTGCTGCCCGGCCAGCGGGGTCTCCGCACCCTCGCCCTGGACGGCGCCGATCTCGTGCGTCACCGGGGTCTCGCAGACGTCGACGGCGGGCGGCGGCGGCTCGACCGGATCGGGCGCCGGGTTCACCTCGCCCTTGGTGCTCGACGCCGGGCCGGACCAGACGAGGGCGTCAGAGACGGGGTCGTAGGCGCGGGACAGCGACTGCCCGGCGGGCTCGTTCCCGGCCTCGCTCACGCCGATCCCGGTGCTGGTCAGACCGGCAGCCGGGCCGCTGGTGGCCGTGAGGGTCCCCTCGTAGGACAAGAACTCGAGCACCTCGTCGCCGCGGACCAGCGCGACGCCGTCCGGTGCCCCGTTCTGCAGGCCCGGGGCATCGACGGCCACGACGGCGGGGGCGTCAGCGGGGGCGGTCACGTCCCCGAGGCCGACGGTCCCGTAGGAGGCGCCGTTGCTGCCGTTGTAGAGGACGAGGGACAGCCCCGCGGACGTGGTGCCGGCGGGCAGGTGCACCTCGACGAACTCGCCGGTGTCGGTGCCGGCGTTGTCGTAGTGGAGCTCGGAGATGAACGGGGTGGTCGACGGCGCCGCCTGGCCGAAGGCGGGCAGGCCCACCACCGCCACGGAGGCGGCGAGGGTGCCGAGGGCGGTACGGCGCGCGAGGACGCGCGGACTGCCGATGCGTACGAGCACGGGGGTCCTTCCGGACGGAGGGTGAGACGCCGTGACCGTAAGCCGACCGAGTGACACCCGCGACTACGGAAGGTGACATCTGAGTGACACGCCGCGCAGACTGTGTTCCTTGTCACAGTTTCCCGGGATGGCTACTCCGTGTTCACGCTTCGGTGTGACGCTCCCCCGGCAAGCTCCCCCCACCAACCCCGGAGCGTCATGTCTCTGAAGCACTTCCGCCGCGGCACCGTCGTGGCCACCGTGGCCGCGGCCAGCCTGGCCGGCGGCACCCTGACGGGGACCGCCGTCGCCGCGCCCGCCCAGGAACCCCGCCCCGACTTCACCCTCACGCTGCTGCACGCCAACGACCTCGAGTCCGCGCTGCTGCCGATCACCACCGAGGACGGCGGCACCTACGGCGGGGCCGACCGCTTCGTCGAGCTCATCCGCCAGCAGCAGATCCTCGCCCTGACCGGCCCGCGGACCGCGGACATGGCCAAGAAGCGCGGCGTCGTCACGGTCTCGGCCGGCGACAACTTCCTCCCCGGCCCCCAGCTGGCCGCCAGCGAGGACTCCGGGCGCCCCGTCTACGACGCCACCGTGTTCAACGCCGCCCGCTTCGACGTGTCGATCCCGGGCAACCACGACTTCGACCTCGGCCCGGACTTCTTCGCCGAGTGGATCGGCGACATCCGCCCGCAGACGACGATCGTGTCGAGCAACCTCGGCTTCGAGGAGGAGCCGGCCCTGCTGGCCCGCGTGGCCGACGGCACCATCGTGACCTCCCACGTCGTCCAGGAGCGCGGGGAGAAGATCGGCTTCATCGGGCTCACGACGCCCGACCTCGCCCGGCTCACCAGCTCCCGCGACGTGGCGGTCGACCCCGACCTCGCCGGGATCGCCAACACCCAGGCCGCGGCGTTCGCGGCCGCAGGCGTCGACAAGGTGGTGCTGGTCTCGCACCTGCAGGACATCGACAACGAGGTGGCCCTCGCCGCCGAGCTCAGCGGCGTCGACGTCATCATCGGCGGCGGCGGGCACGAGCTGCTCACCGACGAGGGCGACCCGCGGGTGCCCGACGAGACGGACGTCTACGGCTCCTACCCGCTGACCCCGACCGACGCCGACGGCGAGGTCGTCCCCGTCGTCACGACGGCGGCGCTCTACAGCTACGTGGGCCGCCTCGTCGTGTCCTTCGACGCGGCCGGTGAGCTCCTGACGGTGCACGACGACGTCTCGCGCGCCATCCCGGTCGCGGCCCAGGGTCCCGACGCCGTCGCGCCGAACCAGGCGGTGAACCGGCGGGTCGTCCAGCCGGTGCAGGAGTACGTCGCGGACCTCGCCGAGCAGGTCGTGGCCACCTCGGCGGTCGACCTCAACGGCGTCCGCGACGACGTCCGGAGCCAGGAGACCAACCTCGGCAACCTCGCCACCGACGCCCTGCTGGCCGCCGGCCAGCGGGAGGCGGCCGCCCTCGGGGTGACCGCACCGGTCGTGGCGCTGCAGAACGGCGGCGGCATCCGCAACAACGCGGTGATCCCGGCCGGCGACGTCACCGCGCTGGACACCTACTCGATCCTGCCGTTCTCCAACTTCGTCGGCGTCGCCCCGGCCATGCCGGTCGAGACGTTCGTCGCCGGCGTCGAGCGCGGCCTGTCGGGCCTGCCCGGGGCGGCCGGCCAGTTCGCCCAGGCCGCCGGCTACCGGGTCACCTACGACGTGACCCAGCCGGTCGGGTCCCGGGTCGTCGACCTGGTCCTGGACGACGGCACGGTCCTGGTGGAGGACGGCGCGCCGACCGGCGCGCTGGAGACCATCTCCGTCGCCACGATCGACTTCCTCCTCCGCGGCGGCGACGCTTACCCCTTCGACGGGGTGGGGTTCACCGTCCTGCCGGTGACCTACCAGGAGGCCCTCGAGACCTACCTGGTCGAGGACCTCGGCGGCGTCGTGAGCGCTGCCGACTACCCCGTCGGCGGCGAGGGTCGCATCACGCCCGCCGCCTGACGCAGCACCCCGGACGGGGGGGGGGGGGGGGGGGGGGGGGGGGGGGGGGGCGGGGGGGGGGGGGGGGGGGGGGGGGGGGGGGCGGGGGGGGGCGGGGGGGGGGGGGGGACGCTGTCGGGCGGGGGGGGGGGGGGGGGGTGGGGGGGTGTGAGGGGGGGGGGGGGGGGGGCGGCCGGCGGCGCCCCCCCCCCCCCCCCCCCCCCCCCCCCCCCCCCCCCCCCCCCCCCCCCGGACAGGTCGAGGGTCAGCCGGTGGAGCGGGGCTGAGCGGGGTTGGTCGGGTCGCCCTGCGACGGCGGGTTCATGGCCGGGCCGGTCGTCGCCTCGGAGACCTTCGAGCCCCCCGCGGCGTGCGACGGGTCGTCGGCGGCCGGCGCGGCCGGGTCACCGCCGGAGGGCTGGGCGCCCTCGCGGAGCGACTGCAGGCGGTTCTCCATGATCGTGACCACCTGGACGCGGTCGGCGTGGGCGCGTTCGTACTCGAGCAGGGTCTCCAGACCCTGGGCGTCCAGCGTCCGGATCCGCGAGGCCAGGCCCTCCACGGGCAGGTGGTCGTAGTCGGGCAGGGGCAGCTGGTCGTGCTCGGTCATGCCTCGTCCTCTCTGCGGTTCCGTGTCGCGGGACCGCCTACCCCCGCCCTCCGAAATCGACACCGGGTGTGAGGGGCCGGTCGGTGGGTAGGCGGCGACGGCGGGAGCCGCGGCTCCGAGAGCCGGCCCCGCCCACCGAACACCCCCGATCGACCGAGGAGTTGTCCCCCCGACATGGACGTGTCCTTCCTGGAGCCGGTGTTCGCCGCCGCTGGTCCCTACGCCACGGTCTGCGCCGACGTCACGCACACGACCGAGAACGCCGACACCGAGCTGGACCTGCGCGTGCGGGCGCTGACCGAGCAGCTGACCGAGCAGGGCGCCCCCGAGGTGGTGACCGAGGCCGTGCGCGCCCGGCTGCTCGAGGGCAACGAGGGCGGCCAGGCCGGCACGCTTAAGGGGCGCGCCGTCGTCGTCGCGTCGGACGGGTCCGTCGTGCTCGACGAGGTGCTGGCCGACAGCCCCGCCCGGGAGACCGCCCAGTGGTCGGCGCACCCCGATCTGCTCCCGGTGCTGCGCCAGCTCGCCGGCCGCGTGCCGCACATCGTCGTCGTCGCCGACCGGGTGGGCGCCGATCTCACCGTCGCCGGGCTCTCCGGCCGGCCGGACGAGGAGCGGCAGGTGGAGGGTGACACCTTCCACATGCGCAAGGTGAAGGTCGGCGGCTGGGCGCACAACACCTACATGCACACCGCCGAGAACCAGTGGGAGGAGAACGCCGGCCGGGTCGCCGACGAGATCGACTCGTTCGTCCGGCGACTGCCGATCCGGTTCATCCTGCTCGCCGGTGACGTGCGCGCCCGCCAGATCCTGAGCGACAAGGCGCATGCGGCGTGGTCGGACCTCGTCGTGTCCATGGACGAGGGGGGTCGCGCCGCCGGCGCCGACCGCGAGCCCGTCCAGCGCCGCGCCGCCGAGCTGATCGCCGAGCACGAGGCCCGCGACATCGCCGACGCCGTCGACAAGGTGCAGGCCGCGGGCGCCCACGGGCTGGCCGTCACCGGTACCGACGCGGTCGTCGAGGCGCTGCGCAAGGGCCAGGTCGAGACCCTCCTCCTCACCGACGAGCAGGACGCCGACGCCACCCTGCTGGTCGGCGGCGGCCCGCTGGAGCTCGGTGTCAAGCAGCAGGACATGGACGCCCTGGGCGTGCACGGCGAGGTCGCACCGGCCGGCGCCGCCCTGGTCGAGGCCGCGGTGGCCAGCGCCGCCGGCGTGCTCGCCGTCCCGCGGGCGGCGCTGCCCGACGACGAGCCGGTGGCCGCGATCCTGCGCTACACCGACGCCTCCACCGACGCCGGCAACTGACCCCGGCACCCCGACATTCCACCGCCACGACGAAGGAGATCCCCGTGACCGACCCCCACCAGGCCGCCACCGCGCCCGGCACCGACCAGCGCGACATCGAGCACCGTGCCGCGCTCGCCGAGGCCCTCGGCAAGGAGGTGTGGCCCGCCGACCGCGACCAGTTGATCGCCAAGGCGCAGGAAGGCAACCCCACCGACCGGGTGCTGTCGGACCTGCGGCGGCTGCCCGCCGGGCAGCGGTTCGAGAACGTCCAGGAGGTCGCCCGCGCCCTGGGGATCGGCACCGAGCAGCAGCGGTTCTGACGTGACCACGCAGAAGAAGCCGAGCCCGGAGGCACTGGACAACGTCACCGAGGACAACGTCGGGACGCGGTCGCAGCTGCTGCCGGAGGAGGAGGCGTTGCGGGGCAGCGGCATGGAGGAGGTCGCGGCCGAGGTCATCCTCGCCGAGTCGGAGGAGCGGACGGTCCACCCCGACCCGGACGATGCGCAGGGGGCGCACCGGCAGTCCGCCGAGACCGCGGACCTGCCCTGACGTGCGGCACGAGCACCCGGTCCGGCTGCGCTGGTCGGACCCCGACATGCTGGGCCACGTCAACCACGCCCGTGCGCTGAGCCTCCTCGAGGACGCGCGGCTGGCGCTGGGCGGCGACCACACCGGTGGCGGGCTGATCCTCGCCCGCCTCGAGGTCGACTACCTGCGCCAGCTCTACTACCGCGTCGGCGAGGAGCTCTGCGTGCGGAGCTGGGTGACCCGGTTGGGCACGAAGTCCTTCACCCTCCGGCAGGAGCTGGAGCAGGACGGCCGGGTCGCGATCCGTGCGGACTGCGTCCTGGTGGTGTTCGACTTCGCGGCCAACGCCAGCCGGGCGATGACCGACGCCGAGCGGGCGCACTGGACGCGGTACCTGGACGGCTAGACCCCGGCTAGACCTGGCCGTAGGCCGCCCAGAGCCGGGGGAACCGGGCGGCGAACCACTCGTCGTCGTCCTCCGGGAACGGTTCGCCCGCGGGCTTGCCGAACTGGTCGTCGACCTCGTCGGGGCCCGGGTCCAGGTCCTCCTCGGCGAAGCCGCGGTCGTCCAGCACCTCCAGCGGGGCGTAGGCCCACTCCTCGGCGCAGCCGAAGTCGTCCTCGTCCTCGTCCCACTCGAGGTCGGCCACGGCGTCCGGGTCGGCGAGCACCCGCTCGTAGGCGTCCCGCCCCAGGCTGATCAGCCAGTTCCGGAAGTCGAGGAAGGCGTCGTCGCTCGCGCCGCCGAGCGCCAGGTACGCGGCGGCCCACAGGTCCCAGCGGTTCGCCCGGGCGCGGGCGGTCATCAGCTGGCGGTAGAAGCCGAGGACGTCGTCGTCGGAGAGCTCCTCGAGGGCGGCCGTGAGGGTGGCGACGTGCTCGGCGACCACCGAGCCACGCGCCGTCTCGGCGGCCTCCGCGCGGGTGTCCTCGACCAGCGTCCAGAAGGTGCTCTCGTCCACGGGCGGAACCTACCGGCGCAGGAGGGCCGCGTGGAGCTCGCCGAGCCCGCTTGACGGGCCGGTTCGCGGATCCGCTGGTGAGCGGCTCGTGACGGCTCGACGGATGTGATCGTCCGCGGCGCCCGGGGTAGGGCCTGGCGGACACGAGAGGAGAGAGCGATGCCGAAGACGACGAAGAAGGGCGACGCCAAGCAGTCCGAGCTGCCGAGCACCCTGCAGCGCTCGCCGAAGAAGGCACAGCGCACCTACGCCAAGGCCTACGACTCCGCGGTGGACGAGTACGACGACGAGGAGCGGGCCGCCCGGACGGCGTGGGCCGCGGTCAAGCACTCGTTCGAGAAGGTCGGGGACCGCTGGCAGAAGAAGGAGGGCGGCAAGAAGGGACCCTCCGACGCCCAGGCCGCCGGTGGTCGCGACACCGACCGGAAGACCAAGGGGGGCGTGGACGCCAACGCCTCGAAGAGCCACCTGTACGACCTGGCGAAGAAGCTCGACATCTCCGGCCGGTCGAAGATGAAGAAGAAGCAGCTCGTCGACGCCATCCAGAAGGCCAATGACAAGCGGACGGCGAAGTCGCGCCAGAAATGACCGCCCGGCTCTCGCCGCTCCCGTCCGCGGGGGCGGCGGGGTGTCAGCCGATCAGGACGAACGCGGTCTGCCGCCCGTCGAGGTACTCGACGCCGTCGGCGGTGAGGGCCACGCCTTCCTCGAGCCCCAGCCGGACGCACTGGCCGCCCCACTCCGGCACCGGCCGGCGCACCGCGAGCTCGAGCGCGTAGGCCGTGTCGGGGCGCACCGGGTAGTCCCCGGCCCCCGGCACGCCGTGCTGCTGGTCCCACTGGCCGATGGCCGGGCCGGCGCCGTGCCCGTGGTAGCCGATGGGGTGGGAGTAGACGTCGCCGTCGATGCCCTCGTCCGCCGCGGCGGCGCGGGCGGCGGCCAGCACCTCGTTGCCGGTGCGGCCCGGCAGGAGCGCGGCCGCGGTGAGCTCCTGCAGCCGGTTGGCCGCCCGCAGCGCGGCGCGCAGCCCGGCGGGAGCGTCGGTCTCGCCCGGCCGCAGGACGTAGGCGTTGCGCTGGGTGTCGGTGCGCAGGCCCAGGCAGCTCAGCCCGACGTCGCAGTGCACCAGGTCGCCGGGCAGCACCGCCGCGTCGCGGGGGACGGCGGGCAGCAGCGTGCCCTCGTCCTCCGCGAGCGGCACCCCGGCGCGCTGCAGCAGCACCGAGGGCTGGAACCACGGCTCCACCCCGAGGTCGTGGAAGCGCTGCCGCAGCCACCAGGCCAGGTCCAGGGCGGTCGTCTCGCCCGCCCGCACGACGGCGGGTGAGAAGGCCTCGGCGATCACCTGGTGCACCAGGCGGTTCATCCCGCGCAGCGCCTCGATCTCCTCGGGCAGGCGGGTCTCCAGCCAGCTCACCGCCAGCCGCTCCGCGGAGACCAGCCGGTCGGCGTACGGGCCCAGCGCCTCGCTGAGCAGCCGGTGCTCGGAGTGGGAGAGACCGTCGGCGAGGGCGAAGTGCTCGGAGACGTCGATGCCGATCCGTCGCGGATCGGCCTGCTCCACGAAGCGGCGGACCTCCGCCCACTGGTCGCGCCCGGCGGGCTCGCGGGTCTCGGCGGTCCAGGCGGGGAGGAACTGGCCGACCGGGTAGCGGGAGACCGCCGCGGGGGTCACGCCGTCGTCGCTGCGGTGCAGCAGCAGGATCGTGCGCCGCCGGGCGGAGAGCCAGGACGCCGGGAGCAGCGTGGCGAGCACCGGGTCCTCGTTGTACTCGCGGCCGGCCACGATCCACAGGTCGATGCCCGCCTGGTCCATCAGCCCCGGCAGGACGTCGAGCAGCCGCTGGGTCAGCCACCGGTCGCGGACGTCGGCCTGCTCGCGCAGCGGCGGCGGCAGCGTGCGCGTCGGGGCGGGCGCGGCCTGCGGCATGCCCCTAGGGAAGCAGAGAACCGCGGAATCCACCGGTCGAGGAACGCACCCGGGCGGCTAGGTGCTGGTCTCCTCGGCGCGCGGGCTGCGGGCGCGGGGGACGCCCGCGGTGGCCACCCGGTCCCGGCCCTCGCGCTTGGCCCGGTACATGGCGGCGTCGGCCTCGTCGACCAGCCGCCACAGCGCCGCCACCGCGTCCTCGCCGTCGAGCGGCCGGGTGACGGCAAGACCCACGGAGGCGGTGACGCCGTGCCCACCGGCGCCGTGGCCCCGGGCGACCGCCGACCGCAGCCGCTCGGCCAGCCGGCCGGCCTCGGTCGCGTCGCTCACCGAGCCCACCACCACCAGTTCCTCGCCACCGATGCGCGCCAGCACGTCGGCGGGGCGGACGGCGGCCGCGAGCGAGGTCGCCACGGCGCTGAGGACGGCGTCGCCGACCGCGTGCCCGAACTCGTCGTTGAGCCGCTTGAAGTGGTCGAGGTCGAGCACCATGGCGCACACCCGGGTGCCGTCCCGCCGCGCCTGCCGCCAGAGCCGCTCGGCCTGCTCGACGAGGTAGCGGCGGTTGTGCAACCCGGTGAGGGGGTCGATCCGGGTCAGCGTCTCGGTCGCCGCCAGGAGACGCTGCACCCGCCGGCGCAGCAGGAAGACCGATGTCGCCGCGCCGTTCAGCGTGCAGGCGTTGACCCCCACCTGGACGCCGAGTGCCATGGCGCCGTCGTAGCTCGGCCAGAGGGCGGCCAGGCAGACGGCGGTCGTCACCGCCATGTGCACGGTGAGCGCCCGCGCCTCCAGGAACCAGGCGGCCGCGAGCGCGGGGAAGAGCAGCATGAGCGGCGTGGCGTAGCGCAGCGGGTCCTCGATGCAGAGCACCACCACGAGGTAGATCAGGTCGCCGAGCAGCACCAGGGCGAGGGTGTACCCGGGCCCCAGCCGGCCGCGGATGCCCAGCGCGACGGCGAGGGTCAGCAGCAGGAGCATGGTGCCGGCGTAGGCCCACCGGGCGGCGCCCTCCCGCAGCACGCCGTCCACGACGAGGTTGATCGATCCCATGACGGCGCCGGTGGCCAGCAGCACGGCGACGGTCAGGGCGGCGACGCGGTGCTCGGAACCGTGCGGGGTCGCCGGCTCCGGGGTGACGGTGGCCTGGTCAGAGGCGCGCACGTCCCGGCCGGTCACCGGTGCAGGATGCCGCACGGACCGGCGTTCCGACACCCCCCGTTCCCTCACCGTCACCCTCCGGCGCCCTTCCGGGTGAGGTCGGAGGCGTCGCGCCGGCGCCACCGCCGTCCGAGCGGGCCCGCGCGACCGGTGGAAGGCTGGGGACGTCCGACGAGCGAAGGAGGTCGCGCATGAGCGAGGGGCCCTGGTTCTTCTGCCTCAGGCACCACACCGTCGAGCCGCGCGAGGGCTGCGCCGAGCGGCACCGGCTCGGCCCGTACGAGACCCGCGAGGAGGCCGAGCACGCGCTGGCCTCCATCGCCGAGCGCAACGAGGAGCTGGACGCCGAGGACCGCGAGTGGCGGGGCGACCCCCCGCCGTCCTGACCGGGCGGGGCATGATCGGTCCGAGCAGCCGGGCTGTCCGGCGCCGCGGGAGGGGTGGACGTGACGGACGGTCGCGCGGTCGAGGAACTGGTCGTGGGTGTGCTGGGCGGCACCGGTCCGCAGGGGCGCGGGCTGGCCGTGCGGCTGGCCGCCCAGGGGCAGCGGGTGCTGCTGGGCTCCCGCGACGCCGAGCGCGCCGCCGAGGTGGCCGCCGAGGTCGCCGAGCGCGCCGCGACGGTGGCCGGCGGCGTCGAGGTGTCGGTCACCGGCGGCTCGAACGTCGACGTCGCGGGCGCGGCGGACCTGGTCATCGTCGCCGTCCCCTTCGCGGGGCACGGCGACACGCTCCGCGACCTCGCCACCCCGCTGGCCGGCAAGATCGTCGTCGACTGCGTCGTGCCCATGGGCTTCGACGAGCTCGGCGCGTACGTGCTCGACGTCGAGGAGGGCAGCGCCGCCCAGCAGGCCGCCGCGCTGCTGCCCGACTCGCACGTCGTCGGCGCCTTCCACCACCTGTCGGCCAAGCTCCTCGAGGACCTCTCCCAGCCGACCATCGACGGCGACGTGATGGTCGTCGGGGACGACCGGGCGGCGATGGACACGGTGCAGGCCCTCGCGGGGCGGCTGCCGGGGATGCGCGGCATCTACGCCGGGCGGCTCCGCAACGCCCGCCAGGTCGAGGCGCTGACCATCAACCTCGTGTCGGTCAACCGCCGGTACAAGGTGCACGCGGGCGTCCGGATCACCGACGTCTGATGAAGGACCCCCTGCCCCCCACCGCTCGCACGCGCGCGGCGGGGCCCTGCAGGGGGCCGCTCCGGCACCTCACCGGCGGCGGCATGTGGGACGACCAGCGGCGGCTCTACGCGGGGCCGCCGCCGCGGCGGGTGGTCTCGCTGGTGCCGTCGTTGACCGAGGCGATCGCCGCCACCGACGTCGGCCTGCTGGTCGGGGCGACCGACTGGTGCAGCCACCCGGCAGGGCTCGACGTCCCGCGGGTCGGCGGCACCAAGTGGCCGGACGTGGGCCGGGTGCTCGACCTGGCGCCGGACCTGGTGGTCGCCAATGCCGAGGAGAACCGGGACCCCGACGTCGCGGCGCTCCGGTCTGCGGGCGTGCCGGTGTGGGTCACGGCGCCGGCCACCGTCGACCAGGCGCTGGACTCGCTGACCCGGCTCTGCGCCGTGCTGGACCGCCCCGACCCCGGCTGGCTGGCCGCGGCGCGGGCGGCGTGGACCGCGCCGGCGCGGCTGCCGGACGTGCCGGCGGTCGTCCCGATCTGGCGTCGTCCCTGGATGGTGCTGGGCCGTGACACCTTCGCCGGCGACGTGCTGGCCCGGCTCGGCGTCCGCAACGTGCTCGCGGAGCACGCCGACCGGTACCCGAAGCTCCGCCCGGACGAGCCCGCGACGGTGCCGGCGGAGCTCGTCGTGCTCCCCGACGAGCCCTACGCGTTCACGCCCGAGGACGGCCCGGAGGCGTGGCCGCAGGCCCGGCCGGTGTTCGTCAGCGGGCGGCACCTCACCTGGTACGGCCCCTCGCTGGCCGAGGCGCCGGCGGTGCTGCTGGCCCAGCTCGCCGGCTGACCGGCGCCCGAGCTCCGCCCCGGGTGGCACAGTGGAGGAGTGCTGCTCGCGAACGCGGTGGCGCTCGTGCACGCCGCCGCCGTCCTGTTCATGCTGGTCGGCGCCCTGCTCGCCCTCCGGTGGCCCCGGCTCGTGCTGCTGCACGCCCCCGTCGCACTGGTGATCCTCGTCGTCAACCTGGCCGGCGCCGACTGCCCGCTCACCGACCTCGAGCTGTGGCTGCGCGAGCGGGCCGGCGCACCGGGATACGAGGGCGGCTTCCTGGGGCACTACGTCTTCGACCCGCTGGGCCTGGACGTCGACGCGACCGGCACGCAGGCCGGCACCTACGCCACCGCGCTCGGCCTCAACGGGCTCGGCTACGGGTTGCTGGCGCTCCGGTACGCCCTCAGTCGAACGAGTGCTCCGGCCCCGGGAAGACCCCTCCGCGGACGTCGTCGGCGTACTCCCTCGCCGCCCGCAGCAGCTCGCCTCGCAGGTCCGCGTACTTCTTCACGAACTTCGGCACCCGGCCGCCGTTGAGCCCCGCCATGTCCGGCCACACCAGCACCTGCGCGTCGCAGTCCACGCCGGCGCCGATGCCGATCGTCGGGATGGAGAGCTCCTTGGTCACCTGCGCGGCGACGGCGGCCGGCACCATCTCCAGGACGACGGCGAAGGCGCCGGCCTCCTGCACGGCGTGCGCGTCGGCCAGCAGCTGCTCGGCCCCGGCACCCCGGCCCTGCACCCGGAACCCGCCGAGCGCGTGCTCGCTCTGCGGCGTGAAGCCGACGTGCGCCATGACCGGGATGCCGGCGTCGTGGAGCAGCCTGATCTGCGGCCCCACCCGCAGCCCGCCCTCGAGCTTGACCGCCTGGGCGCCGCCCTCCTTCATCATGCGGACGGCGGTCTCGAAGGCCTGCTGCGGCCCCGACTCGTAGGACCCGAAGGGCAGGTCGGCCACGATGAGCGCCCGCTTGGTGGAGCGGGTGACCGCCTTGGTCATCAGCAGGATGTCCTCGACGGTCACCGGCACGGTGCTGGTGTGCCCGAGGACGACGTTGCCGGACGAGTCGCCGACCAGCATCACCGGGATGCCGGCCTCCTCGAAGATGGCCGCGCTGTACGTGTCGTAGGCGGTGAGCATCGCCCACTTCTCGCCGCGCTCCTTGGCCTGCTGCAGGTGGTGGATGCGCACCCGCGCCGTCGACTGCCCGCCGTACAGGACCGACTCGCTCATGCCTGTGCTCCTTCTCGCACGGTGGGCACGGTCTCCCGCCACCGGTTGGTGACGGGCAGCCGCCGGTCGCGACCGAACGCCTTGAGGCTGATCTTGGTGCCGGGCGCCGACTGGCGGCGCTTGAACTCGGCGCTGTCCACCAGTCGGAGGACCCGCGCCACCACCTCCGGGTCGTGGCCGCGCTCGAGCAGCTGGGCCATGCCGAGGTCGCGGTCGACGTAGTCGGCGATCACCGCGTCCAGCTCCTCGTAGGAGGGCAGCGAGTCGCTGTCGACCTGCCCGGGCGCGAGCTCGGCCGACGGCGGCTTGTCGATGGAGTTCCATGGGATCGGCTCGGTCTCGCCGCGCCCGGCGGCGTGCGCGTTGCGCCAGCGGGCCAGCTCCCACACCAGCGTCTTGGGCACGTCCTTGATGGGGGCGAAGCCGCCGGCGGAGTCGCCGTAGAGCGTGGAGTAGCCGACGGCGACCTCGCTCTTGTTGCCCGTCGTCAGCAGCAGGTGCCCGTGCTGGTTGGACAGCGCCATGAGCAGCGTGCCGCGCACCCGCGCCTGCAGGTTCTCCGCCGCCACGCCGGAGAGCTCCACCGAGGCCTCGAACGCGTCGACCATCGGCGCGATCGGCACGACCGAGTAGTGCAGGCCGGTGCGGCGGGCGAGGTCCTCGGCGTCGGCCAGCGAGTGCTCGCTGGACCACTTCGACGGCAGCCCGACCCCGTGCACCCGGTCGGCGCCGAGGGCGTCGACGGCGAGGGCCGCGCAGACCGCGGAGTCGATGCCCCCGGAGAGGCCCAGGACGACCGACGGCATGCCGTTCTTGTCGATGAAGTCCCGCAGGCCGAGGACCAGGGCCCGCCAGACCTCCTCGCAGTCGCCGAGCGGCTCGGCCACGGTCGCCGGCCGCGCCTCGTACGCCGGCACCGGGGCCTCCGACAGCACGTGCCGGGTGACGGTCATCGGCCCGATCCGGCCCTCGCGCCGCTGCGGCACCGCGGCGGGGTCCAGCGCGAGGTCGACGGTGAGCAGGTGCTCGACGAACTGCGGCGCGCGGGCCAGCAGCTCGCCGGTGGGGGAGACGGCCATCGAGTCGCCGTCGAACACGAGCTCGTCCTGCCCGCCGACCTGGTTGCAGTACAGGATCGCGGCCCGCGCCTCGGCGGCCCGGCGGCGCACCAGCGGCAGCCGCAGGTCGTCCTTGGCCCGCTCGTAGGGAGAGGCGTTGGGCGAGACCACCAGGTCGACCCCGGCCTGCCCGGCGACCCCGCACGGTCCGCCCTCGACCCAGAGGTCCTCGCAGACGGTGAGCGCGACGTCGACCCCGTGCAGCCGCACCACCGGCAGCTCGGTGCCGGGCACGAAGTACCGCGCCTCGTCGAAGACCCCGTAGTTGGGCAGGTGGCGCTTGTAGTAGCGGACGACGACCTCGCCGCCGTGCAGCAGGGCTGCGGCGTTGCGCGGCGCGCCCCGGCGGGGGTTGGCGTCGCTGGGCCGGTGGTCGTCGGTCGGTGGCTCGTCGACCGGGGCGGGGCCGCTGCCCTCGGTGTGCGCCAGGTACCCGACGACGACGGCGAGGTCCCCGAGCCCGTCGGCCGCCAGCCGGGCGGCGAGGTCGACCAGCGCCTGCTCGCTGGCGCGGGCGAACGACTCCCGCAGCACCAGGTCCTCCGGCGGGTAGCCGGTCAGCGTCATCTCGGGGAAGACGACGAGGTGGGCGCCGGACCCGGCGGCCTCCGCCGCCCAGCGCACCACCAGGTCGCTGTTGCCCGCGAGGTCGCCGACCCGCGTGTCGACCTGGGCCAGGGACACCCGCATCTGCACCGGCTGCTGATCGCTCACGGCCCCATCCTCGTCTCGCCCCCGCCCGGGGTGCGAGGGGGGCCGGTGGTCACGGTCGCCAGAAGGCGACCACCTCGGTGCGCAGGTCGGCGCCCAGCCGCCCCCGGGAGCAGGGTCGTCGGCCATGGCAGCAGGATGCCGGTCAGCGGCCCGCGACGCTGCGCAGTCCCCGCCGGCTCGGCTGCGTCCCACGTCCCTCGTGGCCGACGACGACGACCGGGCCGGCGACCCCGGCCAGCACCCGCAGCCCCACCGGCCGGAGGTTCCCGGCCAGCCGTCGTCGGCCCGGGGTCCCCAGGACGACGAGCGCGGCGCCGTCGGACGCCGCGACGAGCGCGGCGGCGGCGTCCCCGCAGCAGACGTCCGCGGTCACGGGGACGTCGGGGAACTCCTCCCGCCACGGTGCGATCGTCCGGTCCACCAGCCCGACGGCGCCGGCCTCGGTGACGACGCGGGAGGCGCACACCCCCTCGAGGTCCGCGGGGGCGTCGGCGGTCCACGCGTGCAGGACGACGAGGGGGAGGCCCCGTCGGCGGGCCGCCCGGACGGCGAAGCCGAGGGCCGCCCCGGAGGACCGCGTGCCGTCGATCCCGACCACCACGCGAGGTGCCGACCGCGGATCGGTGGCACGAGGAAGGGCGCGGACCACCGTGACCGGGCACGCGGCGGCGGCCGCGAGCCGCAGGGGCGCATGCGCGGTCAGCACCCGGGTCAGCGTCGCGCGAGCAGGGGCGCCGAGCACCAGCAGGGCTGCCGTGCGGCTCTCCCGCAGCAACGCGCGGCGGGCCGGCCCGCTGACCCGGGAGCTCTCGACCGCGAGGCCACCGTCGACCGCGCGGGCCCGGGACGCCGCGGCCTCCAGCGCCTCGGCCGTGCTGCTCACCGGGTGCACCAGCCGCAGCGGCAGGCCGCGGATCGAGGCCTCGGCCGCCGCCCAGTCGACGGCGTCCTCGGAGGTGGCGGTGACCCGGACGACGACCAGCGGGGAGCCCGGGCGGGTGCTCATGGCCGCTCCCGCGCCGGTCCGCCGGGCTGTCCGCGCACGAGGTCCTCCTCGCCGACGCCCGGGCGGAGCCCGCCCGGGACGAGGCCGAACGTATCGCGGCACGATAGAAGTCGCCAGACCTCTGCGCGCGGCGCCGTGATGTGATGGCGCGGTGACGGCGACGGGTGAGAACTGCGACCCGGCGCCCCTGAGCAAGGCCGACTTCGAGGCGCTGGCCCGGTTCCGGTTCGGCATCCGGCGCTACCTGCGGTTCAGCGAGGAGGTCGTGCGCCGGCACGGGCTCACGCCGCAGCAGTACCAGCTGCTCCTGGCGCTCAAGGGGTTCCCCGAGCGGGACTGGGCCACGGTCCGCGAGCTGGCCGACCGGCTGCAGCTGCGCCACCACAGCGTGGTCGAGCTGGTCGACCGCGCCCAGAAGCAGGACCTCGTCGGGCGGACAGCGCACCCCGACGACGCGCGCGCGGTGCGGGTGGTGCTCACCGCGGCGGGCGAGGAGATCCTGGGCCGGCTCGCCTCGCTGCACCGGGCGGAGCTGAGCCGGATGGCGGCGGTGCTCAGCCCCCCTGACTGGCACCCGCCCGGCTGACCGGGCGCCGCCGACCGCGACACGTCGTCGTCCGTGGCGCAGGACGGTGTGCGGATCGCCCGGACGGGGCAGGCTTGCGCCGACGTCACACTCCCGAAACGAGCGGACTGGATCATGGCCGGCATGGACCGACAGCAGGAGTTCGTCCTGCGGACCCTGGAAGAGCGCGACATCCGCTTCGTGCGGCTGTGGTTCACCGACGTCTCCGGCTACCTCAAGGCCGTCGCGGTGGCACCGGCGGAGATCGAGGCGGCGTTCGCCGAAGGCATCGGCTTCGACGGCTCGGCGATCGAGGGCTTCGCCCGGGTCTACGAGTCGGACATGCTGGCCAAGCCCGATCCCGGCACCTTCCAGGTGATGCCGGCGCGCGAGGGCCGGCCCAGCGACACCGCCCGGATGTTCTGCGACATCACCCTGCCCGACGGCTCGCCGTCGTGGGCCGACCCGCGCCACGTGCTGCGCCGGGCGCTCGCCAAGGCCGGGGACATGGGGTTCACCTTCTACACGCACCCGGAGATCGAGTTCTTCCTGCTCCGGGACCTGCCCACCGACGGCACCCCGCCGCAGCCGGCCGACACCGGCGGCTACTTCGACCTCTCCACGCACAACGTGGCGCACGACTTCCGGCGCGAGGCGGTGTTCGCGCTCGAGGCGATGGGGATCTCGGTCGAGTTCAGCCACCACGAGGTCGCGCCGGGCCAGCAGGAGATCGACCTGCGCTACGCCGACGCGCTCTCCATGGCCGACAACATCATGACCCTGCGGCACGTCGTCCGGGAGGTGGCGCTGGCCCAGGGCGTCCACGCGACCTTCATGCCCAAGCCCTTCACCGAGCTGGCGGGCTCGGCGATGCACACCCACCTGTCGCTCTTCGAGGGCGACCGCAACGCCTTCCACGACCCGGCCGACCCCATGCGGCTCTCCACGACCGGCAAGCAGTTCATCGCCGGCCTGCTGACCCACGCCCGCGAGGTCACCGCCATCACCAACCAGACGGTGAACTCCTACCGGCGCCTGCTGGCCGGGACCGAGGCGCCCACCGCGGCGACCTGGGGCCGGGCCAACCGCTCCGCGCTGGTCCGCCTGCCGAGCTACAAGCCGAGCAAGGCCCAGTCGGCCCGGGTCGAGGTCCGCTCGCCGGACTCCGCCTGCAACCCCTACCTCACCTTCGCGGTGCTGCTGGCCGCCGGGCTGCGCGGCATCGAGAAGGGCTACGAGCTGCCGCCGGAGGCCGAGGACGACGTCTGGTCGCTCACCGACACCGAGCGGCGCGCGGCCGGGTACGAGGACCTGCCGGTGAGCCTCGGCGAGGCGCTGACCGCGATGCAGGGCAGCGAACTGGTCGCCGAGACCCTCGGGGAGCACGTGTTCCAGTTCTTCCTCCGCAACAAGTGGGAGGAGTTCAACTCCTACCGGCAGAACGTCACGCCGTTCGAGCTGAGGCGCTACCTCCCCGGGCTCTAGAAGGACCTCGTCGCCCCCCGAACTAGCGGACTCGGCACGGGACCCTGCGACGAGGCCGTTCCAGGCTTGCCTCCGCAGGCGCTCGTTAGGCTGCGACGGTGGCCCACCTGCTCGTCGTCGTCCCCAGCGAGACCGATCCGCCGGCTCGGCTGGGGGAGTGGCTGCGCGACGCCGGGCTGGAGCTCGACGAGCGCCGGCTCGGGCTCGGGCAGCCGCTGCCGCCGACCCTCGACGGCTACGACGGACTGCTGGTGATGGGCGGGCCGCAGTCGTCGATGGACGACGAGGCGACCAGCCCCGAGCTCGTCGGCGTGCGCGAGCTGCTCCGGCAGGCGCTCGCCGCCGACCTGCCCACGCTCGCCGTCTGCCTGGGCGCCCAGCTGCTGGCCCAGGTCGGCGGCGGCCGGACCCGGGTCGGCGTGGACGGGCCCGAGGTCGGCGCGACGCTGGTCGCCAAGCGGGACGCCGCCGACGCCGACCCCGTGTTCCGCCCGCTGCCGCTCTCGCCGGACGTCATCCAGTGGCACCACGACGAGATCTCCGAGCTGCCTGCGGGAGCGACCCTGCTCGCCGGCAACCCGCACTACCCGCACCAGGCCTACCGGGTCGGCACCGCCGTCTACGGGCTGCAGTTCCACATCGAGACGACGCCGGAGATGGTGAGGGCCTGGGCCGCGAGCGACCCGGTCGGCGTGGCGGCCAGCCCGCTCGACGTCGAGACGCTGTGCGCCCGGGCCGCCGCGGCGCACGACGACGTCGCCGAGGCGTGGCGCCCGTTCGCCGGGCGCTTCGCCGACCTGGTCCGCTCCCGGGCGCAGGTGGGCGCGTGAGCGTGCCGCAGGCGGAGGTCCCGCGGCGAGCGGTGGTCCGCCTCGTCCGGTTCGGCTTCGAGGAGGGCGAACGCGCGGCGCGGCTGCTGTCGGACCCGGCGCTCGGGCTCTGGGATCTCGACCGCAACGAGCCGGCCGACCCGGAGGCGGGGCCGGTCGTCGCGGCGCTGGCCCGCGCGGGCGACCCCGACCTCGCCGTCCGCTCGCTCCACCGGCTGGTCGAGGCGCTGGACGCCGAGGACGACACCGGGGGCGCGGCCGCCACGCTGCTGGCCCGGCTGCGCGGCTCCGGCCACCTGCGCGGCCGCCTGCTCGCCGTCCTGGGCGCGAGCTCCGGGCTGGCCGACCACCTCGCCGCCTACCCGCTGGACTGGGAGGTGCTCGACGACGCCAACGGCCCCAGCCGGCCCACCCCGCACGGGCTGGAGCAGCAGATGCTGGCCGCGGTCGGCGCCGACCCCGACGACCCGCCGTGGGGCGTCCGGCTGGGCTCCGCCGCCCCCGACGCCGGACCCTCGCGGATCGCGGCGCTGCGGCACGCCTACCGCCGGGCGATCCTCTCGCTGGCCGGGCGCGACCTGGCCGACGGCGTGCCGGCCGAGGACGCCGCCGCGGAGCTGGCCGACATCGCCGCCGCCGTGCTCACCGCCGGGCTGGCGCTCGCCGTCGCCGAGCAGCCGCGGGACACGGCCGCCTGCCGGCTGGCGGTCATCGCCCTGGGCAAGACCGGCGGGCGGGAGCTGAACTACGTCAGCGACGTCGACGTGGTGTTCGTGGCGGAGCCGGTCGACCCCGGTGCCCCCGAGCCGCAGGCGCTCGCCGGCGCCACGCGGGTCGCGGCCTCCCTCATGCGCATCTGCCGGGAGGCGGCCTGGGAGGTCGACGCGGCGCTGCGCCCCGAGGGGAAGGCGGGCGCGCTGGTGCGCACCGTGGCGGGGCACGCGGCCTACTACGAGCAGTGGGCCGACACCTGGGAGTTCCAGGCGCTGCTGAAGATGCGCCCGGTCGCCGGCGACCCGCACCTGGGGCGCGGCTACGTCGACGCGCTGTGGCCGCTGGTCTGGAAGGCCGGCGACCGGCCCGGGTTCGTCGGCCAGGTGCAGGCGATGCGCCGCCGGGTGGAGGCCAACATCCCGCCCGCCCAGGCCGAGCGGGAGCTGAAGCTCGGCCGCGGGGGGCTGCGCGACGTCGAGTTCGCCGTCCAGCTGCTGCAGCTGGTGCACGGCCGCGCCGACGCCACCCTGCGGGTCGGCGGCACGCTGCCGGCGCTGCTGGCGCTGTCGGCCGGCGGCTACGTCGGCCGCGAGGACGCCGCGACGCTGATCGCGTCCTACCGCTTCCTGCGCACCGTCGAGCACCGGCTGCAGCTCCTCCGGTTGCGCCGGACCCACCTGCTGCCCACCGACGAGCAGCAGCTGCGCTGGCTGGCCCGCTCGCTGGGGTACAAGCCCGACCACCGCGGCGACGCCGTCGACGTGCTGCGGGCGGAGCTCGCGCTGCACACCCGCGAGGTGCGCCGGCTGCACGAGAAGCTCTTCTACCGGCCGCTGCTGTCGGCGGTGGCCCGCGTCCCGGGCGAGCACCTGCACCTGGGGTCGAAGGCGGCCGGTGACTGGCTGCGGGCCCTGGGCTTCGCCGACCCGGAGGGGGCGCTCCGCCACCTGGCGGCCCTGACCGGCGGGGTCTCCCGGTCGGCTTCGATGCAGAAGTACCTGCTGCCGGTGCTGCTGCAGACCTTCGCCTCCTGCCCCGACCCGGACGCCGGGCTGCTGGCCTACCGGCAGGTGAGCGAGGCGCTGGGCGGGAACCAGTGGTTCCTCCGCCTGCTGCGCGACGAGGGGCAGGTCGCCGAGCGGCTGGCCCAGCTGCTGGGCTCCAGCCAGTACGTCGCCTCGCTGCTCACCCGCACGCCGGAGGCGCTGCGCCTGCTCGCCGACGACGCGGAGCTGGAGCCGCGGTCGGCGGCCACCCTGGCCAAGGCGTGGCGGCAGGCGGCCCGCCGGGCCCCCGACCCGCAGGCGGGGGTGCGGGTCATCCGCGGGCTGCGCCGCCAGGAGCTGCTGCGCATCGCGGCCGCGAGCCTGCTGGGCCGGCTGGACGTGCACCGGGTGGGCCGGGCGCTCACCGACGTCGCCGCCGCCACGCTGCAGGCCGGGCTCGACGCCGCCCTGCGGGCGCACGCCCAGGAGGCCCGCGTCGACGTCGCCGACCTGCCCATGGACCTCGCCGTCATCGGCATGGGGCGGCTGGGCGGCGGTGAGCTGGGCTTCGGTTCCGACGCGGACGTCCTGTTCGTCCACCGGCCGCGGCCGGGCTCGGACGAGGCGAAGGCCACGGCCGCCGCGAACGCCGTCGCCCACACGCTGCGGCGGCTGCTGTCCGAACCGGCACCCGACCCGGCCTTCGAGGTCGACGCCGACCTGCGGCCCGAGGGGCGGCAGGGCGCGCTGGTGCGCAGCCTCCCGGCCTTCCGCGAGTACTACGAGCGCTGGGTGTCGGTGTGGGAGGTGCAGGCGCTGCTGCGTGCCGTGCCCGTGGCCGGCGACGAGGCGCTGGGCGCGGAGTTCGTCGCCCTGGTCGACCCGGTGCGATATCCGTCGGAGGGGCTCACCGCCGAGCAGGTCGCCGAGATCCGCCGGATCAAGGCGCGGGTGGAGCGGGAGCGGCTGCCACGCGGCGCCGACCCCGCCACCCACACCAAGCTCGGCCGCGGCGGGCTGGCCGACGTCGAGTGGACCGTCCAGCTGCTCCAGCTCCAGCACGCCGCCCGGGTGCCGGCGCTCCGGGTGGCCTCCACCGTCGAGGCGCTGGCCGCGCTCGCGGCGGAGGGGCTGCTGCCGGAGGAGCAGGCGGAGGCACTGAGCGCGGCGTGGGAGCTGGCCACCCGGGCGCGCAACGCGATCTTCCTCGTGCGCGGCCGCCCCAGCGACCAGCTGCCGCGGCCGGGCCTCGAGCTCGGCGGGGTCGCCCGTGCCTGCGGGTACGGCCCCGACGACGAACCCGGCCAGTTCCTCGACGACTACCGCCGCACCACCCGGCACGCGCGCACGGTCGTCGAGCAGGTCTTCTACGGGCAGCCGGCCCCGGGCGGTGCCGCCGGACCCGCATGACGATCCGGTGGCGTCGCCCGTTCGATGGTTCGCGCCCGAAGGATCTGGCAATGGGGTCAGGGACTCCCTGCCCGACTCCAGTCAGGACCAGCCATGCGCCTCCTCCCCGCCGGGGTCTGCGCGGCCGTGCTCCTCACCGCCGCCTGCGGGACCGACGAGGAGCCGCCGACCGATGCGGCCCCGACCGCGTCGCCCACCACCACCTCGCCCCCGCCCGAGGACACCTCGGCGGAGCAGGAGCCCGTCGGGGAGGGGGACACCGACGCGTCCATCGCCACGGGCGACGGGCCGCCCGTCACCGTGACCGACGTGCGGCTGGGCACCCACGACGGGTTCGACCGCATCGTCTTCGAGCTGGCGGGCGAGGGAGAGGCCGGCTGGCGGGTGGCCTACACCGGTGATCCGCGGTCGCAGGGGTCGGGAGCGGAGGTCGAGGTGCCCGGGGACGCCGTCCTCGGCATCACGCTGACCAACATCGCGCTCCCGGGCGACGCGCCCTCGGACGCGGAGGCGTGGGAGGGGCCCGAGCGGCAGTCGGTCCCCGACGCGACGGTGCTCGACACGCTGGTCGGGGACACGGTGTTCGAGGGCCGGTACACGTTCTTCGCCGGTCTGGACGCGCGGCGCCCGTTCGCCGTCGCGCCCCTGAGCTCGCCGCAACGGATCGTCATCGACCTGCTCGACGAGGAGCCCGCGGAGCCGGTCGCCCTCGCCGAGCGCTGCGAGAGCCCGGTCGGCTTCGCGATCTCCTATCCGGAGGAGTGGTCGGTGAACCCGGGGACGCAGGTGCCGGCCTGCTCCCGCTTCGCCCCCGAGTCGTTCACCCTGCCGCCGGCCTCGGACGCCCGGGTGGCCCCGGTGAGCCTGCGGGTGGAGGGCATCCCGTTCGACCAGGTGGCCTCCACCGGGGCCGGGGAGGAGCTGAGCCGGGAGGAGGTCACGGTCGACGACCGGCCGGCCGTGCGGATCGAGAAGGTCACGGCGGGCGAGGGGCTCTGGCCCGAAGGGGTCCCGATCACCAGCTACGTCGTCGACCTCGGGAGCCAGGGCGGCGAACCGCGCACCCTCGTCGCCGACACGGTGGGGCTCCCGCGGTTCGACTACCCGCGCAACGTCGAGGTGCTGGACCGCATGGTCGGCTCGCTGACCTTCCCGGACGGCGGCTGACCACCGATGGGTGACCGCCGGGTCGCGCCCGAGTGGCGGCGGGGCATGCTGGGGTGCGTGTCACCATCACCAACGGCCGAGCCCGAGCCGTCCGAGGACCCCACCGCAGCCCTCGGTCCCGGCGAGGAACGCGCGGAGGGCGCCACGATCACGCCCTACCGGGACGGGCCGCTGATCGTGCGCGGCAACTTCCGGCTGCAGGACCAGGACGGCGCCGAGATCGACCCCGGGCGCGAGACCATCGCGCTGTGCCGGTGCGGCAAGTCGGGCATCAAGCCCTTCTGCGACGGCTCGCACAAGCGCTCCGGGTTCTCCGCGCCCAGCGCGCCGAGCCGGCCACGGCCCGCCCAGCTCCTCCGCGAGGCGCGTCGGGAGGACTGACCAGCCTCCGGGCGGGTCGGTTGCCTTCCGTGACCCCGATCGCACAGGATGCGCGGGACGTCTCGCCGGCGGGCTCCCCGGCCGGTGCCCGATCGGAGGACCCATGGATTCCGCGCTCACCGCCGTCGCGCTGCCGCTGGCGCTCGCCGTCGTCATGTTCGGCCTGGGGCTCTCGCTCACCACCGACGACTTCGCCCGCATCGCCCGGCAGCCCAAGGCGGTCGTGATCGCCCTGGCCCTCCAGCTGCTCGCGCTGCCGGTGCTCTGCTTCGGGCTGGTGCTGCTGTTCGACCTGCCCCCGCTGCTGGCGGTCGGCATGCTGCTGCTCGCCGCCTCGCCCGGTGGCACCACGGCGAACCTGTTCAGCCACCTCTACCGGGGGGACGTGGCGCTCAACATCAGCCTCACGGCGCTCAACTCGGTCATCGCCGTCGTCACCCTGCCGGTGGTCACCAACCTGGCGATCGCGTGGTTCGACCCGGCCGACGCCGGCAGCCTGGGGCTGCAGTTCGGCAAGACGCTGCAGGTCTTCGCGATCGTGCTCGTCCCCGTTGCCCTCGGCATGCTGGTGCGCCGGTCGGCCCCGGGCTTCGCCGACCGCTCCGACAAGCCGGTGCGCATCCTCTCGGCGGTGGTCCTGGCGCTGGTCATCGTCGGCACCATGCTGGCCGAGCGGGAGAACATCGGGGGCTACCTGCGCGACGTCGGCCTGCCGGCGCTGGTCTTCTGCCTCTGCAGCCTGGCCATCGGGTTCACGGTGCCGCGGCTGCTCGGCGTGCGGCGGAGGCAGGCGATCGCCAGCTCCTTCGAGATCGGGATCCACAACAGCACGCTGGCCATCGCGGTCGCCATCAGCGTGCTGGACAGCGTCGAGCTGGCCGTGCCCGCCGCGGTCTACGGGGTGCTGATGTTCCCCGTCGCCGCGGCGTTCGGGTGGCTGATCACCCGCAACCGCACCGCCGCCGCCGAGCGCGACGAGGCCGTGCCGGCCGGCTGACGGCGCGCCCCCTCAGGCCGCGAGGGCCGGGCGCCGGTGCAGCCCGGTGCGGCCGGCCTCCCAGGCGCCCAGCAGGTGGGTCGCCGCCAGGCCGTCCATGGCCAGCGAGCTGGCCGCCCCGAAGAGCACGTCGGGCACCAGCTCCGGCTCGGTGGCCACCAGCGAGCCGCACATGTCCACCGACGCGATCTGCTCGTGCACCGCGTCGGCCTCCACGTGCTCGTCGTAGAAGACGGTGGTCCGCCCGTCGAAGCCGAGCCGGCGAAGCCCGGCCGAGTACCGGCGGCTCGGCTCGGAGGAGGTCATCTCCACCGTGGCCAGGTGCCCCAGCGCCGCGCCCCGCCAGCGGCGGTGCAGCCCGAACAGCGACATCGTGTTGACCGAGGCGAACGCCACCGCGGGGGCGTCGTCCCAGAGCGCCCCGTAGCCGGCGTCGAGGTCCAGGTCGCGCATGAGCCCGGCGAACAGCTCGCTGTGCATGCGCTCGGCCGACCCGCCGCCGTACTCGTCGGCCTGGATCTCGACCATGGCGGCCTTCGTGCGGCCGGAGAGGCGGGGGACGGCGAAGGTGTGCGGGTCGGCCTCCTTGAGGTGGTAGACCGATCGGAGGACGAGGTACTCCCGCCACTGCTCCAGCGTGCCGTGCTTGGCCATGTAGGCCGAGAGCGAGGGGCTGTCGTCCGCCGCGATGAGGGTGGTCAGCTGCCGGTCGATCGGGTCCCCGGTGTCGGGGACGTCGCCGACGAGCTCCTGCAGAGCGGCGAGGTGGCGCCGCTCCAGCCCGGCCCGCAGGCGGAGCAGCTCCGGGTCCCACTCCCAGTCCTCGGAGACCTCGTCGAAGCCGCGGTAGTGCAGCTCGTAGCAGACGGCGAGCGCGAGCTGCAGGTCGTCGTCGACGAGCGCGCCGGCGGGGTCGACGGCGAGGCGCTCGGCGCACTCCCGCGTCGCCGCCGACAGGGCGGGGCGGGTGGCCAGGTCGCGGGCGAGGGCGTCGGTGAGCGGGCCGCGGGGTTCGGGCAGGCGCATGATCAGCAGCATGCCCAGCGGCCCGGGAAACGATGCACCGGTGGGTGTGATGTCGCCCGGGGGTAGGAGGCGCCCATGACATCGCTGTCCGACCGCGTCGTCCTCGTCACCGGCGGGAGCGCCGGCATCGGCCGCTCCACGGTCGCCCGGCTCGCCGGGGACGGCGCCCGCGTGGTGACCTGCGCCCGCGACGGCGAACGGCTGCGGGAGGCGGTGGCGGGCCTGCCCGGGGTCACCACCGCGGAGGCCGACGTCGCCGATGCCGCCGACCGCGCCGCCCTGGTGGACCGGGTGCTGGCCGAGCACGGCCGCCTCGACGCCGTCGTCAACAACGCCGGGCTCGGCTGGGCGGGCCTGGTGGAGGACACGCCGGGCGAGGTGGTGGAGGGCATCGTCGCCACCAACCTGACCGCTGTCGTCGACCTGACCCGGCTGGCGCTGCCGCACCTCCTGCGGTCGGCCGCCGAGCGGGGACGGGCCGACGTCGTCACGGTGTCCTCGGTGGCCGCCTGGTCGCAGGTGCCGCCGCTGACCGTCTACTCGGCGACCAAGGCCGGGGTGCACGGGTTCGTGACGGGGCTGCGGCGGGAGGTGACCACCCGGGGGATCCGCGTGCACACGGTGAACCCCTTCTTCGTCCAGACCGAGTGGCTGGCACGCGGCCACGGCCACGCCCCTGAGTCGGACGGCGACGCGCGCGGGCGGCTGTCCCGCGGCATCTCGCCGGACCGGGTCGCCGACCGGGTGGCCGAGTGCCTGGTCTCGGACCGGGGGCGGACGATCGCCGTCCCCCGCTGGTCGGGGCTGGCCCGGCTGGGCGAGATGGCCCCGGTCAACCGCGTGCTCGACCGGGTGCTGTCGGCGAACGCCGGCCGGATCCGCGCCGCGGCGGAGCGGGCGGTGCGCCGGAGGATCTGAGCGCGCCCGGCGGCTGGGTTGGCACGATCCGCCCGTGCCGTTCCAGTCCGACGACGTCGTCGTCCGCCGCCTGGACGACGTCCGCTGGTCGGTGGTCGAGCCGCTGGTGTTCCGGGGCGACCGCGACCGGTTCGTCGTGCCGGCCGCCCCCACCGACTTCCGACGGTGCCCCGCGTCGTGGTCTGGCTGGTGCCGCGCTTCGGGCGCTGCACCGCCGCGGCGATCCTGCACGACTGGCTGGTCACCGCGGGTATCGCCAGCGGGGCGGTGAGCCCGCGTGAGGCCGACGGCATCTTCCGGCGGGTGCTGCGGGAGAGCGGGGTGCCGGTGCTGCGCCGCTGGCTGATGTGGTGCGCCGTGCGGTGGGGAACCTTCGGGCACCCGGTCCGGGGGAGGGGGTGGTGGCGCAGCGCGCCCGGGGTGCTGGCCATCTCGCTGGTCGCGGCGCCGGTGGTCGTGCCACCGGCCGCGCTCATCGCGGTGGCGCTGACGGTCTACGGCCTGGCCGAGACCACCGTGGGGCTGGTCACCGGCCGCCCGCCGGAGGACGCCGGCTCGATGCGGACCTGAGGCCGGCGCGCCTCAGCCGGCGGCCAGGAAGCGGTCGAGCGCCTCGGCGAGCTGCGCGTGGCCGGTCGCGGTCGGGTGGACCCCGTCGCCGGACATCCCGAAGTTCGGGATCGTGGAGAGGTCGGCGAAGGCGTAGCCCTGCTCGGCCGCGACGCCGGCCATGGCGTCGAGGTAGGCCTGCCACGCGGCGGCCGTGACGTCGGTGCGCCGCGGGTAGCCGACGACCACGACCGACGGGTCGGGGCCGACGTCCGGGCCGAGGAGGTGCGCGACGGTCGCGGTGAGGTACTCCCGGAACTGGGCGGCCGTGAACCCGGCGACCACGTCGTTGTAGCCGAGCGCAACCACGACCAGGTGCGGCGCGGCGGCCGCGACGGCCTGACCGTGCTGCGGCGCCGTGGGGCGGTTGGCGTAGTCCTCGGCCTGCCAGCCGGAGTGGCCCGCCTCCCAGAGGCGGACGCCGGCCGCCTCGTCGCCGTCGTACACGCTGATGCCCTCCACCAGGACGGTGCGTCCGCTGGTGTTGGTGAGGGTGACGGTGTGCGTGCCGCGGGGGAGCGGCGGGGAAGTCCAGCTGCCCCCGTCGGCCGGGGTCCAGCCCCCGCCGTTGGTCGCCACCGGGATGCCGGGGCCGCCGTCGACGGAGACGGTGATCGTGCCGGTGTTGAGGCTCGCGGCGTAGTGCAGCTCGAACGACGTACCGGTGAAGGTGGTGGTCATCGAGTTGCCGGCGCCGGAAGGCATGTGGTTGGCGCGCATGCCGAAGCCGTACTGGGAGCCCAGCGTGGCGCTGCCGGAGAAGGTGAAGCGGTCGGCCATGCCGCCGGCGGCGTAGTAGGCGGGCACGTAGCCCTCGCCGCCGGGTACGTCGGCCGGCTGGTGGCGGTCCCGGAGCAGGCGCAGCAGCACGTCGACCCACCGGTTCCCCATGCCGACGTCGCGCCCCTCGGTGACCGAGTCGCCGACGACGACGACGTCCAGCGTGCCGCGTCCGGCGGCGCTGTCGGCGCGGGCGGCGCGGAAGGCGGCCAGGGCGTCGGAGCCGGTCGGCGGGGGCGTCGTGTTCGTGGGTGCCGTGGTCGTGGGTGCCGTGGTCGTGGTCGCCGTGGTGGTGGTCGGGGCCGTGGTCGTCGGTGTCGTCGTCGTGGTGGGTGTCGTGGTGGTGCTCGGGGCAGTGGTGGTGGGAGCCGTGGTGGTCGGCGCGGGCGACGACGTCGTCGGCGTGGGGGTGGGCGCGGGGACGATCGCGGTTGCGATGTCCCGCGCCGCCTGCAGGAGCAGCGGGCGGTAGCCGGTGCCGGTGTGGATCTTCGACGCCTCCTTCAGCGCCGACAGGGACGGGCTGACGCCCCCGTGGAGGAGGCGGGCCGCGTCGAAGTCGCAGGCGATGTCGCGGGCGAGGCAGAGGTCGAGCACCGGGGGCGTCGCCGCGACGTCGCGCCCGACCGGCTCGAGCGCGGTGCGCACCCCCTGCGCGGTCGCCGGCGCGGTGCCGCGTCGCGTGGCGGCCGTCTGGCCCACCCGGTCCCCGTCGGCGACCAGCACGGCCGCGGAGACCCGCGCGAGCACGTCCCCCCGGCCGGTGTCCGCGAGCCGGGTCAGCGTCCCGTGCACCGCCATGGCGCCCTGGGAGTAGCCGGCGAGGACGAAGGCGGCGTCGGCGCAGCGGGCGTGCAGGGCGGACATCTGCTCGACGGCGGAGGTCACGCCCTGGTCGACGCTGCGGGTGTAGGAGCCGAGGTTGCCGGTCCGGTAGCGCTGCATCGCCGCGTCCCGCCGGGCCGGGTCCGCGAGGGCGGTCAGTTCGGTCCGCGACGGGGTGAGCACGCCGACGGAGGTGGGGGAGTGGGCGACGGCCAGGCTCTGCACCACCAGCGTGCCGCCGTACCGTGCGGTCAGCTCCCGCTCGAGGGAGTCGGCGAAGTAGTCGACGTTCGCGCCCATGCCGCGGTTGGTGGTGGTGATCGGGTCGGTCGAGCCGCGCGCGCCCACGACCACCACGTCCGGGCAGTCGTCGGCGGCCGACCCGGCGGCCAGCGTCACGACGGCCGAGGAGGTGAGCAGGGCGACGACCCCCACGGCCGTCAGCGCGCTCCGGCGTGCAAGTCCCACGACACGATCCCCCCGTGACCGGGATGCGCATCGCGTAGCGGGTGATGGCCGCCGGGTGAGCATCCGCCTGAGGGTGCGGACGCTACGCCGCGGCGCGCTTCGCGGCTACGGCCCGGGGCGCGTCCCTCCTGGCCGGCGACACCACCGGCAGCCGCGGTCGGTTCCTGCCCCCTGACCGGGTTGCGCCCGTGCCCGCTGGGCTCGTCACCATGGAAGGCGGCCGGTGGTGTCGCAGCCCACCGGCACCGTGACGACCCGGATCGGAGGTACTCCATGAGGAAGCTGCGTGTCGCACTGCTCGCCGGCCTGACCGCCACGGCCGTGGAGGCCGGGCTCAGCTACGGTCACGCCCTGCAGGAGCCGGGGAAGCGGGAGCTGCCCGCTGAGCGGCTGATGCACTTCCACACCCGCGTCCTCGGGCCCTACCGGGTGGGCGCCGGGGTGCCGGAGGTCTCGGCGATGGCAGCGCTGGCCCTCGCGTCCTGGTTCGCGCGCCGGGAGCCCGGGAGACGGCTGCCCGGCGCCGTGGCGCTCGCCGCGGACGTGGCCGCCTTCGGTGTGTGGGCCGGCGGGATCCAGCCGGTGAACCGTCGGCTGAGCACCTGGGACGGCTCGGTCGCCGAACAGCGGGTGCCCGACGACTGGGTGGCCCTGCGCGACAGGTGGCACGCGCTCCACAGGGTGCGCCTCGCGCTGCTGTCAACCGGGACGGCAGCTGCTGCCGCGGCCCTGGCCGCGGAGTGATCGGCTCGCCGGCCGGTACGTGCAGGCCGGCGCCGGAGGCAGCGCGGCCCCCGCCGGGAGATCCTGGCGGGGGCCGCGCGACGAGCAGGTCAGGGGCGGTGCCGCCCCCTCCGATCAGATGTCGTAGTACATCGCGAACTCGTGCGGGTGCGGGCGCAGGCGGATCGGGTCGATCTCGAACTCCCGCTTGTACTCGATCCACGTCTCGATCAGGTCGGGGGTGAACACCCCGCCGTCGATGAGGTACTCGTGGTCGGTCTCGAGGTTGTCCAGCGCGGCGTCCAGCGACGCGGGCACCTTCTCGATGCCCAGGGCCTCCTCGGGCGGCAGCTCGTAGAGGTCCTTGTCGATCGGCGCCGGCGGCTCGATCTTGTTCTTGATGCCGTCGAGGCCGGCCATCATCATCGCCGAGAAGGCGAGGTAGGGGTTGGCCGACGGGTCGGGCACGCGGAACTCGATGCGCTTGGCCTTCGGGCTGTCGCCGGAGATCGGGATGCGGAGGCAGGCCGAGCGGTTGCGGGCCGAGTAGACGAGGTTGATCGGGGCCTCGTAGCCGGGCACCAGGCGGTGGTAGCTGTTCACCGTCGGGTTGGTGAAGGCCAGCAGCGACGGGGCGTGGGACAGGAGACCGCCGATGTAGTGGCGGGCCATGTCGGAGAGCCCCGCGTAGCCGGTCTCGGCGTGGAAGAGCGGCTGCCCGTCCTTCCAGAGGCTCTGGTGGCAGTGCATGCCCGAGCCGTTGTCACCGAAGAGCGGCTTGGGCATGAAGGTGGCGGTCTTGCCGGCGGCCCAGGCGGTGTTCTTGATGATGTACTTGAACAGCATCAGGCTGTCGGCCGAGCGCAGCAGCGTGTCGAACTTGTAGTTGATCTCGGCCTGGCCGCCGGTGCCCACCTCGTGGTGTCCCCGCTCGAGCTCCAGCCCGGCGCTGATGAGGTTCTTCATCATGTCGGCGCGCAGGTCGCTCTGCTGGTCGTAGGGCTCGACCGGGAAGTAGCCGCCCTTGGGGCGGGCCTTGTAGCCGCGGTTGGGGCTGCCGTCGAGCTCGGTGCCGGCCCCCGAGCGCCAGGAGCCCTCCTCCGAGTCGATGTGGTAGTAGCCCTCGTTGATCGAGGTGTCGTACCGCACCGAGTCGAAGACGTAGAACTCCGCCTCGGGGCCGAAGTACGCGGTGTCGGCGATGCCGCTCGCGGCCAGGTAGGCCTCGGCCTTCTTCGCCACGTTCCGCGGGTCGCGGCTGTAGGCCTCGCGCGTGATCGGGTCGTGGATGAAGAAGTTGACGTTCAGCGTCTTGTGCTTGCGGAACGGGTCGACGAACGCGCTGTTGGCGTCGGGCAGCAGCAGCATGTCCGACTCGTTGATCGCCTGGAACCCGCGGATCGAGGAGCCGTCGAAGCCCAGGCCCTCGCTGAACGTGTCCTCACCGAACGTCGATGCGGGGATGGTGAAGTGCTGCATGACGCCGGGCAGGTCGCAGAAGCGGACGTCGACGAACTCGACGTCGTTGTCGCGGATGTAGGCGGCGACCTCGTCGGGACTGGTGAACATCGATCCTCCGGGTGTGGGCTGACTGCCGAACGGCACGCTACGAGCGGGGAGTTGCCCCGCCGTGTCCCGAGTGTTTCGGGGCGGTAACAACGCGCTGGGCGTGTCGCGGGTGCGGCCACCCTCCAGCGGCCCGCGCCGAGCGGAGCGAGGCGTGGGGGAGGGCGGTCCCTTACTACGCTGGCGGTCATGGTCAGTGATGCCGGTCAACCCTCTCAGGCTCCCGCCCAGGGCGCGTCCCTGGGGTTGCCGGCGACCGGGCCGGGGTCGCTGGCCCCGTTCACCCGGCGCGTGGGCGGCTACCTGGTCGACGCGGTCGCCTCGGCGCTGATCGCCTGGGCGTTCACCGCGCCCGCCGCCCCGGGCAACTGGAGCCTGCTGGTGTTCGGCGTCCTCACCGTCGTCACGCTGGTCCTCTTCGGCCAGACCCCGGGCCACCGGGTGCTCGGCATGCGGCTGGCCCACCCGATCCCCGGCGCCCGCCTCGCGCCGTGGCGCGCCGTCGTCCGCACCGCCCTGCTCATGCTGCTGGTGCCGGCCCTCGTGGTGGACGGCAACGGCCGCGGGCTGCACGACCGGCTCACCGGCACCGCCGTCGTCCTCGACTAGGCCCCCTCCCCGCCCGATGATCAGCTCCCCTGATCATCGGGCGTCCTCCCCGAGCGCCCACGGTGAGGGAGGACGCTGCACGATCAGGGACGTTGATCATGGCCAGCGGGGCAGGGCTGCGCGGCGGGCTCGTCGGGGTGCCGGACGGAGAAGGGCCCCGTCCGGCTCGGACGGGGCCCTCCTGGGCGGGCTGGTCAGCCGCGGCGGCGGACCTGGCGCTGGCTGACCGACATCTGCCGACCGCCCGGGAGCGGGCCACCGGGGACGGGCATGCGCGGGCCGCCCAGCGCGCTCATCCGCCGGCCGAGGGCGTTGACCTCGGCGGCGCTGAGGTTGCGCGGCAGCTTCATCACGTGGCTGCTGAGCTTCTTCAGGGGCACCTGCCCCTCGTCCTCGCCGATCATCACGTCGTAGATCGGGGTGTCGCCGACGACGCGGGCGATCTTCTTCTTCTCCTGCGCGATCAGCCCGCGCACCCGCCCGGGCGCCCCCTCGCCGACGAGCACGATGCCCGGCCGGCCGAGCACCCGGTGGACGGCGTCGAGCTGCGGCGTGCCGGCCACACCGGAGGAGACCCGCCAGTCGCCGCGCATGCCCTCCAGCACCCAGGCGGCCGCACCCGGCTGCCCCTCGACCTGGGTGTAGGCCGAGCGCTGGGCGCGGCGCCCGAAGACGATCAGCGCCGCGAGGCCACCGAGGAGGAGCGCGAGCGGGAGGAACAGGAACGGAGCGCTGAGCAGGATGCCGATCAGCTCGACTACGGCCGCCACGGAGACGAACCAGATCAGCATGATCCAGGGCAGCTTCGGGTCGTTGCGCCGCGTCAGCGTGTAGGCCTGCTTGATCATGCTGACCTGGCTGCGCATCTTCTTGAAGCGCCCGACCTTGGGCTGGCCGTTCTTGTCGAGCTTCGGGGCCTTGCCGCGCTTGCCGGCCTTGCCGGCGCTCGCGGCGGTGGCGCCAGAGGCCCGGCCACCGTCCTTCGGGGTGCGCCCGGCGTCGCCGCCCGGGGCCGTGGGGTCAGAGGACTTGCTGCGCGCCATGGCCCCAGGATAGTGAAAGGACCAGCCGTCCCCCGCCACGCGCATGCTCGTGGCGGGCCGCTGCGGCGGAGCGGGGCCCGAGGTCAGGCCTGCGGAGCGAGCTTCCGCGCCTCGACCGCCTGCTGGTAGAGCCGGCCGGCGCGGTAGGAGCTGCGCACCAGCGGGCCGGCGAGCACACCCGGGAAGCCGATCTCCTCGGCGTCCTTCTGGAACTGCACGAACTCGTCGGGCTTGACCCAGCGGACGACGGGGTGGTGCCGCGGCGAGGGGCGCAGGTACTGGGTGATCGTGAGCAGGTCGCACCCCGCCTCGTGCAGGGCGCGCATCGTCTCGACGACCTCCTCGGGCTCCTCACCCATGCCGAGGATCAGGTTGGACTTGGTGACCAGCCCGGCCTCGCGCGCAGCGGTGATGACCGCCAGCGAGCGCTCGAACCGGAAGCCGGGGCGGATGCGCTTGAAGATCCGCGGGACGGTCTCGACGTTGTGGGCGAGCACCTCGGGCCGGGAGGAGAAGACCTCGGCGAGCTGGTCGGGGTCGGCGTTGAAGTCGGGGATGAGCAGTTCGACGCCGCAGCCGGGGAGCTGGGCGTGGATCTGGCGCACCGTCTCGGCGTACAGCCACGCGCCGCCGTCCGGCAGGTCGTCGCGGGCGACGCCGGTGACGGTGGCGTACTTCAGCCCCATGGTGGCGACGCTCTCGGCCACGCGCCGCGGCTCGTCGGCGTCGAAGTCGGCGGGCTTGCCGGTGTCGATCTGGCAGAAGTCGCACCGGCGGGTGCACTGGTCACCGCCGATGAGGAAGGTCGCCTCCCGGTCCTCCCAGCACTCGTAGATGTTGGGGCACCCGGCCTCCTCGCACACCGTGTGCAGGCCCTCGCGGCGGACGAGCGACTTGAGCTCGGTGTACTCGGGCCCGGTCTTCAGCCGGGTCTTGATCCACTCGGGCTTGCGCTCGATCGGCACCTGGCTGTTGCGCACCTCGAGGCGCAGCATCCTGCGGCCGGCCGGCTCGATCCGGGAGTCCTGGACGGGGGGCTGCTCAGGGTTCCTCGCCGGCGCCTCGCTCATGATCCCCACCGTACTCGTGCAGACGACGCAGCCCCCGTCGCGCGAGGCGGCGGGGGCTGCGTCGGGGGACCGTCGTCGGGCGGTCAGACCTGCTTGTCGTCGGGCCCTGCGGTCGGGCCCTCACCCTGGGCACCGCCGCCGCTGGTGAAGGGCTCCGGCGGACCCGAGTGGGTCGTGGTGCTGCCGGCGTCGTCGCCCTCCACGAGCTGCGCGTCACGGACGCCCATGTCGGACTCGCTGGGCGCGGAGTCGCCGGCGGTGAACTGGGCGTCGGAGACGGTCTTGCCGGAGTCGCTGGAACTCGGGGAGCTGGGCACGGGGTCCTCTCGGTAGCTGGGCACCGGGCCGTCACCGGCCGGAGCGGGTGTCCACGACTCCTGCTTGCTGCGCCGGAGGAGGACGAAGGCCGCCGTACCCGCGGCCAGGAGCGCCAACACCCAGGGCCACCGGCGGGGCTCGGGCTCCACGCCCGTGCGCCGCTTGACGGTGGTCGCGGTGGCCAGGGCCGCCTTCTCGAAATCGCGCCGCTTCTTGCCGGCGTTCTTCCGCGCCTTCTTCGCCGCCTTCCGCGCCTTGCGGGTGGACTCGGCGGCCGAGGCGGCCAGCTCGGCGCGGCGTGCCTCGAGCTCGCTGCGCGCGCTGTCCACGCCCGCGAGCAGCGTGCCGCGCGCGCTCTCCAGCGCCGGCGACACCGCCTCGCGGGCCGCGAGGACGCGCGGGGTGGCGTAGCCGAGCGCCGCCGCCTGGGCGGCGGTCAGCCGCGGGCCGACGTCCTCCCTGAGCGCCTTCTGCGCCGCCTCCACCCGTGGGCCGAGGTCGGTCGCGGCCCGGTTGGCCGCCAGCTGGGCCGCCGCGAGGGAGGCGGCGACCCTGGGCGCCGCCGCCTCGCGGGCCGCGTCCATGCGGGGCCCGAAGGCGTCCCACGCCGCGTCCACGCGGGGCCCGAGGGCGTCCCGCGCCGCATCCACCCGCGGACCGAGCGTGTCGCGCGCGGAGGCGACGGCGGGGGCGGCGACGGCGGCCGCCGCGGCCACCTTCGGCGCCACGGCCCGCTGGGCGGCCTCCACGCGTGGAGCGAGTTGTTCAGCGGCGGCGCGACCTGCTTCGGTCACCGCCGCCCCCAGGTGGGTCAGGCCCTCCTGCACTTCGGCGCTGATGATCTCGCCGCGCGTCTTCTTCCGGAACACGTGCTGCACCTCCGAGTTGACGTCTGGCGGTCATCCTGCCCGGTCCCGGCCGTGCGCACACCCCGAGGCGCGGCCGGATGAGCGACCGGGCGCGGTGCTGGTTACGGTCCGGCGGTGCAGTTGCGCATCTTCACCGAGCCGCAGATGGGCGCCACGTACGACGACCTGCTGGCCGTCGCCCGGCGCACGGAGGAGACCGGCTTCGACGCCTTCTTCCGTTCCGACCACTACCTGACCATGGGGGGTGACGGGCTCCCGGGGCCCACGGACGCCTGGATCACGCTGGCCGGGCTCGCCCGCGAGACCAGCCGGATCCGGCTGGGCACGCTGATGACCGCGGGCACCTTCCGGCTCCCCGGCCCGCTGGCGATCTCGGTCGCGCAGGTCGACGCGATGAGCGGCGGACGGGTGGAGCTCGGGCTCGGCTCGGGCTGGTTCGAGGCCGAGCACACCGCCTACGGCATCCCCTTCCCGTCGCTGGGGGAGCGGTTCGACCGGTACGAGGAGCAGCTCGCCGTCATCACCGGGCTGTGGCGCACGCCGGTGGGGGAGACCTTCGACTTCGACGGGCGGCACTACCAGCTGTCCGGCTCCCCGGCGCTGCCCAAGCCGGTGCAGGAGGGTGGCGTGCCGATCCTCGTCGGGGGGAGGGGGGCGCGGCGCACGCCCCGGCTGGCCGCCCGGTACGCGCAGGAGTTCAACGTCCCCTTCATGCCCGCCGCGGAGAACGCGCGGCTGTTCGCCGGCGTCCGCGAGGCCTGCGAGGAGGCCGGCCGCGACCCGTCGTCCCTGGTGTGCAGCTCGGCGCTGGTGCTCTGCGTCGGCCGCGACGACGCCGAGCTCGCCCGCCGCGCCGCGGCGATCGGCCGCGACGTGGCGGAGCTGCGCGAGAACGGCGTCGCCGGCAGCCCGGCCGAGGCGGTCGACGTCCTGGGGCGGTACGCCGAGGCCGGTGCCCAGCGGGTGTACCTGCAGGTGCTGGACCTCGCCGACCTCGACCACCTGGACCTCGTGGCGGCCGAGGTGGCGCCCCAGCTTGGCTGAGGCGCCACCGGGCGCGGGCTACGGGCGGCGGCCGTAGGTGAGCGCGTGCATCGGGGTCAGCTGGACCGAGCCCGGGTCGGTGAACCCGTGGCGGGTCAGCAGCTCGTCGTAGGCGCTGCGGGGGAGCAGCTGGTCGTCGATCTGCGCCTCGAAGAACTGGATGCCGCTCATGATCCGCCCGGGCACGCTGCGCAGCCCCTCGTCGGTGTCGGGGAACGGGAAGTCGGAGATGACGAACCAGCCCCCGGGTTCGAGCGCGGCCTTCACGTTCTCGGTCACCCGGTCGATGTCGCGGCACTCGTGCATCGAGATGTTGTTGACGACGACGCGCGCCGGCGTCTCGAGCTCCATGTCCTCGAGGGCGCTGTGCACCAGTTCGACACGGTCGCCGAGCCCGGCCGCGTCCAGGCGGGCCCGGGCGAGGTCGATCGAGTGCCGGTCGCCGTCGACCCCGACGACGGTGCACGCCGGGTAGGTGCTGGCCAGCCGCACCAGGCCGACCCCCGCGCCGCAGGCGGTGTCGACGACCCGGCAGCCCGCCGCCAGCGCGTCGGCGACGCCGGGGACGCGGTCGAGCCCGCCGGGGACCAGCCTCGTGTAGAAGGGCGTCCCGGTGCCGGAGACGGCGGCGATCCACTCCGGGCTGGTGTCCTCCCACCACATGCGCTCGCCGGTGGCGAAGGCCTGCTCGAACCGCCCGAAGACCTCGTGCGCCTCCAGGACGCCGAACACGCCGCCGACGAAGGCCGGGGAACCGGTGTCGAGCAGCAGCGTGGCCATGTGCGGTGCCAGCCGGAAGCCGGACCCCGTGCGCTCGAGGATCCCGGCGCCCACGGCGGCGCGGCACCAGACGGAGACGTAGAAGGCGTCGAGGTCAAGCGCCTCGGCGAGCTCGTCGGCGGTGGATCCCGGGTGCTCCGCGAGCCGGCCCAGCAGCCCGGCGCGCAGCCCGATCGCCACGGTGCGGTGGCCGACGTAGCCGGCGATCAGCGAGAGGACGGCGGGGGCGGTCTCGGCCAGCGTGGGGGTCGCGGGGCTCGGGACGGGGGTCGTGGGGGTGGGGGCGGTGGTGGTCATGGGGGCCTCCTCGCGGATGGGTCGGTGGCCCCGTCACCGTCCCGCCGTCCCGCGCGCCCGCTCCAGTGCTGGATCTGAACCGCCCCGGTACTCGCTCTGTACCGCGGGCCTCCGGCCCTTCCGGGAAGCCGTGGTCGGTCCTACGGTGATCCCGCACGGGGACGTCGGGAGGGACCCGTCATGCCCTCGCAGTACGGCCAGTTCTGCCCGGTCGCCAAGGCCATGGAACTGCTCGACGAGCGGTGGACGCTCCTCGTCGTCCGCGAGCTCATGCTGGGCAGCCGGCACTTCAACGCCCTCCGCCGGGGCCTGCCCCGCATGTCGCCGGCGCTGCTGTCCAAGCGGCTGCACACGCTGGTCCGCGCCGGTGTGGTGGAGCGGTGGGAGGACGGCAACCGGGTCACCTACCGGCTCACCGAGTCCGGCCGGGAGCTGGAGCCGATCGTGGACGCGCTCGGCCGCTGGGGCATCCGCTGGATCCCCGAGCTGGGCGACGCCGACCTGGACCCGCACCTGCTGCTCTGGGACATCCACCGCAACGTCGACACCGAGGCGGTGCCGGACGGCCGCACGGTGATCTTCTTCCGCTTCCCGGAGCTGGCGACGTCGGGGCGCTGGTGGCTGGTGATCGCCACCGACGGGGTCGACGTCTGCGACGTCGACCCGGGGTTCCCGGTCCGGGTGACGGTGGAGACCGCGCTCCGGACCCTCACCGAGGTGTGGCGGGGCGACGTCGGGTGGTCCGAGGCGCTCCGCTCCGGGGACCTGGTGCTCAGCGGGGAGCCGCAGGCGTGCCGGGCCCTCCCACGCTGGCTCACGCTCTCCGCGACCGCCCGGACCCCGCGCCCCGTCCGGGTCCCGGCCGGCGTGTGACCGAGGTCAGCGGGCCTGGGGGAAGCGCATGCCCACCGGTCCCCGCGGGGCCGGCACCGCCGGCCGCCGGGGCTCCGACGTCCCGAGCCACGCGAGGAGGTCGTCGATCGGCATGGGTCGGGCGATCGCGTACCCCTGGGCGACGTCGCAGCCGAGCGAGGCGAGCACCGCGCGCGTCTCGTCGTCCTCCACCCCCTCGGCGACGAGGGTGAGCCCCAGGTCGTGGGCGAGCGCCACGGTGTGCCGGACGATCGCCGTCGCCCGGTGGTCGCGGCCCACGTCGTAGGTGAGGCTGCGGTCCAGCTTCAGCTCGTCGGCCGGCAGGTGGCGCAGGTAGGCCAGCGAGCTGTAGCCGGTGCCGTAGTCGTCGATCGAGGTGCGGATGCCCAGCCGCCGGAGCTCGCCCAGCACGGTGCGCCCCCGGTCGGGATCGGCCATGAGGGTGTCCTCGACGAGTTCGACGGTGAGCGCCTGCGGCGGCAGGCCGTGGGTCCGGAGCAGGGTGCACACGCTGGCAGGCAGGTCCGGGTCGCTGACGTTGGCGGCGGAGAGGTTCACCGACACCGGCACGGGGAGGTCCCGCCACCAGCGGGCGGCGGCGTCGAGGGCGAGGCCGAGGACGGCGTCGGTCAGCGGCCGCATGAGGCCCGCCTGCTCCGCGGCGGGCAGCACGACGCTGGGGGAGAGCAGCCCGCGCGAGGGGTGCTGCCACCGCACCAGCGCCTCGACGCCGACGACGTGCCCGCCGTCGAGGGAGACCTGCGGCTGCAGGTGGACCACGAGCTGCCCCTCGTCGAGCGCGGTGCGGAGGTCCTCCATCGTGCGGAGCCGGTCGCCCGAGCCGCTCGCCGGGTCGGGGACGTAGCTGCGCACGCCCTCGCGGGCGTTCTTCGCCGCGTACATCGCCACGTCGGCGCAGCGCAGCAGCTCGGTCACCGTGGCCGCGGGCACGGGGCCGGTGGCGATGCCGATGCTGACGCCGACGTGCAGCCGGACCCCGTCGACCACGAACGGCTCGAGCACCCGGGCCCGCAGCAGGTCGGCGCGGGCGACCGCGTCGTCCAGACCGCAGCCCGGCAGGAGGACGGCGAACTCGTCCCCGCCCAGCCGGGCGAGCAGGTCGTCGGGGCCCAGGTGCGGCCACAGGCGGGGGCCGATCATGCGCAGCAGGTCGTCACCGGCGGCGTGCCCCAGGCTGTCGTTGACCTCCTTGAACCCGTCCAGGTCGAGCAGCAGCAGCGCGACCGGCCGGTTCGTGCCCGGTCGCAGCGCGGTCCGCGCCCGCTCGAGCAGGTCCCGCCGGTTGGGCAGCCCGGTCAGCTCGTCGGTGCGTGCCTGGGCGCGGATCTCGTGCAGGCCGCGGAGCTCCTGCACCGACATCGCCGTCCGCGCGAGGAGGGCCAGGAGGCAGGTGACGGCGGCCCAGCCCGCGACGCCGAGACCGGGTGAACCCCACGTGGCGACCAGCACCGCGACGCTCATCACGCCGGCGCCGAGGGGGACGAAGGCCACCCGCCAGCTCAGCCGCGCCAGCGGGTCCGCGTGCGCCGGCTCGATGCGGGCGGTGCGGCCGGCGACGTGGGCGGCCACGGCGGTGAAGGCCGCACCCGTCAGCCAGACGAGGGTGAGCGAGCCGCCCGGGGTGACGTCCCCGAGCAGCGCCTGCTGCACGTAGAGCGCGTCGGCGGTGAGGGTGCACAGCAGCCCGGCCACGATCAGGACCATCGGCCAGTCCCGGCGGATACCCATGACGGCGCAGACCGCGGACACGGCGGCCAGCAGGACGGTGTCGGTGACCGGGTACAGCTGCACGACCGCGAGGGGGCCGTCGACCGGGCCGACCGCGATCGAGGGCAGCAGGGTGACGGCGAAGACGACCGCGCCGCAGGCCCCCGTCAGCGCGTCGAACCACATGCTCGGGTGGATCACGGTGACCCGTGACCGGACCAGCCCGACCAGGCCCACCGCCATCGCCGGGTAGGCCGGCGCCCAGAGGATCACCCGCAGCCAGGTCGGGACCTCGCCGAGCACGGGGACGAGCACGAGGACGTAGAGCAGCGTGCTCGCCGCGGTGCACCCGAAGGCCACGGCGAGCGCCTGCCACATCAGCCGGTCCCGTCCGCGACGCCGCGCGGCCCGCCGGCAGACCGCCGCACCCAGCACGTAGACGGCGGTGTAGAGGACGAGGTCGTGGACGACGGAGGCCGTGGTGCCGGACGGGCGGTCGAACGCGCCGAAGGCGTAGGCCACCAGCGCTCCGAGGCAGGCGAGCAGCAGCCCACCGGTCGCGGGTGGGCTGTCACGGCCGGCCGACGCGTCGAGGGGGTGCACGAGACCGTCATCGGCCCCGCGGGGAGGCACGTCGAGACGAAACCGTCCGCTGTGGCCCGATGGGGGGAGGCCGGCGCCGCCGCCCGTGGGCGGTGCCCGCGCCGCACCGCGATAAGCTCAGGGGTGTGACCGGGCGGCTCCTGCTTCGCCGGCCGTGCTGACCTGAGACCCCTCGGACAGCACGGCGACCCCTCCTGCGAGAGGGGTTTTTTGTTGCCCACCACCGGTACCGCACCGCGCACCACGATCCGGGAGCACGAGACGATGAGCCAGACCGACAGCCCCGCCACCGAGGCCACGGGCGACGGCGTGCCGCCGCACCGGTACACCCCGGCGCTGGCCCAGCAGATCGAGCTGGCCTGGCAGGACCGGTGGGAGTCCGAGGGCACCTTCCACACGCCGAACCCGGTCGGCCGGCTGAGCGCGGGCTTCGAGCGGGTCGCCGACCGGCCCAAGTTCTTCGCGATGGACATGTTCCCGTACCCCTCGGGGGCGGGGCTTCACGTCGGCCACCCCCTGGGCTACCTGGGCACCGACGTCACCAGCCGGTTCCGCCGCATGGACGGCGACAACGTGCTGCACCCCATGGGCTACGACGCCTTCGGCCTGCCCGCCGAGCAGTACGCCGTCCAGACCGGGCAGCACCCGCGGATCACCACCGAGGCCAACATCGCGGCGATTTCGGCGCAGCTGCGCCGGCTGGGCGTCGACCACGACCAGCGCCGCACCTTCGCGACGATCGACCCGGGCTACTACAAGTGGACCCAGTGGATCTTCCTGCAGATCTTCGGCTCCTGGTTCGACGCGGAGGCGGGCAGGGCGCGGCGGATCGAGGAGCTGGTCGCCGAGCTCGAGGCCGGCACCCGCGAGCCGGCGGAGGGCACCAACCCCTCCGGCCGCCCCTGGGCCGAGCTGGACGAGGTGCAGAAGGGTGCCGTCGTCGACGCGCACCGGCTCGCCTACCTGCACGAGGCGCCGGTCAACTGGTGCCCGGGCCTGGGCACCGTGCTGTCGAACGAGGAGGTCACGCCCGACGGCCGGTCGGAGCGCGGCAACTTCCCCGTCTTCCGGCGCCCCCTGAAGCAGTGGATGATGCGGATCACCGCCTACGCCGACCGCCTGCTGGCCGACCTGGACCGGCTGGACTGGCCGGACTCGCTGAAGCTGATGCAGCGCAACTGGATCGGCCGCTCGACGGGCGCGCGGATCCGGTTCGCCGCGGGGGCCGAGACGATCGAGGTCTTCACCACCCGGCCCGACACCCTGTTCGGCGCGACGTACATGGTGCTGGCCCCCGAGCACCCGCTGGTCGGGTCGCTGACCGCCGCGGCCTGGCCCGACGGCACCGACCCGCGCTGGACCGGCGGTGCGGCGAACCCGGCCGAGGCGGTGCGGGAGTACCAGCGGCAGGCCTCGCGTCGGTCGGAGCTGGACCGCCAGGACGCCGGCCGCGAGAAGACCGGCGTCTGGCTGGGCGCCACCGCGGTCAACCCGGTGAACGGCCGCGAGCTGCCGGTGTTCATCGCCGACTACGTGCTCACCGGCTACGGCACCGGCGCGATCATGGCCGTGCCGGGGGAGGACCAGCGCGACTGGGAGTTCGCGCGGACGTTCGGCCTGGAGATCGTGCCGACCGTCGAGCGGCCCGAGGGCTTCGACGCCGACAGCCGGGCGTACACGGGCCCCGGCCGGATGATCAACTCGGCGAACGACGAGATCTCGCTGGACGGGCTGGACAAGGCCGAGGCGATCGCGCGCATCACCGCGTGGCTGGTGGAGAAGGGCTCCGGCGAGGCGACCACCACCTACAAGCTGCGCGACTGGCTGTTCAGCCGGCAGCGCTACTGGGGCGAGCCGTTCCCGATCCTCTACGACGAGGACGACCGCCCGGTCGCGGTTCCCGAGTCGATGCTGCCCGTGCTGCTGCCCGAGGTCGACGACTACTCGCCCAAGACGTTCGACGACGACGACGCCGACTCCGCGCCCGAGCCGCCGCTGTCGCGGGCCACGGAGTGGACGACGGTCGAGCTGGACCTGGGCGACGGCCTGAAGAAGTACCGCCGCGAGACCAACACGATGCCCAACTGGGCGGGCTCCTGCTGGTACTACCTGCGGTACCTGGACCCGGGCGACGACGAGCGCATGGTCGACCCGGAGCTGGAGCGGTACTGGATGGGTCCGCGCGGCGCGGGCGACACCGGCGGCGTGGACCTCTACGTCGGCGGGGTCGAGCACGCCGTGCTGCACCTGCTGTACGCCCGCTTCTGGCACAAGGTCCTGTTCGACCTGGGCCACGTCTCCAGCGAGGAGCCGTTCCGGCGGCTGGTCAACCAGGGCTACATCTCGGCCTACGCCTACACCGACGAGCGGGGTTTCTACGTACCCGCGGCCGACGTCGAGGAGAAGGACGGGCGGTTCTTCTACGAGGGCAAGCCGGTCAACCGCGAGTACGGGAAGATCGGCAAGAGCCTCAAGAACATGGTGACGCCGGACGAGATGATCGGCGCCTACGGCGCCGACACCTTCCGGGTCTACGAGATGTCCACCGGCCCGCTGGAGCAGTCGCGGCCGTGGGAGACCAAAGCGGTCGTCGGTTCCCAGCGCCTGCTGCAGCGCATCTGGCGGGTCGTCGTCGACGAGGGGACCGGCGCGGTCCGGGCCGCCGACGTCGAGCCGGCCGAGGAGACGCTGCGGGCGCTGCACCGGGCGATCGACGGCGTCCGCGACGGCTACGCCACGCTGCGGTTCAACATCGCCATCGCCCGCATCACCGAGCTGACCAACCACCTCACGCAGGCCTTCGGGGCCGACCGGCCGGTGCCGCGCTCGGTCGCCGAGCCGCTGGTGCTGATGGTGGCCCCGCTGGCGCCGCACCTGGCCGAGGAGCTGTGGTCGCGGCTGGGCCACGACTCGTCCTCGGCGTGGACGCCCTTCCCGGTGGCCGACGAGCGGTGGCTGGTCGAGGACACGGTGCAGGTCGCCGTCCAGGTCAACGGCAGGGTGCGGTCGCAGGTGTCGGTGCCCGCGGACGCCGACGCCGCCGCGCTCGAGGCGGCCGCGCGGGCGGACGAGAAGATCGCCGGCTACCTGGACGGGGCGACGATCCGCCGCGTCGTCGCCGTCCCGGGCCGGCTGGTCAACTTCGTGCTGGGCTGAGGACCCGCGCCGGGCCGAGGTGCGGCAGCACCTCAGCCCGGCGGGGTCCTCAGGAGCCGGCGTGCTTGCCGGCCTCCCACCCCGCGTCCTGCAGGCGGTCGGTGGCCCAGGCCAGCGGCGAGCGCTCCAGCTGCGTGGCCATGGTGTCGTTCCACCGGTTGAGGAAGCCGAAGTTGGCGATGACCGCGACGATCTCGACGATCTGGTCGTCGTCGAAGTGCCGGCGCAGGTCGGTCATCTCCTGGTCGGTCACGGCGTTCGGCGTCAGGCCCGCGCCACGGGCAACGCGCAGGGCGGCCCGCTCGGCGTCGGTGAAGAGCGGGCTGGCCTCGAAGTCCCAGACCGCGGCCAGCTTCTCCGCGTCGGCACCCCGCTGCTCCGCCACGTGCGAGGTGTGTGCCTGGCAGTACGCGCAGCCGGCGGCACCGGAGACGACGGTCGCGACCAACTGCTTGAGCACGCCTCCGACCGTGCCCTCGGCCATGACCACCGCATTGAGGCGGGCGAACGCCTCCATGATGTCGGGCCGCCGGGCCATGGTCAGCGTGCTGTTGGGCAGGACCCCCAGCGCGGCCTCCACGGCACGGAAGGTCTCCTCGTACTCCGGCAGCGACTCGCGCGGCAACGGCTCGATCCTGGGCATCTCGGTTCTCCTCCCGGCGGGAGGACTACCTTAGCGCTGAGATTTCCCGCGGGCGCGGTTCCGGCGGACGGGCTAGCGTGCCGCGGTCGTCGTCGCGCCGATGGTGAGGACGGCGCGCATCGCCTCCTCGACCGGCGCGATCGCCTCGGCCGTCGTGACGTCTCGGCCCAGTTCGGCCGACAGCGAGGTGACCCCCGCATCGGGGATGCCGCACGGGATCATGTTGGCGAACGCGGTCATGTCGGGGTCGCAGTTGAGGGCGAAGCCGTGCATCGTCACGCCGCGGGCGACGCGGACGCCGATCGCCGCCACCTTGCGCTCGGGGCGAGCCCCGTCCGCCGCCACCCAGACGCCGCTGCGGCCCTCCACGCGGACCGTCTCCAGCCCGAACCCGGCGCACACCTCGATCAGCGCGCCCTCCAGCCGCCGGACGTAGGCGACCACGTCGACCGGGTCGGCCAGCGCGACGATCGGGTAGCCGACCAGCTGGCCGGGCCCGTGCCAGGTGATCTTCCCGCCGCGGTCGACGTCGATGACCGGCGTGCCGTCGAACGGTCGCTCGTGGGGCTCGGTGCGCTTGCCGGCGGTGTAGACCGGCGGGTGCTCGAGCAGGAGGAGCGTGTCGGGAGCCTCGCCGGCGACCCGCCGGGCGTGCAGCTCGCGCTGCTGCGCCCACGCCTCCTCGTAGGGAACGGTGCCCGCCCGGATGATCCGCAGCTCGCTCACGGCCGCCAGCCTATAGAAAGGACCCCGTCCTCCTCATCGCTCGCGCGCTCGCGACGAGCCCCTGGACGGGGCCGGTCACGCCAGGCGGCGCGGCTCGAGGCGGGTCTCGACCGCGGTGCCGTCGGGGCCGCGCTCCACCCGGTAGGCGGCGGCGCCGGGGCGGTCGCTGACCGCCTCCACCAGCGCGGTGCCCCGGTAGACCAGCCCGGCGCCGTCGTCGGTGGCGTGCCCACCGGGGAGCGTGCCGTCGGCGACCAGCCGGTGGTACAGCGGGCGCCGCTGCGCCTCGGAGTCGTGGTGCACGCCGTTGCTGGTCGGGATCAACCCGAGCCCGTTCGTGACCGGCCGGAGATCGGGGCCGTAGGAGTCGGTGGTGCCGCCCACGTGCCAGCAGAGCGATCCCGCCGAGACGCCGGAGAGCACGACGCCGGCCTCCCACGCCTCGCGGAGAACCTCGTCCAGCCCGTGCACCCGCCAGACGGCCAGCAGGTTGGCGACGCTCCCGCCCCCGACCCACACGACGTCCTGCGCGAGCAGGTGCGCCCGCAGGTCGGGCACCGTGGGCATCGGGAAGAGGCTGAGGTGGCTGGCCTGGACCCGGCTGCCGGCGAAGGCGCCGTAGACGGCGGCGACGCGGGCCGGGTCGTCGCCGGTGGCGGTGCCCAGGTAGCAGAGCCTCGGGCGCTCGGGGGCGCCGGCGAGCTCGACGGCGAGGTCGAACACCGGTCCGGGCCGCCAGTCGGCGGGGCCGCGGCCGCGCGGGGCGAAACCCATGCTGGTGGCGAGGATCGTCGGCGCGGTCGCGGGCATCAGGCGGCTCCTCCCGTTCCGGCCGGGCGCAGGCGGCGGAGCACGGCGCGGGCCGCCCGGGCGCCGCTGGCCATCGCGCCCTGGATGGACGGGGTGTCCCGGTGGTCCCCGCACACGAACAGCCCGTTGCCGAGGTCGACGGGCCGGCGCAGCTGCAGGGGCGGGAGCGCGGCCGGCTGGGCACCCGGCACGGTGACCGACGTCAGGTGCTCGAGGTCCGAGCGGGCGACGCCGTGCGCGGCGGCGATCTCGCCGCGCACCTCCTCCTCCCGGGTGCGGTCGAGGGTGGAGCTGGCCACCAGTGCGCGGCCGTCCGGGCTGTAGCGGGGCTGGGCGTCGGAGACCACGGCGGTGTTGACCAGCCGGCCGCGCGGCTGCCCCAGGACGATCAGCGGCGTGGGCCACGGCGAGCCGGGCAGCACGTGCAGGTGGGTGGTCACCTCCCGGGGCGCGTCCGCCTCGACGCCGGGCAGCAGCCGCGACGCCGTCGCCGGGTCGGTGGCGACGACGACGGCGTCGGCCGACCAGGTTCCCTCGTCGGTGGCCGCGGATCCGGGGGAGACCGACCGCACCGCGGTGTGCAGGTGCACCCGCCCGGCGTCCAGACGCCCGGCCAGCTGCTCGCCGACCGCCTGCATGCCCGCGGCGGGCAGGCCGGTCGCCCCCCGGACGAAGCTGCGCCACAACAGGCCGAGGTATCGGCTGGAGGTGGCGAGCTCATGCTCCAGCAGCACACCGGCGAGGAACGGGCGGAGGAAGCGGTCCAGCGCCGCGTCGCCCACGCCGGCCGCGCGCAGCGCCGCCTCCGCCGTGGTCTCCGGGGCGCGGAGCAGGCGGTCGACGGGGGAGTAGCCGGCGCGCAGGGAGTAGGCGACCAGGGCCGCCTTCTCACGGACCGAGCCCAGCGGTGCCACAGCCGTGCCGACGACGGCGGTCGGCTGCCGGCGGGGGTCGACCACCCGGTGCGCCCGCCCGTCGACGCGGATGACCGCGCCACGCTCGAACCACCCGAGATCCAGGGCGGCGAGATCGAGGTCGGCCGCGCGCGGGTAGCCGGTGTTGAACACCTGGAAGCCGCGGTCGACCAGGAAGCCGTCGATGCGCTCGGTCGCGAGCCGCCCGCCGGTGTGGCCCCCGGCCTCCAGGACGTGCACGTCCAGACCGGCGGCGGCCAGCCGGGTGGCGGCGGAGAGCCCGGCCAGGCCGGCTCCGACGACGAGGACCTCGGCCCGTGGCGACGTGGACACCGCCCGACGGTAGCGGGCACCGGAGGTCCGCGTGGCCCAGGCCTGTGGACGACGGGAGCGCCGGCGGGCCGGGTGCCCCTAGCGTGCTCCCTCGTGCCGATCCCCGTCCCCCCGCCCGCCGCGCCGGGCTCACCGCCGCCCCCGGCCGTGCCGGGCTACGTCCTGCAGGCCCTGCTGGGCCGCGGTGCGTCGGGGGAGGTCTGGCAGGCGGTCCCGCGCGAGGGCGGCGACCCGGTGGCGGTGAAGGTGCTCGTCGCCGGGGACCCTGCCCGTCAGGCGCGCGAGGCGGCGCTCCTGGGCGAGCTCGACCACCCGCACCTGGTCCGGCTGATCGAGGTGGTGCACCAGCCGCGCCGGGGCGGGGTCGCCCGGGTGGCGCTGGTGCTCGAGCTGCTGCCCGGCGGGAGCCTCGCCGCGCTGCTGGCCCGACGTGGCCGGCTGCGCCCCGGCGAGGTCGTCACCGCGATCGCGCCGGTCGCCGCGGCCCTGGCGCACGCCCACGACCACGGCGTGGTGCACGGGGACCTCGCTCCGGGGAACATCGTCTTCACCGCCGAGGGGCGGCCGGTGCTCACCGACCTCGGGGTGGCCCGGGTGCTGGGCGAGACGGCGGCGGCGGAGGTGACCCCGGCCTACGTCGACCCGGCGGTGGCCCGGGGTGGCGCCCCCGGTCCCGCCTCGGACGTCTTCGGCGTCGCCGCCGCCGCGTTCCACGCCCTGACCGCCATCGCCCCGTGGAACGCCGCCACCCCCACCGGCACGCTCGCGGTGGCCGCCGCCGGTCACCTCCCCGATCTGGCGGAGCTCGCCCCGGGCGCGCCGCCGCGGCTGGTCGAGGTGATCGCCCGCGGGCTGGCGGCCGACCCGCACGAGCGCGGCACCGCGGCGGAGTTCGCCCTCGACCTGCGGCACGCCTGCCGAGCGGAGCCCGTGGCGCTGAGCACCGCCTCCCCGGGCGGCCACGGCCGCCCGGACGGGTCGGCCGCCCTGACGCACGTGGTGCCGGGGCGACGCCCTGGACCCGGCCCGGCGGAGGTGGTGCCGCCGGCGCGGCGGCGGTGGTCGGTGCGTGCGGCGGCCGGCTCGGCTCGCGTGGCCCGCGGGCTGCTCGTCACCGCGCTGGTGGTGGCGGCGCTCGCGGTCACCGCCTGGCTGGGCGCGCGCTGGGGTGGCGCCGAGGCGCCGGGCTCCACCGCCGCCGGGACGCCGGCCGGGTCCCGCACCCCGGCTCCGACCGCGACGCCGACCTCGCCTCCGGGAGTGGCGTCCGTCCTCCCGGCCCCGTCGGCCGGTGGGGCCGCGGCGCCCACGTCCCCGGAGGGGTGGCGGGCGCTGGTGGCCGAGCTCTACGCCCGGCGTGCCGAGGGGCTCAGCGGTGCGCCGGACCGGCTGCAGTCCGTCCACCTGCCGGGCAGCCCTCTCCTGGCGGCGGACCAGGAGTACGCGCGTGGCCTGGCCGGTGCGGAGGAGGCGCTCAGCGGGTTCGCCCCGGAGGTGGTGGACGTCGCCGTCGTCGAGGCGTCGGCCGACCGGGCCGAGTTGCTGCTCACCGACCGCTGGCCGGGCTACCGCGTGGTGTCCGCCGACGACCCGGGTGGCCCGGCGGGGCGGACGGTCGCCGGCCGGGGCGAGGCCCAGGTGCGGATGGTCCTCGTCCGCACACCGGAGGGCTGGCGGATCGACCGCGCGGAGCGCGTGGCCTGACCTCGGCGGCGGAGGCTCAGTCCCGGGCCACCGCGGCCCGCACCGCGGCGTCGACGTCCGTGTGGGTGAACCGGAACCCGGCCTCGGTGAGCGCGCGGGGCACCGCCCGCTGGCCGGCCAGGACGCCGACCTGGGCGAACTCGCCGAGCACCACCCACAGCGCCGGGCCGGGCACCGGCAGCGCCGTGGGCCGGTGCAGCACCCGGCCCAGCGCCGCGGTGAACTCCGCATTGGTGACGGGCTCCGGGCCGCAGAGGTTCACCGGGCCGGCGACCGGGTGGGTGAGCAGGAAGAGGATGGCGGCGACCTCGTCGGCCTGGCTGATCCAGGGGACGTACTGCCGCCCGGAGCCCAGCCGCCCGCCCAGGCCGGCGCGGAAGATCGGCAGCATCCGCGCGAGGAGGCCGCCTCGGCCGAGCACCAGGCCGGTGCGGAGGGTGGTCACGCGCACCCCGGCGTCGGCGGCGGGGGCGGTCGCTCCCTCCCAGGCCACGCAGACGCGGGCCAGGAAGTCGTCGCCGGGCGGGTCGGACTCGTCGACCACGCGGTCGCCGGTGTCGCCGTACCAGCCGACCGCGGATCCGTTCAGGAGCGCCCGGGGCCGGTCGGGGTCGGCGGTGGCGGCCTCGGCCAGCGCCTCGCTCAGCGTGGCGGTGCTGTCCACCCGGCTGCTGAGCACCGCCTGCTTGTGCCGCTCGCTCCAGCGCCGGTCACCCACCCCCACGCCGGAGAGGTTGACGACCGCGTCGACGTCGCGGAGGACGCCGGGGTCGATGCGCCGGTGCTGCGGGTCCCAGCGGTGCTCGTCGGCGGTCCGAGGGGTGCGGCGCACCAGCTGGACCACCTCGTGGCCGTCCGCTCGCAGCACGGGCAGCAGGGCGCTGCCGATCATCCCGGACGCGCCGGAGACGGCGACCTTCACGGACCCTCCTGGTGGGTGCGGGCAGCGGCGGGCCCCCGTGCAGGGGACCCGCCGCGAGCCGGCGAGCGGTGGGTGGCCGGGCTCCCTCAGCCGAGGCCGAGCTCGCCGTGGAACTGACCGGCCTCCAGGCGCTCGCGCACCGTGGTGAGGAAGCGGGCGGCGTCGGCGCCGTCGACGATCCGGTGGTCGTAGGTCAGCGCGAGGTAGACCATCGACCGCACCGCGATGACCTCGCCCAGCTCGGCGTCCTGCACCACGACCGGCCGCTTCACGACCGAGCCGGTGCCCAGGATCGCCACCTGCGGCTGGTTGATGATCGGGGTGTCGAAGAGGGCGCCGCGGCTGCCGGTGTTGGTCAGCGTGAACGTCCCACCACCGAGCTCGTCCGGCGTCACCTTGTTGGTGCGGGTGCGCTCGGCCAGGTCGCTGATCTTGCGCGCGATCCCGCCGAGGCTGAGGTCGCCCGCCTCGTGGATCACCGGCACGAGCAGCCCGCGCTCGGTGTCGACGGCGACGCCGAGGTTCTCGCTGTCGTGGTAGGTGACGGTGCCGGCCTCGAGGTCGATCGAGGAGTTCACCGACGGGTGCTGCTTGAGCGCCTCGACCGCTGCCTTGGCGAAGAACGGCAGGAACGAGAGCTTGACGCCCTCGCGGGCCTCGAAGTCCTTCTTCGCCTGCTGGCGCAGCTGCGCGATGCGGGTGACGTCGGCCTCGACGACCGTGGTCAGCTGGGCGCTGACCTGCAGCGACTCCACCATGCGGCGGGCGATCACGCCGCGCAGGCGGGAGAGCTTCTCGGTGCGGCCGCGGACGGAGGTGTCCGGGGTCGCGGCCGGGGACGGGGTGCGCGCGCCGCCGGACGGCGCCGACGCCGCGGGCTGCGCGGGAGCCGCCGGGGCGGGCTTCTCGGCTGCCGCGAGGACGTCCTGCTTGCGGATCCGACCACCCACGCCGGTGCCGGACACCGCGTTCAGGTCGACGCCGTGCTCGGCGGCCAGGCGGCGCACCAGCGGGGTCACGTACTGCCCACCACCGCCGTCGCCCGACGGGGCCGGTGCCTGCGGGGCCACCTGGGGGGCGGGGGCGGAGGTCGGCGAGTCCGACGGCAGGGCGCCGCTCGCGCCGTAGTCGCCGCCGGGCTGCTCGCTGGCCGGGTCGGCCTGCTTGGCCTTGGGGGCTGCCTGCGGCTCGGGCTCCGCCGGCGCCGCCTGCTTCGGGGCCTCCTGCTCGGGCGCCTCCTGCTCGGGGGCCTCCTGCTGCGGGGCGGCGCTGCCGCCGCCGGACGCGCCGCTGCCGATCACCGCGAGCTGCGCGCCGACGTCGACGGTCTCGTCCTCCCCGACCGTGATCTCCAGCAGCGTGCCGCTGACGGGGGAGGGGATCTCGGTGTCGACCTTGTCGGTGGAGACCTCGAGCAGCGGCTCGTCCGCGGTCACCTCGTCGCCGACGGCCTTGAGCCAGCGGGTGACCGTGCCCTCGGTGACGCTCTCGCCCAGGGCCGGCATGGTGACCGGCGTCCCGTCGCCACCGCCGGAGCCGCCCCCCGAGCCGGACTCCGAGGTCTGCGCCTCCTGCGGCTCGGGCTCGGCGGCGGGCTGCTCCGGTTCGGTGCCGGCGTCCTCGACCTGCTGGTCGGGGGTCTGCGGGCTGGTGTCCGCGTCCTCCGCCGAGGCCGGGGGGCTGCCCGCGCCCTCGTCCCCGTCGCCACCACCGATCACCGCGAGCTCCGCGCCGACGTCGACCGTCTCGTCCTCGGCCACGAGGATCTTGGTGAGCACACCGGCGGCCGGGGAGGGGATCTCGGTGTCGACCTTGTCGGTCGACACCTCGAGGAGGGGCTCGTCGACCTCGACCTGGTCCCCCTCCTGCTTGAGCCAGCGGGTGACCGTGCCCTCGGTGACGCTCTCGCCCAGGGCGGGCATGGTGACGGAGGTCGGCATCGGGGCGGTGCTCCTTCTGGCGCTGGGTGGGTGGGGGTAGAGCGGGGATCAGCCGTGCACGTGCAGGGGCTTGCCGGCGAGGGCCAGGTGGGCCTCGCCGAGCGCCTCGCTCTGCGTCGGGTGCGGGTGGATGAGGCTGGCGACGTCGTCGGCCTCGGCCTCCCAGTTGTAGATCAGCTGGGCCTCGGCGATGAGCTCGCCGACGCGGCTGCCGACCATGTGGATGCCCACGACCGGCCCGTCCGGCGCCTGCACGAGCTTGACCGCGCCCGTCGTCTTCAGGATCTGGCTGCGGCCGTTGCCCGCGAGGTCGTAGGTGAGCGTCTTGACCTCGCCGTAGCGCTCCTTGGCCTGGGCCTCGGTGAGGCCCACCGAGGCGACCTCGGGGTCGGAGTAGGTGATGCGCGGGACGCCGGCGTAGTCGATCGGCGCGGGCTCGAGCCCGGCGACCCGCTCGGCGACGAGGATGCCCTCGCCGAAGCCGACGTGCGCCAGCTGCAGGGTGGGCACCAGGTCGCCGACGGCCGAGACGGTCGGGATGTTGGTCTGCATGTACTCGTCGACGAGGACGTAGCCGCGCTCCATGGCGACGCCCACCTCCTCGTAGCCGATGCCGGAGCTGACCGGCCCGCGGCCGACGGCGACCAGCAGCAGCTCGGCCTCGATCTCCTTGCCGTTCTCCAGCGAGACCTTGACGCCGTTCTCGGTGGACTGCACGCCGGAGAAGCGGCTGCCCAGCTCGAAGGCGATCTTCCGGCGGCGGAACGCGCGCTCCAGCAGCTTCGAGGCGGCCTCGTCCTCCAGCGGCACCAGGTGGGGCAGGGCCTCGACGATCGTGACGTCGACGCCGAAGGACTTCCAGGCACTGGCGAACTCGCAGCCGATGACACCGCCGCCCAGGATGATCGCGGAGCTGGGGACGCGGTCGAGGTTGAGCGCGTGGTCGCTGGTGATGACCTTCGTGCCGTCGATCTCCAGGCCCGGCAGCGAGCGGGGGTAGGAGCCGGTGGCCAGCAGCACGTGCTTGCCCTCGTAGGTCTCACCGTTCACCTCGACGGTGGTCGGCGAGGTGAGCCGGCCCTCGCCCTCCACGTAGGTGATCTTGCGGGCCTTCACCAGGCCCTGCAGCCCCTTGTAAAGCTTGGAGATGACGCCGTCCTTGTAGCTGTTGACGCCGTCCATGTCGATGCCCGCCAGCGACGTCTTGACGCCGAACTGCTCGCCCTCACGGGCCAGGTCGGCGACCTCGCCGGCGTGGAGCAGGGCCTTGGTCGGGATGCACCCGCGGTGCAGGCAGGTGCCGCCGACCTTGTCCTTCTCGATGAGGACGACGTTCAGGCCAAGCTCCGAGGCGCGGAACGCGGCGGCGTATCCGCCCGAGCCACCGCCGAGGATGACCAGGTCGGCGGGGGAGGTGGGTGCGCTCACGGATGCTCCTCGAATGCGACGGGCGGCGTCCCCGCTCGAGCGGGCGGGGGCTGCTGCACATCCTGCCACTCCGGGAACGACCTGGCCCGGACCACCGTTGCCCTCGCGAGCGTCGCGGTGATCACGCGACCCCGGGAGGACGGAGAAGGTGCATGGGGTTGTTCGACCGGTGGCGCGGACGACGGGGTCCTGCGGGGGGCGCCGGCCGCCCGACGCTCGACCGCGCGTCACAGCGGGGCGACCTGCGGCACCTGGAGGAGTTCGTGGCCAGCCGGCGGGGCGTCGAGGGTTTCGTGGAGCCGCGGACGGCGGTCACCGAGGCGACCATCGTGCTCGTCGCGGCCGACGGGGAGTGGACCCGGCGGCGCATCGGCGGCCCCGACGTGGCCCGCCGGCTGTCCCAGGAGCTGTCGATCCCGGTGTACGACGCCCAGGTGACCGGCTACCCGCAGCGTATGCGCGACTACAGCGCCCGCCAGAAGCGCGACCGGCTCTAGGTGTAATGACCACGGGCGTTGTTGACGGCGCCGCCTAACTGATCAAGCAGGAGACCTCCGAGCGAAGGTGTGGGTGCTGACGCCTCACCAACCGCCCGGAGGTCTCGTTGTCCCACGCTAATGCCCGT
>NZ_JBJHAD010000020.1:0-74725 GCF_054050875.1 Blastococcus sp. SYSU DS0541 | reverse complement strand
GGCTGCCGCGGCAGCCGCCACCGGAGCGGTGGTGGCCACCGACGGGCGGGCCCGCCGCCGCGCCGCTGCCGTGCTGCGCGACCAGGTGCGGCTACCCGCGCCCGCCCGGCCGCTGCCGCCGGTCCCCGCTGCCGACACCGCAGCACACCGTGGCGTCGCCCCTCTGCTGGCCGAACCCGGAGACCTGGTCGTCATCGACGTGACGGTGCCCGAGCCGCGCACCGACGTCGGCGCCTGGCGGCTCGACGTGGACGGAGAGGCGGAGCGACCGCTGTCGCTCACTCTTCCCGAGGTGCTGGCCCTGCCGCTGGAGGAGCGCGACCTGCTGATGGTCTGCGTGCACAACCCGGTCGGCGGCACCCGGATGGGCTGCGCCCGCTGGACCGGCATCAGCCTGGCCGACCTGCTCGAACGGGCCGGCGTGATTGACGACGACGGATGGCTCGTCGCGGAGGCCGTCGACGGCTACACCAACGTGCTGCCGCTGGACGTGGCCCGCCGGCACGGCTTCCTCGCGGTCGGCATGGCCGGACAGCCGCTGCCCCGCGAGCACGGCAGCCCCGCCCGGCTGCTCGTCTCCGGCCGGCACGGCCAGGACGGCAGCATCAAGTGGCTCCGACGCCTCACCGTCAGCGCCACCCCGCCGCTCTCCTACTGGGGCTCCCGCGGCTGGGCCGACGGCACCTACCCGGTCCACCCCGCGTCCCGCATCGACGCACCCGGCTCACACGGGCGCGTCGCGCCCGGCCAGGTCACCCTTCGCGGCTACGCCTGGGCACCCCCCGTCGGCGTGGACCGCGTACAGGTGCAGGTCGACGGCGGCCCGTGGACCGACGCCGCCCTCGGCGTCGACCTCGGTCCGGACGCCTGGCGGCCCTGGACGGCCACCTGGGCCGCAACCCCGGGCCGACACCAGCTGAGGGTCCGCTGCCGCACGACCAGCGGTGGATGGCAGGAGGAGGGCATCGCCACGCCGTTTCCGAACGGCGTGCGCGGCATCCACACGGTGACCGTGCAGGTCGGCGGCCACGCCGCCGGAGCCGCGCTGCGCCGGCTCACCGCCGAGTGCATCACCCGTGCGACCTGGGCGACGCGCAGCGTCGCCGCATGGCGTCAGCGCGGATCCAGCGGGTCGACCGTCGGCCAGGCCGCAGGCGCGACCGACTGATCCCGGTCAGCACCGCCACGCCACACGGCTCTCGGCTACGCCCCTGGTCCTCCGCAGGGGGACCTCGCTCCACCATGGGGGAAGGCATCGCCATGAGCGCCGCTCGACGACATCCCCGGGAGTCAGCATCGAGCCAGTCACCACCGTAGAGTTCGTCGCTGCACGGCGACATCGGCCTCCCGCTGCCCGCGTTCACCCGTGCCGATCTAGCGTGCGGCGAAGATGGATCAGAGATTCCGTCCGCCAACGGGCGCTACCGCTTCATTGATGCACGTACTGGTCAGGGGACGATCCGGTGCAAGGGGAATCCGCCGGGCCGGACAAGGCCCTCCGGGATGACGATCCCGGTGTCGTCCGACCGGCGCGCTACGTTCCGACCATGCCCACGAAGCCGCGCACACCGCGCTCCTCCCCCACCCCGGAGGCAGCAGGTGGGACGGCTCCCACTTGCCGGTGTCCAACTCCCCCCTCGGACACCGAGTTGAACCCCCACGGTATTCGTGCCCGTGGGGTTCTCCTTTTTCCCATGGCTGCACGGCGGCCAGCGTTGCGAGGCGGGGCTCTGCTGGGGTCCCCCGCGGGGACCGCGGATTCGGAACCCTTCCACGGCGGCGCAACGCACGAGCCACCGCCCCTCCCACCGTTACCGGTGGATGGTCCGTGTCACACGTCCAACGCCGTCCAGAATGCCGCCCGGACGCCGCCGGCTCCCCAGGCGTTCGGCTCGATGAGGCGGCTGAACCACAGGTCCCGCTCCCCCGGTCGCGCCTCGGTCCGCGCAGGATCACCGGCCCGAAGCCCGTGACCATGGAAGATCCCCCCGATGTCGGCCACCGCAGCACCGTGCCGCCCGGCGACGCCGCGCAGCGCCTGGTTGAGCTGGTCGATCACCGCGACCGCATCCGGCCACGGCGGCAGCCCCAGCCTGACGGCGTCCCCCGTGCCGTCGCTCGGGTCGTAGACGGTCCCGACGGCGATCCGACCGCCGGGCGCCACGAGACTGGTGAGTTGGGACAGCGCTCCGTCGACGGCCGCCTCCACGCGCGCGATGACCTGCTGAGCGCCGGCGCTGTCCCCGTACACCGACAGCAGGTCGTTGCCCCCGATCGTGAGGGTGACCACCGTGGGTCGGTCCGGCAACGCCCCGAGGCGAGGGAGCTGCACGTGCAGCAGGGTCCGGGTGGTCGCGCCATCCGTGGCCAACAGCAGGAAGCCGGTCTCGGGGTCGACCGTGAGGAGGTCGCGGCCGCGCCAGTCGGGGAAGTCGTCGTCGCGGTTGCGGAAGAGGAGGCTGGCCCCTCCCCGACCGGGGCCGCCCGCGTAGTCGTCGATGGAGATCGAGTCGCCGAGGGCGACGTAGAACGGGCGCGAAGCATCGGACATGGGGCCATCCTGCTCGTGATCTCCGGGCGCCACCGCCTGCCGGGCGGCTGTCGTGCGGCGCCGGAGTCCCGGCTCCCACGTGATCCCTCGGGCCGCGGACCGACCGCAGTCACCCGCCGGAGGCAATGGCGCTCGCCGGACTCACCGTTGCGGGGCTTGTCCGGAGCACCGCGGCCCCTCAGGCGTCATTTCCGGTAGCTCCGCGAGTACGGGCACGGGCTCCGCCCCGGACGCTGCCGAGGGTCTTCGGCGGCGTGACGGGCCGAAGTCCAGCCTCGCTCACGCGCTGACCAACCGTCATGGACTCCCGATGCGGTGCGCTTCTCCCGGGAGCCGACGTGCCGCGTCGTCTGTCCACTGTCGGCCGTGCCAGATCCGCGCGACTTGCCCATCGGAAGCGGGCCAGCGGTTAGGGGTGGGTCATGCCGCAGCCAGTGTTGAAGCCGATACGGGACCAGGTTGTCGTCGTGATGGGCGCATCGAGCGGGATCGGTCGCGCCACCGCCGCCCGGTTCGCCGCGAACGGGGCGAAGGTCGTCGTTGCCGCCCGAGGAGAGGCCGGCTTGCGGTCGCTCGTCGAACAGGTCCGGGCCCACGGCGGAGACGCTGTGGCCCAGATGGCCGATGTGACCGACCCCGCCCAGATGCGACGTGGCCCAGCGCGCGGTGACCGAGTACGGCGGACTTGACACCTGGGTGCACGCCGCCGGGGTCCTGCTGGTCGCCCCGTTCGACGAGACGACACCGGAGGAGTTCCAGCGCGTCATCGACGTGAACCTCATGGGCCAGGTTCACGGCGCCATGGCCGCTCTCCCGCACCTGAAGGGGAAGAGCGGAGCCCTCATCCACATCTCCTCGATCGGGGCCAAGCGGGGCGCGCCGCTGCAGACCGCCTACAGCCCGTCCAAGCACGGCATCGACGGATTCGCCGAAACGCTGCGGATGGAGGTGCAGCGGGCGGACCTGCCGATCAGCGTCGGCCGCAGGGGCGCGGGTAGCGCGGCGGATCCCCCTGGCCGGGGAGGTCGAGCGTCAACACCTCGTACCGGCGGGCCAGCGTCGGCAGCACCGTGCCGAACTCGCCGATGAGACTGGCGAGGCCCGGAAGGAGCACCAGGGTCGATCCGGTCCCGTCCCGATGCGCGTTGACCCTCGGAAGCTGCATCGTCCGGTCCGCCCGGCGCATTGAACCCGATTCGCCACAGGTGGCCGCGGCCACGTTGGGCGGGGCCGGATGTGCGTCTGCCGCTCCCCGGTTGTGCTTACCTGCTCTCGACGTCCTCGTTCGGTCGTCGACGCCTCCCGGTCAGCAGCCGCTGCGCTGCCTCGGGTGGAGGCGCTGGTGCCCAGGGTGGCGAAGACGCCCTCGGCGAGGCCGTCGTCAAGCAGTCGTCGAGGCCGCCCGCGCCACCGACATGGCGAAGGGCCCCCGAGTGGCACGTTGCGCAGCAGAGTCGGCCTGGACGCCGGTGGACCGAGCGTCCGGGCCACCGCGCACTGCGGTACGGCAACTGCCACCATCACGTCATGGGTCACGGCCACGCCGTCCAGGACGAACTCCGCGAACCGGCCCGCGCGCTGCGTCGCGCGATCCCCGGGGTCTATGACGGATACCGCCAGCTGCATGCCGCCGCATACGCCGCCGGCGCACTGGATGAGAAGACGAAGGAACTGATCGCGCTCGCCATCGCGGTCAGCAAGGAGTGCGACGGGTGCATCGCGTCGCACGCTCGTGGGGCCGTCCGCACCGGCGCCTCCGAGTCTGAGGTTGCCGAAGCCCTAGGCGTCGCCATCGCGATGAACGGCGGACCTGGCACCGTGTACGGCCCGCGCGCATTTGCGGCCTTCCGAGAGTTCGCGGAAGAAGCAGACCACGAGCAGGGGTGACCCGAGGTCATCTCGTCAGGGCGGGAAGCGTGTGCGTATGTAGCGTCTCGCCCCTCGGACACCGAGTTGAACCCCACGGTCGTCGGACCGGTGGGGTTCTCCTGCTTTCGACGTCGGCACGTCCCCTCGATGCCTGGAGGAACCACATCGACCTGCAGGCCCGCACCTCTCCGAGCCGCCCAGGCAACCGAGTCGTGAGGCATCTCCGCGAGTCAACGGAGCCTGGAGCAGTCCCCGCGGTCCGAACTTCGGGCCTCCCGACCCTCCACGGCTCCTTGGCAGGGGCGGTGGCCATTGTCGTGGAGCGCCCACGGCCGGTCACCTCACGCCGCTGCTCCTGAGGGTTGCCGGTGAACCCGCGCGCACGGAGGTGGTGAAGGACGTCTTTCCTCGGGGGTTCAGACCCGAGCGGCCCGTCTGCCCGACATGGCCGGCCAGACCGTCGTAGCCGCACGCGCATGCAGCGGGTCGCCCTCGGACGCGAATCGCCGGCTCACGCCAGTGCGAAGGCGACCTCGGACGAACCGACGACGAGATCCTGGAGGGCGTCCACGAACACCACCCGGACATCTGCATGTCCCTCCGTCACCTACCGGCCGAGTCAGGCCAACCACCGCCGTCCGGGCGAACAGCGGGCGCGGCCGCCACTACTCGGCGATCGTCCGCCTCGTCCACCCCGTCGTCGTCCGAGAAGTGCTGAGCCGGGCCGACCCCACACTCACGGCGAGGGCGGCGGCGGTGTGACGTAGGGCAGCAGAATGGCGTCCACGACGTGTTCGATCAGGTGGGGGGTGACCGGGTCGCCCGTCACGAGGAAGCGGTGCCAGAGCACGGCTTGACCGAGTTCGCGCGCGATGTCGAACTGGACGTCGGAGCGCACCTCCCCGCGCGCGATTCCTCGCTGGAGCGTCTCGGCCATGGCCTTCTTCCGCCAACCGATCACTCCCTCGCGAAACGCCTCGGCGAGCTCGGGATCATGTGGCATGGCGCCGACGATGGCCGGGCCGATGACCCCCACGGGGCTTGCGAAGAAGTCGGCCCAGCCGTGCAGGATGGCCAACATGTCACCGCGGTAGCTGCCGGTGTCCGTGTGCGGGATGGCCGACATCGCCAGCGGGACGAGGGTGTCGCGCAGCAGGGCTGCCCGGCCGTCCCAGCGCCGGTAGAGAACCGACTTGCTGGTTCCCGCCCTGGCGGCGACCGACTCCATGGTGACGCCGCCGACACCCTGATCGATGACGATGTCGAGCACGGAGGCCTTGATCGCCGCCTCGAGGACCTCTCCCCGACGCCGCCTGACAGCGGGCGGTGTCGCCTCGCCCGCGGCCCTGCCGAGCGGTGCGCTCACCATGGCATCCAGCGTACAAGAAACGGTTGCGTTCCCTCGCGCACAGGGCCACTCTGCCGCCCATACGACACGGGAACGTATCTACGGAGGGGTCATGGCTCACATGTGTCGCACTGGCCGGACCGGTGCTTCGAGCCCGGAAGGGCGGCCGTTCCCCGCAGGAGGCGGGAATGGCTGACGCCGACAAGGTGCACGTGGTGGTCGGCGCCAGCGGCGGTACCGGTCGCGCCCTGGTGCGCGAGCTCGTGGGACGCGGCCGCCGCGTGCGTGCGGTGAACCGCAGTGGCCGGATGGCGCTGCCCCCGGGCGTGGAAGTGATGGCTGCAGATGCCACGGACGCCCGCCGCATGCAGGAGGTCTGCCGAGGCGCCGGTGTGGTCTACAACGCGGTAAACCCGCCCTTCGTGCAGTGGCGAGACGCCTTCCCGGCCGCCGTCGACGGCGTGCTCGCCGGCGCTGAGGCGGCCGACGCCCGGATGGTGTTCGTCGACGACACCTGGATGTACGGCCGCGTCACGGAGCCCATGACAGAGGACATGCCCTACCGGCCGGTGAGCTGCAAGGGCGTGCTCCGCGCGTGGCTCGCCGAGCGGGTCCTGGCGGCGCACACCAGCGGCCGGGTGCGGACCGTCATCGGGCGGGCTCCGGAGCTCTACGGCCCCGCCGTGGAGTCCGTGCTCGGTCGCAACCTGTTCGGGCCGGCTCTGGGCAAGGGACCGGTCCTCTGGGTCGGCGACATGGATCAGCCGCTCGGTCCCATGTTCATCGACGACTTCGCGCACGGGCTGGCCGACCTAGGCGAGCAGGAGGTGGCTCTCGGCAAGTCCTGGCACCTCCCGACCCCGTCACCGACCACGGCACGAGGGTTCCTCGACCTGTTGTCCGCTCAGGCGCAGCGACCACTCCACGTGCTGCGGCTGGGGGCGGCCACCGCCCGCGTCCTCGGGCTCGCTTGGCCCGTTCTCAGGGAGGGCGCCGAGATGCTCTACCAGTTCCGGCAGCCGCACAGCGTCGACGCCACCGCCTACCGCACGGCCGTCGGACCCGGCCAGGTCACCTCCTACGCCGATGGCATCGATGCAACCCTGCAGTGGTACGCGTACACCTCGAGCCGACCCCTGGCAGCGGTCGGACGATGACGACCATCCGGGCCCCGGGCAACACCCCGCCGTCCCGGAACCGGGCATGCAGGCTGCCCGAACTGGTTCGGCGCCACCCGGTCACGGCCTTGCTCCTGTGGTTCTTCACGGTCGGTCAAGCCGTCGCCTTCATCCCGGTGGTCTCTCACCTGAACGGCGTCGACGTCGCAATCACGCCGTTCGTCCTCGCCAGCAACCTCGTCGGCCTGCTGCTGCCGACCTTGCTCATCACGCACGTCACCGGTGGCGCGGTCGGCCTCCGGATGCTGTGGCGGCGCATCACCGCGGTGCGGGTCGGTCCCGGCTGGTACGCCTACGCACTCGTCGTGGTCCCGCTGACGACAGTGGGGGTCGCGGCAGCGCTCTTCGGTCTCCCCCGAGGCACCTCCCTCCCGGCGTTGGGCGCGGCGGTGGTGGTCGGCCTGCTCATTCCCACCGTCCTCGGCCTCGTGACAAGCAATCTCGGCGAGGAAGTCGCCTGGATGGGCTTCGTGCAGGCGCGCCTGCAGGACCGGCGCGGCCCGCTTGTCGCTGCCCTCCTCACCGCTCCGCTCTTTGCACTCCAGCACCTTCCCCTGGTCGTGAGCAACGCCGGCTCCGGCGCTCCCCTGCTCCTGCTCCTGCTGGTCCTGCTTGCAGTCCCGTTCCGTGCTCTCATCGGCTGGAGCTACAACCGGACCCAGAGCCTTCTCCTGGTCGGACTCGTCCACGCCAGCGGAAATGCCGTCGCCGGCGGCACCATGCTCGGGGACGGCCTGCTGCAGCGGCTCTATCCGGAGGTGAGTACCGGACCACTGCACATTTTCGCCTTCGCAGTTCTCGGCCTGCTCGTCCTGGGTGCGACCCGAGCGCGGCTGGGCCTCCCGCGCGGGCATGCACGCGGAAGAGGGCCCCGGATGTCTTGAGCGGCGGGGCGTCGACTGGTCATTCGTCAGCGTCACCAACGTCATGCCGGCGATGATCTTCCCCATCCCCAAGTCCCCTCGGACACCAGCTGATGCACACCGATCGACAGCCCTTGCACGGCTCCCCGTGGCAGGACCCATCGGTGCTCGAACTCGAGTACTTCGGCAGCCACCTCGAAGTCGGCGTCGTGGTGCACGACCGTCACCCCGTGCTCAGCCGCGAGTACCGCCGTCAACAGGTCGATGATGCCAACCGCGCGATGGCGCCCCGTGCCGGCGAGGAGGCGCTGCGCATCGAACGCCCGTTGCCAGTGGCCATCGTCGGTGGGGAGGTACTCGTACGCCGCACGGCGGTCGGCCCGCACCTGCTCGCACTCCGCCGGGCTGCGGGTGCTGTAGAGCGCCTCGGCATCCAGGCCGGCGCAGCTAGCCACCAGACCCCCGGTGATGAGGGGCTCCAATCGGTCCGCGACGGCAGTCAGCCGCATCCTGGCCGCCGCGCTGGTGTCGATGAGGAACCGGGCGATCACCGCCACGCGTCAGCCCGCTGGCGCGGATCCGCCATCGCCTCGAGTCCACCCTCCTGAAGCCAGGCCACCTGCCGGGCGCGTGCGGCTGCTTTCGCCGCTTGCCGCAGAGCGGCGCGGACCGTGTCCGACACCCCGCTGGTGTTCAGCTCGCGTTGAGCCTGCGCCAGCATGACGGGCGGCACCGGCCGGCTGGCCTGGGCCCCGGGGCCTGACGGCCGTCCCCTCGTGGGCGTGACTGCCCCCGAGCGCCCTGCGTCGGCGACGGAGGCCATGAGGGCTCAACGCCCTCGACACGGCGGGACGTCGGTGACCAGTCGCATGATGTCCCCGGACGGAGCGGCCATCGCAGCACGCCGATGGGCCCCAGGACCACGACGAGCGGTGGGGGTGACGGGCGTGCCCCTCGGGACAGCCACGCAGCAGTCGACGACCGATATCCGCGCGGTGCTCGGCGAGGACGCGGTGGCAGCGCTCGGCGAGGCCGATGCCGATGCCTTCCTCACCCGGGCCGAGCTGTGGCTACCCGACATCGCGACCGCGTTGTCGGAGCTCTACGGCGAGCGGGCACCCGACGTGCTGCAGAGGGCGCTGCGCCTCGCACTGGCGGCCGCGGGCGAGCGGCCGGAGCGGCTCCGCCGGCTCGACCGGCGCCGGGAGATCGACCCGCGCTGGTTCCAATCACCGGGCATGCAGGGCTACGTCTGCTACGTCGATCGCTTCTGCGGAACCCTCGACCGGCTGCCCGACCGGCTCGACCACCTCGCCGGCCTCGGCACCACCTACCTGCACCTCATGCCGCTGCTGCGTGCGCGCGAGGGCGAGAACGACGGCGGCTACGCCGTCGCCGACTACCGCGCCGTCGACCCGCGTCTGGGGACCATGGCCGATCTCGAGGCCGTGGCCACCGCGCTGCACGACCGTGGGATGAGCCTGTGCATCGACGTGGTCCTCAACCACACCGCACGGGAGCACGCGTGGGCACAGGGGTGGCTGGCCGGCGACCCCCGGTACGCCGGCTTCTACACGGCGTTCCCCGACCGGACGATGCCCGACGCCTTCGACGCCACCATCCCCGAGGTGTTCCCCGACCGGGCGCCGGGCTCCTTCAGCTGGGTGCCCGAGGCGCTGGGCGGCGCGGGTGCGTGGGTGTGGACCACGTTCTGGCCCTACCAGTGGGACCTCGACTACTCCAACCCCGAGGTCACCCTCGCGATGCTCGGCGAGATCACCTGGCTGGCCAACCGCGGCGTCGACGTCTTCCGGATGGACGCCGTCCCCTTTCTCTGGAAGCGGCTCGGCACGGCCTCGCAGAACCAGCCCGAGGCCCACCTGCTGCTGCAGGTGCTGCACGCGCTCACCCGGCTGGCCGCCCCGGGCGTCGTCTTCAAGGCCGAGGCGATCGTCGCCCCCGACGACCTCGTCCGGTACCTCGGCGCGCACGAGCGCGAGCGCCCCGAGTGCGAGTTGGCGTACCACAACCAGCTCATGGTGCTGCTCTGGAGCAGCCTGGCGACCGGCGACGTCCGGCTGGCCCGCCAGTCGCTCGCCCGGATGCGCCCCGTCCCGGCGTCGACGACCTGGTGCACGTACGTCCGTGGCCACGACGACATCGGGTGGGCGGTGACCGACGAGGACGCCGCCGCTGTCGGCCTCGACGGCGCCGCGCACCGTCGCTTCCTCAGCGACTTCTACGCCGGCCGCTTTCCCGGCTCGTTCGCCCGCGGCGCGCTCTTCCAGGAGAACGAGGCCACCGGTGACGCACGGATCTCGGGGACCACGGCGTCGTTGTGCGGTATCGAGGACGCTCTCGCGCGGCGTGACGACGCGGCACTCGAGTCCGGGATCCGGCGCCTGGTCCTGCTGTACTCGGTCGTCTACGGCTTCGGCGGCATCCCGCTGCTGTTCTCCGGCGACGAGCTCGCGCAGCTCAACGACCACGGCTATCTCGCCGACCCCGAGCTCGCACCCGACAACCGGTGGATGCACCGCCCCACTCTGGACTGGCAGGCCGCCGCCCGGGCCGCCGACGCCGGCTCGGTCGAGGGCCGCGTGTCCGCCGCGCTGCGCCGGCTCGGGGACGTCCGCCGCTCGCTGCCGGCGCTGTCCGGCGACGTCGGCGCCGAAGTGCTCGACATCGGCAACGACTCGGTGCTGGTCTGGCGCCGCCGGCACCCCCGCCACGGCACCTTCCTCGGACTGGCCAATGTCAGCCCCGCCCCCCAGCCCGTCGACGCCGACACGGTCACCGGGCTGGGCACCTTCCGCCAGGTGCACGGCGGCGACGGTGTCCTGCCGGTCGAGCAGGGCCGCCTCGTCGTCCCGGGTCTGGGCTTCGCCTGGTTCGCCGAGGGCTGAGGACAGGACGACCCGAGACCTCAGCCGCTCCCGGATGCCGATCCGGCAGGCGCCGCCCGGGACGGACCTGCTTGACCCACGCGCGCCCCAGCGCGACCGTTCCTGCAGGCCACTGTCCGCGAGGGGGTGCCGTCATGCAGACGCGGTTCACGGCCTTGGTCGGCTGCTCGGTCCCGGTCCAGCAGGCGCCCATGGGGGCGGTCTCGTCGCCGGACCTGGCGGTCGCGGTCGCGGACGCCGGAGGTCTGGGCAGCGTTTGTGCACTGGGTGTGCCGGCCGAGACCTTCGTCCGCCGGCTGGACGGCATGCGACGGCGGACGAGCGGCGTGCTGTCGGCCAACATCCTCCTCGAGGACACCGACGAGGAGGTCATCGCCGCAACCGCGGAGCGCGTGCGTGTGGTCGACTTCTTCTGGTTCGACCCCTCGCCGCGGCTGGTGGAGCTCGCGCACCGGGCGGGCGCCCTGGTCGGCTGGCAGGTCGGGTCGGTGGAGGAGGCGCGCGCCGCAGCGGATGCCGGATGCGACGTCGTCACCGCACAGGGCCACGAGGCGGGCGGCCACGTGCGTGGTGACCGGCCGTTGCTGCCCCTGGTGCAGGAGATCCTCGACGCGGTACCGGTCCCGGTGCTCGCTGCGGGTGGCATCGCCGACGCCCCCACCCTCGCGGCGGTGATGGCCGCCGGAGCGGACGGAGCACGCATCGGGACGCGGTTCGTCGCCACGACGGAAGCGGCTGCCCACCCGGTCTACAAGCAGGCACTCGTCGACGCCACCGGCGACTGCACCGTCATCAGCAGCACGTTCAGCCGGGACTGCCCCCTCTGCGCCACCCGCCCACGTCACCGCGTCCTGCGCGTTGCCGTCGAACGCGCCCGGAACCTGGACGGCGACGTCGTCGGGACGGTGACGACAGGTGGCCGGCAGGTGGCCCTGCCGCGCGGTGCCGGCCTGCCACCCCTTGCCGCCGTCGACGGAGACGTGGCCGGCATGGCGATGTACGCGGGCGCGGGCGTGGGGGCGGTCACCGCCATCCGGCCGGCCGCCGACGTGCTCCGCGACCTGACGGCCGCTCTCGGTCCCGGCAACGTGCCCGCACGTCGCTGAACGCACACCCCGCGCCGGGACGACCGCACGAGGTCCTGGCGACCCTGGCGGACACGGGGCATCAGCGTGCTGCGCCCCGGTGTTCCCTCCCGCCCACGGGGTGGCGGCTCCTCGATCGCCCCTCCGACAGCGAGTTGAACCCCGCGGCCTTTCCGTCGGCAGGCTTCACCTGCCTCTGGCTCCGACCGGTTGGCAGGATGGCTCGAGGCCAGTGTGGCCGGGAACTGCGGCCCGAAGTCTCAGGTCCGCATGATCCGGTGGTCCGCCGTCGATGAGCATCGGCCTGGCGCCGAGTGAGCGTGTCGGCACCCTGAACGGTCCGAGCTCGGTCACCCACCGTCCGACGCGAGATCCTGGCGATCCAGCGCGCCGGCCTCGAGGAGCACGTCCAGCGCCGGTTCCAATCCGGCCAAGGCCTGTGCCACGTCCTCGGGGTGGGCGATCGTCCACGCCTGGGTGTCGACGTAGCAGCGCAGCGCCTCGTCGAACGCCTCCTCGCCGGCCGCCTTCCGGGCAGCCTCCAGCGCCGCGGCACCCTTGCTGTAGACGAGGTCCTCGTACTCGTCCTGATCGTCGAAGTCGCCCATGGACCCACCCACGTCCCCGCGGGTCCGCAGCTCCTCCTCGTGCGTGTGCGGGTCGGGCCCCAGGGACTCCGAGAAGCTGGCGAACGCCTCGTCGAGCCACGGGTCGCGGAACTGCGAATTCCCCACCATCCCGTAGAACCACATGTGCGCGACCTCGTGCAGGATCAGGTCGTAGTCGTCGCCACCGAGCACGATCGACGACGCGTACTCCTCTCCGCCGCCGTCGTCGCCGTCTCCGGTGGTCACCAGCGGCACGGTGAGGGTGTCGTAGGGGAAGGGGCCGAAGCGCTCCTCCATCCGTCGGATGGCGTCGACGGTGTCGTCGGCGAGCTCCTCCGCCGACGTTTCCGCGCCCGGCAGCACGCCGACGGTGACTTTCGTGCTCCCCGTCTCCACGGTGGCGGTGTCGAAGTCCCCCGCCGCCACGCTGACGTCGCGGGCGACGGGTTCCCGCGACTCCCACATCCGGCGCCCGGCCTCCGCGCTGCGCGGCTCCTCCTGGTCGCCGCTCATCAGGACGACCAGGTCCTCCGGCGCGGAGACCCGGATGGTGGTGTCCGCCACCGCGGTGGTCGTCGTCTCGGCGCTGATCTCGACGAAGGGGTCCCGCGCCCAGCCGACGGCCGGCTCCCAGGCCAGCGACGGGTAGCCGCCCGCCCACCAGGTCACGTCGTCGCCGACGCCGAGCCGGTCGAAGCCGGCGGGGGTGCGGCCGGCGGTGAGGCGCAGGGTGAAGTCCAGCTCCACCGTCACGGCTTCTCCCCCGGCCACGGCGGTGTCCAGGTCCACCCGGTACAGACCGCCCGGGGTCCCGGGCGCCGCGTCGGCGTCCAGGTACTCGCCGCCGGTGACCGTGTCCCCGCGGACGTCGTCCACGCTGAGCCGGTGGCCCTCCGACTGGGGGGCGTTCGGGATGAGCCGGAACCACATCTCCTCGACCGGCAGGTCGGGGGTGAAGGTCACCGTCTCGGTGCCGGTCACCGTGCGCAGGTCGTCGTCCAGCCGGAACTCCAGGTCGATCACCGGCCGGTCCGGCGCCGGAGCGGCCCGCTCGGCCGTGGCACAGCCGAGGACCTGCCCCCCACGCGCGGCGCCCTCCGGGGACGACGTCTCCTCCGGCGACGAGGTGCACCCGGCGAGCAGGAGGACCGCGCCGCACGCCGATGCCCACCAACGCCTCCGAGCCGGAGCGGTCGCGTCGAGCATGGTCTCTGCCCACCCAGCGGAGTCGACCGGGTCCCGCCCTCGGCGGGTTCCGTGTACGGCCAGTCCGCTGATACGGAATGTAGGGAGTCAAGCGGCCGTCGTACAGGGCCGGTACGCCACGATCGTCCAGCGGGGGTGTTGGCCCGCGGTTCCTCGTCGATGACTCGGATCGGGCGGTTCTCGAGAACGCCTGACCGGAGCCGAGCCGACGATGACGCGGTGGCGGCTGCCGTCGTCGACCTCCTCTACGACCCGCTGACCGAGGATCCGCACAGCGTCGGCAAGCCGCTACGGCTCCAGCCCGAGGGCTCGTGGTCGGTCCGGCGGCGCCAGGACCGGGTCATCTACTCCATGCACGACGAGGTGGTGGTAGGCGTTCTCCGCATCTCTCACCGCGCCGATGGATACGGCTGAGGACGTGCCGCGCCGGCGGGTGAGGTTGGGTGCCGCCCGTGAGCCGCGCGGAGGCCGTGGAACGGCGCGCTCACGGTCGCCGGTCGCCTCTGGTCGCAGCGGGTTGCAGACCGACGCGTCGTCCGGTGCGCCAGGCGCTCCGGGCTGCACGGCATTCACCGGGCCGGACGGTCAGCGGGACTGCTGCACGGCCGAGAGGTGGACTGCAGAAGAGCCGCCGCCCACCGTCCGGGGGGTCGGACCCGCAGAGTCCTGGCTGCCCGCACCGGGACCAGTCGGACCAACGATCGCGAGGCGGGGTGACCCGGGGTCTGGTTCGCCCGGGGGCCTTCCTCCTGGCAGACCGCAGTGGCCTCCGACCGGACGAGACGTCAGCTCAGGACTTCCGGTCCATCAGAACCGACGCAGCTCCGACAGTCGCAACAACACCGAGCGCCACCCGGAGGTGATGCCACCGTGCCCACCTCTCGAGCAAGGATGCGGTCTCGGCGTCGGCCAGGTGCTCCGCCGTGAACCGGTGATTCATCGGCTCGTTGACCGTGATGGTGATCGCGACGACGCCCGCTGCCGCTCCCGCCGCCACGGACGCCGCCCCGGCTCGAGGGCCCTTCCCCGTCTGGACGACGGCCGACGCTGCGTTGACGGCGGCTGAGCCCGCGGCGAGAGGAATCATCAGGCTCCGGATCCGGCCGGAGTGGGCGGCGAACCAGGTGCGGAACTGTTCCGGCGGCACGCCGCGCCAGAACGGGAGGAGCACGACGTCGATGACGAGCATGCCGCCCGCCAGGAGCCCGGCCAGGACGGCTGAGACAAGAGCAAGGAAACGCGCGACCACGCCGGGCACTATCCACCCCCCGTCGCATCAGCAACAGGTTGATCCATGCGGTGTCGGTTCCCGGCCGCGGGAACCCGTGCGCGCATGTAGCGAGCCACCCCTCGGACACCCTTGCCGGGGCATCTGCCCGGCGGCACCGGACCGCGATCGCACGTCGGCCCCGCGGGGGCGCGGTCACCGCGCATCTCTCCGGCACCGCTGAGGCGGTGCTCAGTGGACGACACCTGCGGCAGTGACACGACGACTGGGGCCGGCCCCCCTTCCGACCGTGATCGTCGGCTCGAGCGCCACGAAGGACGACAGCGGTGATCGCGGCGCGCCGCCGGCCTGCGAACGGAATGGACGGAGTCCATGGCCTCTACTCCACCGTCAGTGCGCGGTGGAGGCTGTGGCTGCCCCAGACACACCGGGAGGGCCCGATGAGAATGATGCTCAGGGCGGTCATCGACACCGAGGCGGGAAACGAGGCCATCCGCAACGGGTCCGTCGCTCAGATGTTGGAGCAGTTGGTGAAGCAGCTCAATCCCGAAGCCGCCTACTTCCATGACGAGGATGGCCAACGGGCCATGACCGTGGTGTTCGACATGGCCGATCCCTCACAGATGCCGGCCATCGCCGAACCCCTGTACCTGGGCGTGAAGGCGCGGGTATCGATGGTGCCCTGCATGAACCTCGATGACGCGCACAGGGGACTCTCGCAGCTTCCTGCAGAGCTGACGTCGCCCGGCGCCTGACCGGGACGCTCCGTCGAGCAGCGGCTGCTGCCGCCAGCTGTGCAGGGCGCCCTCCGCAGGAGAACCGAACCCGGTCGGCCCGGACTGCACACCCGAGGCCTCAGCAGGTCCTGCGCCGTCTCCACGGCGCGCCCGGTACCACCGGCCGCGACCGTTTCCTACCGCGGGGCCTCGAACTGCACCGGGGCCGGAGACGCCCGGAACTGCTCGGCGGCCGGCGGGGCGTGCGTCGGCATCATCGGACCCTCGCCCGCCGGGTCGAGCACCCCCTCCTCGAACCACGCGTATCGGCCGGAGAGGACCTTCTGGGCAGCCCTGTACTGAGCGTGGTCGTCGTTGGCCCACAGGTCGGCGAACAGCCGGTCGACCCGACGTCGGGCCTGGCCGCAGAACAGGTCCGCCAGTTCCATGGCCTCGTCCCGGCGGTCGGGCCGCTCTCGCCCGATGGTGCTCGCGTAGACGCACGCGCACGCGATCGCGTAGAGCTCGGCACCGATGTCGACGATCCGGCCGAGCAGGTGACCCTTCTGCTCGAGGCGCCCCTGGTAGCGGCTCATCGCGTAGAAGGTCGAGCGCGCGAGCTTGCGGGAGTGGCGCTCGACGTAGCGCACGTGCTTGGCCAGCTGCCCGAACTCGGAGAAGGAGCCGGGCCGCTGACCCGCTCCCACGGTCAGCGTCGGCAACCACGTGGCGTAGAAGGCCCCTGCCCTCGCGGCGGCCTTCGCCTTGTCGGCCGGACGGGAGTCGCCCAGCACCAGGTCCCCCGCCACCCTCAGGTGCTCGTCGACGGCCTCGCGGGCGATCAGCAGGTGCATGATCTCGGTGGATCCCTCGAAGATGCGGTTGATGCGCATGTCCCGCAACATCTGCTCGGCCGGCACCGGCTTCTCGCCGCGCCGGGCGAGCGACTCGGCGGTCTCGTAGGCCCGCCCTCCGCGGATCTGCACCATCTCGTCGACGGCGGTCCAGCCGAGCTCCGAGGCGTACAGCTTCGCCAGGGCGGCTTCGATCCGGATGTCGTTGCGGTGGTCATCGGCCAGGCGGCTGGACACGTCGAGCACCGCCTCGAGGCCGAATGCCGTCCCCGCCAGCCAGGCGAGCTTCTGGGCGATCGGGTCGTGCTTGCCGATGGGCTGACCCCATTGCTTCCGTTCGGCCGACCACTCGCGCGCGATCTTCAGCGAGTACTTCGTCGCCGACAGGCAGAACGCCGGCAGCGACAGGCGGCCGGTGTTCAGCGTGGTGAGCGCGATACGCAGCCCCTTGCCTTCGCCGCCGATGACGTCCTCACGGGGGACGACGACGTCGTCGAAGCGCGTCACCGAGTTCTCGATGCCCTTCAGGCCCATGAACTGGTTGCGGTGCTCGACCGTGACGCCCTCGCGGTCGCACGGGCAGAGGAACGCGGTGATACCGCCCCTGTGGCCGTCGGACTCCGGGACGACGGCCATGACCACGACCACGTCGGCGATGGCGCCGTTGGTCGCCCACAGCTTCGTGCCGTTGATCCGGTAGCCGGTGCCGTCATCCGTCGGGACCGCAGTGGTGCTCATCCGCGCCGGATCCGAGCCGACGTCCGGCTCGGTCAGCAGGAACGCCGAGATGTGGTCCCTGGCCAGCCTGGGTAGCCATTCGCGCTTCTGCTCCTCGGAGCCGAACAGGCGGAGCGGCTCGGGCAGGCCGATCGACTGGTGCGCGGAGAGCAGCGTCGAGATCGACGAGTGCCAGGTGCCGGCCATGGCCAGGACCCTGTTGTAGTAGACCTGGCTCAGCCCGAGACCGCCGTACTCCACGGGGATCTTCATGCCGAGGGCGCCCAACTCCTTGAGGCCCTGTATGACGCTCGGGGGGATCCTCGCCTCGCGCTCGATCTGCTGCGGGTCGACATGGTCGGTGAGGAAGGCACGGAGGCGCTCGAGGAACGTCTCCCCCACCGTCACCGCGGCCGGGTCCAGCTCGGGCTGCGGGTGGATCAGGTCGAGGCGGAAGTTGCCGAGGAAGAGCTCCTTGCCGAAGGACGGCTTCGTCCACTCGGTCTCACGGCTGGCCTCGGCGACCTGCTTCGACTGCTCGTACGAGGGATGCGGCGCCATGCACCACGATCACCCCTGTGCCCTCGTGCGGCAATGGATCTCGGCGCGTCCTACGCGGCCGCCGCGCCTCACGTCCGAAGGGGTGTGCGCCTGTCGCGGATCGGCCCTCGGACACCAGCTGACGCGCGCCGATCGGGAGCCCCGCACCGGTTCCTGGTCGACCGCGCCGGCACCGGTGGACCGTTCGTGCGTCACGCCGGCGAGGAGTCGTCCTCGTCCTCCACCAGATCCTGCGGCACTCCCTCGGACGGCTTCGCGTGCCGGCTGGGATCGAGCTCCTGCGCCACCGCGGGTAGGCACGCCCACGACGCGCTGCGCTTCGGTCGTGCGTCGTCCTCGTCCCGTGCGGAAGGTGCCATGCTGACGGTCGACGGCTGCACGGTGTCCGAGACGCTCGTCGAGGTCGGTGACGGGCACCGCCTGCACGTGCAGGACTGGGGCACGGGGGACGCGCCCCCGTGCTGTTCCTCCACGGCGGTCCCGGCGTCAGGGCCAGCGACGACTACAAGCAGTACTTCGACCCCTCGCGCCAGCGCGTCCTGTTCTGCGACCAGCGCGGCGTCGGACGCAGTGAGCCGTACGGGTCGCTGCAGGACAACACCACCGACCACCTCGTCGCGGACATCGTCCGGGTCCTCGACCACCTCGACGTGGACGACGCCGTCCTCATGGGCGGGTCCTGGGGCTCCTGCCTGGGACTGGCGTTCGCCGTGGCGCACCCCGAACGCGTCCGGGCGCTCGTGCTGTACGGATTGCTGACCGGCCGGCAGCAGGAGTCGGAGTGGCTGAACCAGGGCCGCTGGAGGACCTTCTTCCCGGAGGTGTGGCAGCGCAGAGCAGGGAGTCGGCGTACGCCTACACGACGGCGGACAGCGCCGTCATGCACCTGGACGACCGCTTCGCGCCGACGCCGTTCGCGGACGACTTCGACGCGACGCCGGCCCGCCTGCAGGCGCACTACTTCACCAAAAGCCACTTCCTGCCACCGGACCACATCCTGGACAACGCCCACCGGCTGACGATGCCGGTCTACGTCGTGCAGGGCAGGTACGACATGATCTGCCCGCCGGTGAGCGCGTACGAGCTGGTGCAGCGCCTGCCCCGTGGCGAGCTGGTCTGGGCCGTGAGCGGCCACGGGCCCGACCGCGAGAGCTGGAACCTGCTGCGCACGCTGCTGCTCGAGCTCACGCAGTAGTCCGGGGCCGGACCGCAGCGGCCGGCGCGGCGCCCTCACCCGAGACGGTGGGCCGCGGCTGCGGCCAGCGCGCCCAGGCTGTTCGTGGCCAGGTGGAGGAGGACGGGAGCCAGCAAGCTGCCGCTGCGGAGCCGCAGCCAGGCGAAGAGGATCCCGGCCGCCGCCGTGAAGGCGCAGCCCAGGAAGACGGCGGTGAACAGCCCCGCCGACCCGCCGGCCACCGTGTTGGCCGCCGCCGCGCTCAGGGTCGGGCGGATGTGCCAGATGCCGAAGAGCACCGCCGACACCGCGACGGCCGCGCGCGGCGAGAGCAGCCGCATCAGCGCGGCCAGCAGGACGCCGCGGAAGGCCGTCTCCTCCCACACGACGGTGCCGAGCGGGATCCGGACCAGCGCCTGGTAGGCGACCTCGGCGCAGCCGGCGTCCGCGAGCCGTGCGTCCGCCAGCAGGGGGCGGACCGCCGGTACCGCGAGTCCGATCACGTACCCGGCGGCGACCACGGCGACGCACGCCCCGCCCCACCGCAGCCCGGCCCGGGCACGACGCGGGTCGAACCCCAGTTCCTGCCACGTGAGGCGGGCGAAGCGCGCTCCCGCGAGGAGCAGGCCCGTCGCCGCCAGGTTCACCGCGACGTAGGACTGCGGGTAGCCCGGCATCCGGGTGATGACGACGTTGTTCCAGGCCCCGAGGAGCACGGCGACGGAGGCGGCGAACAGGAGCCCGCCCCGGAGGCCTGCTGCGCGAGCATGCACGCGTGAGGTCTTCCCCGTCCGCGCGCCGGCTCACCTCCGTGGCCGTAGCGCTGTCCTGCGCCGCCGCGGTCATGGCCTGGGGCGAGCTCTCGGTGGGTGCGCTCCTCGCGATCGGCACCGCAGGCACCGCCGTGGTCGTCGCGGGGCTGCTCCGGCGGTCCGGCGCGGCCGCTCCGCCGGTGGGGCGGCGAGGGCTGCCGTGGCTCGCCCTCGTGATCGCCGCCCTGTCCTGGGAGCTGGTGACGCTCGCCGACGACGGGCTGCCGACGGCGAGCGATCTCGCGGACCCTCTCCTCGCCGAGCCGTTGCTGCGCGGCGCCGCCACCGTGGGCTGGCTGGCCGTCGGGGCCTGGCTGATCGGTCGCGAGCGGCGCGGGCCCCGGCGATGACGGACGGCGACCTCACGAGCTCGGCCGGCTTCCTGGGGCTGCTCCTCGTCGCTCTGGCCCTCGAGGTCTCCGCCCGCCTCGGACTCGGTCCGGCCCGAGCGAGCGAGGCCGTCCGCGCCGCGATGCGGACGACGCCCGGCCGTGCCGTCGTCCTGCTCACCTGGCTCTGGCTCGGCGTCCACTTCCTGGCCCGTTGATCCGGTTGCACCGGCCGGCCCCCGGGCGGCACTTCCCGAAGCCGGGAAGGGCCGACGCGTCGACACCGCGTCGGTGACCGGACGAGTGTTCCCGGCGCGGGTGCCGCCAGAGATGGCTGGTACCCCGTCTGCGCATCGTGCTCGTGATCCGCGGTCGGTGCGGCATGATCCGTTGCGGCCGTGCGCCGTCAGAGGGGAGCGACCTGTGCCGTGGAGGTGGTCCGGACCGGCTCTGGCCCTGTTCGGCGGTGCGATCTGGACCCTCCACGCCCTGTGGTTGAGTGCTCGTCCGGAGGGCTGCGTGGGAGCGGACTGCCGTATCCCGGGGAGGTCGAACCGGCCGAGCGAGGACCTCGCCTGGCTCTTCCTCCTGTCCGTCGTGGCGCTCGCGGTGGCGGTGAGCCACCTCGCGGGCGGCCCCAAGGCCTCGGGACGGGGAGCACTTCGTGCCGGCGCTGCCCTGCTGTGGGCCGGCGCCGTGCTGCTCGCGGCGGGCATCGCCGTCAATGCCGCTCTGCCAGGGGACTCACCGCTGTGGTGGCTGCACGACACCGACTCGCTCGGCCGGCTCGTCCCGGTCGCCGGCGCCCTCCTGACGGGGGTGGGCGGAACACGGGCCGGCGGCGTGTTGCGCTGGTCGGGCTGGGCCTTGGTCGTCTCGGCCGTCGTGTCTCTCCCGTTCAACGCGCAGGACGACCGAGTGCTCCTGTCGGTCCCCCTGGGGGTGGCCTGGCTGGCCCTCGGGATCTCGTGCGCCGCGCAGGAGGAGAACCTGCAGACGGCGTGAGCAGCCGGCCGGCCGCTGCCCAGGTGCCTCCTCGGCGAGGCCGACGACTCACCTCGCCTCCAGGTGGCGCCAGGACCGCAGGGCGGGTCGAGATCACACGTACCGCAGCCGAGGCCCTTTCCTCCCTTCCACGTCCGTGGTCGACTGCGGTCCGGCGTCCCTCCCGGCGGCGCCAGCAGCCACTCTGGGGGCAGCGATGTCTTTGGATCAGGACGTAGCCGCGGCTCGTCAAGCCGTGGAAGGCCTGGAAACGGCCTGTCTCAAGGTCACGAGGCACTTCGGGGACACCGTGGACGCGCGCCGGCTGCGGCTCGACGTCGCGCGGCTGCGCGACGACCTCAACCTGCTGTGCGGTGCGCGAACCCGCACCGCGTACGACCCCGTCGCGGCCGTCTACGGGGACGGGGACGACGACGGCCTCGGCGGGTCGGGCCGCATCCGCCGGTGACCGCCACAGCGCCCCGCAGGTCCGGGGCCGTGTCCCCGGGGCACGGGAACGGGATGCCGGCACCGCGTCGTGCCGCGATCGCCGAGCGGACCTTGCGCACCGACCGGTGGTGGCTGCAGCCGCTGATCACCGTCGTGGTCCTGGTGCTGTTCATCGCGTACTCGACGTTCCGTGCCTTCCAGAACGCGTACTACTACGCCTCGCCCTACATCTCGCCGTTCTACTCGCCGTGCGTCACCACCCGGTGCGAGGGCGACAGCTTCCCGGAGCTCTTCACCGGGCCGGCCTGGATCTCCCCGGCCCTCTACATCCTCGTCCTGCCGTTGGGCATCCGGCTGACCTGCTACTACTACCGGAAGGCCTACTACCGGTCGTTCTGGCTGTCCCCGCCGGCGTGCGCGGTCGCCGAACCGCACCGCAGGTACACCGGTGAGACGCGGTTCCCGCTGATCGGGCAGAACGTGCACCGGTACTTCCTCTACGCGGCGCTGCTGTTCAACCTCATCCTCTTCTACGAGGCCTTCCGCGGGTTCCAGGACGAGACCGGCGAGTGGGGCCACATGGGCCTGGGCACGCTGATCCTGCTGGTCAACGCGGTGATGCTGTTCCTGTACTCGCTCTCGTGCCACTCCTGCCGGCACATCGTGGGTGGACGGCTGAACTCCTTCTCGAAGCACCCGTTGCGGTACAAGGCGTGGGGCCTGGTGTCGAAGCTCAACGCGCGCCACATGCAGTACGCCTGGATCTCGCTGTTCACCGTCGCCCTCGCCGACTTCTACGTCTTCCTGCTGGCCACCGGCACGATCACGGACGTGAGGTTCTTCTGATGGAGCTGGAGCAGCACGAGTACGACGTCGTCGTCGTCGGGGCGGGGGGTGCGGGTCTGCGGGCCGCCATCGAGGCCCACGGGTCCGGCGCGCGGACCGCCGTCGTCTGCAAGTCCCTGCTGGGGAAGGCGCACACGGTCATGGCCGAGGGCGGGATCGCCGCGGCCATGGCGAACCTCTACCCGGAGGACAACTGGCGGGTGCACTTCCGCGACACCATGCGCGGCGGGAAGATGCTCAACCACTGGCGGATGGCGCAGCTGCACGCGCAGGAGGCCCCCGACCGGGTCCGCGAGCTGGAGGACTGGGGCGCGCTGTTCGACCGCACGCCGGACGGGCTCATCAGCCAGCGGGATTTCGGCGGTCACCGCTACGCCCGCCTGGCCCACGTCGGCGACCGCACCGGGCTCGAGCTCATCCGCACCCTGCAGCAGCGCACCGTGGCGCTGGGCATCGACGTCTACATGGAGTGCACGGTCACCCGGCTCCTCACCGACGACAACGGCATCACCGGCGCGTTCGGGTACTGGCGGGAGTCCGGGCGGTTCGTCGCCTGGCAGGCGCCGTCGGTGGTGCTCGCCACCGGCGGGATCGGCAAGAGCTACAAGGTGACGTCGAACTCGTGGGAGTACACCGGCGACGGTCACTCGCTGGCGCTGCAGGCCGGCGCGACGCTGGTGAACATGGAGTTCGTCCAGTTCCACCCGACCGGCATGGTCTGGCCGCCGTCGGTACGCGGGATCCTCGTGACCGAGAGCGTGCGGGGGGACGGCGGCGTCCTGAAGAACTCCGCCGGCAACCGCTTCATGTTCGACTACATCCCGGACTTCTTCCGCAAGGAGACGGCGGAGACCGAGGAGGAGGCCGACCGCTGGTACGAGGACAAGAAGAACAACCGGCGCCCGCCCGAACTCCTCCCGCGCGACGAGGTGGCCCGTGCCATCAACAGCGAGGTCAAGGCCGGGCGCGGCACGCCGCACGGCGGCGTCTACCTCGACATCGCCTCGCGGCGGTCGGCCGAGTACATCCGCAAGCGGCTGCCCTCGATGTACCACCAGTTCAAGGAGCTCGCCGAGGTCGACATCACCGCCGAGGCGATGGAGGTGGGGCCGACCTGCCACTACGTCATGGGCGGTGTCGAGGTGGACCCGGACACGGAGGCCGCGCGCGTCCCGGGGCTCTTCGCGGCCGGTGAGGTCGCCGGGGGCATGCACGGGTCGAACCGGCTGGGCGGCAACTCGCTCTCGGACCTGCTGGTGTTCGGCCGGCGCGCCGGGGCGGCCGCCGCGGAGCACGCCCACCGCCGCCCGGACCGGAGCGAGCTGCCGGACGAGGTGCTGACCGACGCCGCGCGAGCGGCGCTCGCCCCGTTCGACCGGGAGGGCGGCGAGAACCCGTACACGGTGCAGCACGACCTGCAGCAGACGATGCACGACCTGGTCGGGATCATCCGTACGGCGCCCGAGATGGAGCAGGCGCTGGAGCGCATCGCGGCGCTCAAGGACCGGGTGGCGAACCTGTCGGTCGAGGGGCACCGGCAGTACAACCCGGGCTGGCACCTCGCGCTCGACCTGCCGCACATGCTCGTCGTCAGCGAGTGCATCGCGCGGGCCGCGCTCGAACGGCAGGAGAGCCGGGGCGGGCACACCCGGGACGACTTCCCGGCCGCCGACGCCGAGTGGGCGACGACCAACCTCGTCTGCTCGCGGGCACCCGACGGCTCGGTGGCGCTCACCCGGCAGCCGCTCCCGCAGATGCCATCCGAGCTCGCCGAGATCTTCGAGGAGGTCCCGGCATGAGCTACGACGCCACCTTCCGGGTGTGGCGGGGGGACGCCGCCGGCGGTGACCTCCAGACGTTCACGGTGGCGGTGAACGAGGGCGAGGTGGTCCTCGACGTCATCCACCGGCTGCAGGCCACCCAGGCCGGTGACCTCGCGGTCCGGTGGAACTGCAAGGCCGGCAAGTGCGGGTCGTGCAGCGCCGAGATCAACGGCCGCCCGCGGCTGATGTGCATGACGCGGATGAGCACGTTCGACGAGGGCGAGCCGGTGACCGTCACCCCGATGCGGACGTTCCCCGTCATCCGTGACCTGGTCACCGACGTGTCCTTCAACTACGAGAAGGCCGCCCAGATCCCGGCGTTCGCGCCCCGGCCGCGCGAGGCGGACGGCAGCCACCGGATGCAGCAGGTCGACGTCGAACGCTCGCAGGAGTTCCGCAAGTGCATCGAGTGCTTCCTCTGCCAGGACACCTGCCACGTCATCCGCGACCACGAGGAGAACAAGCGGAGCTTCGCCGGGCCCCGCTTCCTCATCCGGCTCGCCGAGCTGGACATGCACCCGCTGGACGAGCGGGACCGCCGCGACGCCGCCCAGGACGAGTTCGGCCTCGGCTACTGCAACATCACCAAGTGCTGCAGCGAGGTCTGCCCGGAGGGCATCCACCTGACCGACAACGGCATCATCCCGCTGAAGGAGCGGGTGGTGGACCGGCGGTTCGACCCGCTCACCTGGCTGGGGTCGAAGATCGGACGACGCCCGCCGCAGTGAGCCCTCGACGATCGGCGCGGTGTGGTCAACCGGGAGGGACAGCACCCCTGCGGCAGGACGTCGTGGCCGGGCGGTCGTAGGGAGAACACCGGATGTCCCGGTCCGGTCTCCTCCCTAGCGTTCGGGATGCCGTCGAACAGGCGGCGCGAGCTCCACGAGACGCTCCCGAGCGGACAGGAGAAGGCCATGAGCGGGAAAGCCGTGATCAGCCTGAGCACCGGGCTGGAGGACAGCGAGAAGGTGACGGTCGCGTTCCTCGTCGCGGTGGGGGCCGCGGAGTCCGGGCGGCCGACCCTGATGTTCCTCACCAAGGAAGCCGTCCGGCTCGCCGTCGAGGGTGTCGCCGTCGCCGTCGCCTGCGACGGTTGCCCGCCGCTGACCGACCTCATGAAGCGCTACGAGGTCGCCGGCGGCCGGTACTACGTCTGCCCTGTCTGCCTGAACGCCAAGCGGCTCGACCAGGCGGCGCTGATCGGCGGCGCCGAGGTCCAGGGGACGGTGCCGATGTGGGCGTGGATCGGGGACGACGGCGCCACGACGTTCAGCTACTGAGCGGCTACGGTCCCGCGCGGCACACGCTGCCGGGTCGTGCGGTGGCAGCAGGGCGCGCCACCTCCCCTCCCTGCCGCCCGCCTCCCCGGTCACGATGGCGGGGTGCGGCAGGACGGTGTCCGTCCCCTGGATCGCGGGACCCCGGACCAGGCACGCCTCGTCGGGCGTACCGCCCTGACCGACGTCTCCTTCGGGGAGGCCACGATCACCCGCGAGGTGATGCAACCCGGCTGGCGGTGGTCGGACGACGTCAGACCGGTGGTCGGCACCGATCTCTGCCGGGCCGGCCACCGGCTCTACGTCGTCTCCGGACGGATGCAGGTCGTGATGGAGGACGGCGACCTCGAGGTCGGTGAGGGCGATGCCGTGGTGATCCCCCCGGGCCACGACGCCTGGACCGTGGGCGAGGACCCGTGCGAGCTCGTGGACTTCTCCCCCGACTACAGCCGCCTCATGGCGGCCGGCGACGCCTACCGGCGGAGGACCGATCCGGCACGGCAGGACGGCGGCCACCGCTGCACGCCGACGGCCGCTGCCGCCGAACTGCGGGCCGACGCCCGCGCCGGGCGGCTCGACGGTGGCGCCGTGGAGATCGTGCTCAGCGCGGTCAGCCGGAGGTCGAGGCGGGTGTGCGGACCGGCGGGCCTGACCGCGCGGGAGACCCAGGTGCTGGCGCTGATCGCCACCGGCGCATCGGCGAAGCAGGTGGCCCACCTGCTCGGCATCTCACCCAAGACCGCGGCGACGCACATCGAGCGCATCTACGTGAAGACCGCGGTCACCAGCCGTGCTGGGGCCACCCGCTTCGCCATCCACCACGGCGTCATCGACCCCGCCTGCTGAGCAAGAGCTCCCGACTCGCCGCCTCGAACGCGACCGAGCGGGCCGGTCGGACCGTCGCGGCCGTGTGCGAACCTGCTCGGCGTCGACCCTGCGCCGGTGACCGTCGAGGTCGTAGGTCCCCTGCGTCGCGGATGACACGATCACCGTGGGGGGGCGCCGACCGCTCGCCCCGCGGAACCGGCTGGTCAGTGAGGAAGGCGCCATGACGAAGGACGCAGGACGCACGATCTACATCGACGGGCAGTGGCGTCCGGCCGACGGGGGTGCGACCTTCGCCGTCACGGATCCGGCCACGGGAGAGGTCATCGGCCAGGCGGCGGACGGTGGCCGGGCCGACACCGAGGCGGCGATCGCCGCCGCCGATCGTGCGCTGCCGGGCTGGTCGGGCGCGACGGCCTACGAGCGCGCGGCCGTCCTCGCCAAGGCGGACGCGCTGATGCGGGAGCGCCGCAAGGAACTGGCTGCGCTGATGACGCGGGAACAGGGCAAGCCGCTCAAGGCCTCGATGAACGAGGTCGCGTACGCGGCGGACTTCCTGGCGTGGTTCGCCGAGGAGGCCAAGCGCATCGGCGGCGTCACGATCCCCTCGGCGCGGGCTGATCAGCGGTTCGTGACGATGCGCCAACCGGTCGGCGTGGTCGCCGCCATCACCCCGTGGAACTACCCGATCTCCATGCTGACCCGCAAGCTCGCGCCGGCCATCGCCTCCGGGTGCACGTCGGTGCTCAAGCCCGCCGACCAGACCCCGCTGTGCGCCGTCGCCACCGTGCAGCTGCTGGCCGACGCCGGCCTCCCCGCCGGGGTGGTCAACCTGATCACCACCACGCGCGCGGCCGAGGTCGGGGACGCGCTCCTGGAGTCCCCGGTGGTCCGGAAACTGACGTTCACCGGCTCCACCGCGGTCGGGAAGATGCTGGTGCAGAAGGCCGGCGCCACCCTCAAGCGGGTGTCTGTGGAGCTGGGGGGCCACGCACCGTTCATCGTCTTCCCCGACGCCGATCCCGTGCGTGCTGCCAAGGGTGCCGCGCTGGTGAAGTTCCTCAACACCGGGCAGGCGTGCATCAGCCCCAACCGCATCTACGTCCACCGCTCGATCTACGACACGTTCGTGACGACCCTCGACCAGCGCATCGCGGCGCTGCGCGTGGGCAAGGGGGACGCCGACGGGGTGTCGATCGGGCCGCTGATCGACGATCGCGCCGTGGCCAAGATGGAGGCCCAGGTGCTCGACGCCCGCAGCAAGGGCGCCCGGGTCGTGGCCGGTGGCGAGCGGGTGCAGGTCGACGGGCTCGACGGCACGACCTTCTTCGCGCCGACGCTGCTGGCCGACGTCACGCCGGACATGCTCATCTCGTGCGAGGAGACCTTCGGGCCCATCGCCGCGGTCACGCCGTTCGACGACGAGGACGAGGTCATCGCCCGGGCGAACGACACCGAGTACGGCCTGGCGGCCTACGTCTACACCAACGACCTGTCGACGGCGATCCGGGTGACGGAGAAGCTGCGCTTCGGGATGATCGGCGTCAACGACATCAACCCGACGTCCGCAGCCGCCCCGTTCGGCGGGGTGAAGGCCAGCGGCCTGGGGCGCGAGGGCGGGTACGAGGGCATCGACGAGTACCTCGACACCAAGCTCATCGGCATCTCGGTGTGAACCGGTTCGAGCGGCCGACCGCCCCTGTGCCACGCTCCGGGTGCCGTCCTCCCGGGACCACGCGTGCCGCGCTCGTCGCCTCGCCCCGGGCGGAGACGCCCCTGCCGCCGCACGGACCAGCCGAGAGGGAGACCTGATGCAGACTGCTGAGCCAACGGAGCTGTTCGACCTGCGCATGAGCGAGGAGGCCCGGCCCCTCTACGACCGCGTCGTCCAGTTCCTGGAGGACGTGGTCGCGCCGATGCAGGAGGAGTACTTCCGGCTCGGCGCGGGACGCACCGACCCGTGGTCGTACGCGCCGGGGCAGCTCGAGGTGCTGGAGGCGGCCAAGGACAAGGCCAAGGCTGCCGGCCTGTGGAACTTCTTCCTCCCGGACTCGGAGGTCGGCGGGCTGACCAACCTCGACTACGCCTACATCGCCGTCGAGCTCGGCAAGTACCCGCTCGGCTCCGAGTCCCTCAACTGCTCGGCCCCCGACACCGGCAACATGGAGGTCCTCGAGCGCGTCGGGACCCCCGAGCAGAAGGCCCGGTGGCTCGAGCCGCTCCTCAACGGCGAGATCCGCTCCGCCTACGCCATGACCGAGCCCGACGTCGCCAGTTCCGACGCCAAGAACGTGCGGCTCCGGGCGGTGCGCGACGGCGACGACTACGTCCTCGACGGGGAGAAGTACTACATCTCCGGCGCCGGCGACCCCCGCTGCAAGATCATGATCGTGATGTGCCAGACGAATCCGGACGCGCCGGCGCACATGCAGCAGTCGCAGATCCTCGTGCCGATGGACACGCCGGGCGTCGACGTGCTGGGCCCGATGACCGTGTTCGGCCGCGACGACGCCCCGCACGGGCACATGCACATCCGGTTCACCGACGTGCGCGTGCCCGCCTCCAACATGCTCCTCGGCGAGGGCCGCGGCTTCGAGATCAGCCAGGTGCGCCTGGGGCCCGGGCGCATCCACCACTGCATGCGTGCCATCGGCCAGGGCGAGAAGGCGCTCGAACTGATGATCCGCCGGGGCAAGTTCCGCGAGGCGTTCGGCAAGCCCATCCTGGACCTCGGCAAGAACATGGAGACGGTGTCGCGGGCGCGCATCGAGCTCGATGCCTGCCGGCTCATGGTGCTGAAGGCCGCCAAGGCGATGGACGTGCTCGGCAACTCGCAGGCCCGGGTCTACGTCTCGGCGGTGAAGGCGATGGTGCCGGAGAAGGTCTGCCAGATCATCGACCAGGCCATCCAGATCCACGGCGCCACCGGGGTGTCGCAGTGGACGCCGCTGGCCGACATGTACACCAGCCAGCGCACCCTGCGCCTGGCCGACGGGCCCGACGAGGTGCACCACTTCGTCGTCGCCCGCAACGAGGCAGGTCGCTACGCGGAGCCCGCCCCCGGTCGCGCCGAGTCCCGCGGCCACGGCGTCTTCGCCGGCCCCTGAGCCAGCGGCTGCCCGGGAGCGGAGCCTCCCGGGCAGCCGGCCACGGCGTGGCGCTCCCCACTCACCGGCACACCGGTCGCGGCACGGCCGCCGAGCGGTTCAGCGACCCAGGTGGGCCTCCTTGGGTGCGAGCCCGCGCGCCGCCTCGGCGGCCACCCGGTCCCGGTCGGCTCCGCCGGCGGCGATCACGGCCGCACCGACCAGGCCCTCGACCAGCGGCGCCGCGCTGAGCACCACCCGCGCCCGGACGTCGTCGTCCAGGAGCTCCAGCGCCGTCTCGGCCGACATGACGGCGCTGCCCAGATCCATCAGCACCACCACGCCGTCGCCGGTGTCGGCGGCCGCGATCGCCGCGGAGACGGCGACCGCGTCGGTGCCCAACCCGCCGTCGTCGGTGCCGGCGGCCACCTCGATCGCCACGGTCGAGTTCGGCAGCATCTGCCGGGCCAGCTCGACCGCGGCCTCGGCCAGCGGCCGGCTGTGCGAGACGACGACGATCCCCACCGCCGCCACGGTCAGCTCCTCGCCAGGGTGGTCGCGGCGGCCTCGACCAGCAGGACCGCCGAGGCGGCTCCCGGGTCGACGTGACCCGCGCTGCGTTCGCCCAGGTAGCTCGCCCGGCCCTTGCGGGCGACCAGCGGCGTGACCGCGTCGCGCCCCGCCGCCGCGGCGTCCGCGGCCGCGCGCAGGGCGGCGCCCAGGTCCTGCCCGGCGCCGACGGCCTCGGTGAGGGCCTCGGCCGCCGGCACCAGGGCGTCCACCATCGTCTTGTCCTGCAGCTCGGCCTTCCCGCGTGCGACGACGCCGTCGACCCCGGCCCGGAACGCGGCGGCGAACGCGGCCGGTGAGCCGTCGACCAGGGCGCCGGACATCCGGAGGAAGAGCGTCCCGTACAGCGGGCCGCTGGTGCCCCCGACCTTGCTGATCATGGTCATCGCGACCGTCTTCAGCAGCGCCGCGCCGTCGGCGGGCGGGGTCGCGTCGAGGGCGGCGACGGCCGCGGTCATCCCGCGGTGCATGTTCGTGCCGTGGTCGGCGTCGCCGATGGCCGAGTCGAGCTCGGTCAGCTCGTCCCGGTGCTCGGTGACGGCGCGGGCGTACTCGCGCACCCACGCCGCGAGCGCGTCCACGTCCACGCGGTCGGCCACGCTCAGACCCCCCACCGCAGGGCGGGGGTGTTCACCGGCGCGTCCCAGAGCCGGATCAGCTCGTCGTCGACCTTCAGCAGGGTCACCGAGCAGCCGGCCATCTCCAGGCTGGTCATGTAGGAGCCGACCAGCGAACGGGCCACCGTCACCCCGGCCTCCGCCAGCACGGCCTGCACCTCCGCGTAGACCACGTAGAGCTCGATCAGCGGCGTGCCGCCCATCCCGTTGACGAAGGCGAGCACCCCGTCCCCGCCGGTGAAGTCCAGGTCGGCGAGCACCGGCTCCAGCAGCATCTCGGCGACCTCGCGGGCCGGGGCCACCGGTACCCGGCGGCGGCCGGGCTCCCCGTGGATGCCGATGCCCAGCTCCATCTCCCCCGCGGGCAGGTCGAAGGTGGGCTTGCCGGCGGCCGGGACGGTGCAGGAGGTGAGCGCCATGCCCATGCTGCGGCCCTGCCCGTTGACCCGGCGGGCCACCTCGGCGACCTCCGCCAGCGGGCGGCCCTGCTCGGCGGCGGCGCCGGCCAGCTTCTCCACCAGCACGGTGACGCCCACCCCGCGGCGGCCGGCGGTGTAGAGGCTGTCCGTGACGGCGACGTCGTCGTCGGTGACCACGGCGACCACCTCGGTGCCGGACTCGGCGGCCACCAGCTCCGCGGCCATCTCGAAGTTGATGACGTCGCCGGTGTAGTTCTTCACGATGTGCAGCACGCCGGCGCCGGCATCGACCCCCTGGGTCGCCGCGACCATCTGGTCCGGCACCGGCGAGGTGAACACCTCACCGGCGCACGCGGCGTCGAGCATGCCGAGGCCCACGAAACCGCCGTGCATCGGCTCGTGGCCGGAGCCACCTCCGGAGACCAACCCGACCTTGCCCGGCACCGGGGCGTCGCCGCGGAAGACGACGCGGTGCTCGGGGTCGATCCGCAGCTCCGGGTGGGCTGCGGCCATGCCGCGCAGCGCGTCGTCGACGACGTCTGCCGGGTCGTTGATGAGCTTCTTCATCGCGCGGCTCCTGATCGAGAGGTGGCCAGCGCACGGTAGAAGTGAGCCACGTCTCAGGGCAACGGGGGCCGGTCCGCATCGTCGTACGGGCGGCGCGCCGGACGCGACGCGGGGGCCGCTCCCGGGTGGCTCACGTGCCCGGTCTGGTGCTCCGGGTGCTCCTCACCACGCAGGTCGCCGCGGGTGGCGTGGAGGCTGGTGGCGGTGACCAGCGCGAGGATCCCCACGATCACCCCCAGCGACAGGAGGGTCGGGATCTCCGGGACACCCGGCCACACCCCGTGCGCCCAGTGGAGGACCAGCTTGGTGCCGATGAACGCGAGGATCGCGGCCAGGCCGTAGCCGAGGTGCACCAGCTTGCTGAGCGCACCGGCGAGGACGAAGTAGAGCGCGCGCAGCCCGAGGAGCGCGAAGGCGTTCGTGGCGAACACCAGGTACGGGTCGCTGGTGATGCCGTACACGGCGGGCACCGAGTCGACGGCGAAGACGACGTCCGTGGCGAGGACCGCCAGCACCACCAGCGCCATGGGGGTCGCCGCGCGGCGGCCGGCCTCCCGCACGAACAGCCGGGGACCGTGGTACTCGTCGGTGACCGGCATGAAGCGGCGGATCAGCTTGACCGTCCGCATCGAGGAGATGTCGACCTCGTTGCCGTGACCCGAGCGCTGGTCGCGCAGCACCTTCACCGCGGTGACCAGCAGGATCCCGCCGAACAGCAGGAACGCCCAGCTGAAGTTCGCCAGCACGGCCGCGCCGAGCGCGATGAAGATCCCTCGGAGGACCAGGGCGCCGACGATGCCGAAGAGCAGCACCCGCTGCTGCAGCTCCGCCGGCACGGCGAAAGCCGAGAGCAGGAGCATGAAGACGAACAGGTTGTCCACCGACAGCGACTTCTCGACCAGGTACCCGGTCAGGTACTCCAGGCCCGTCTGGGAGCCGTACTGGAGCCACACGAAGACGGCGAAGGCCAGGGGCAGCGCGACGTAGAAGATCGACCAGCCGACCGCCTCCCGCATCGACACGGCGTGCGGCCGGCGGGTGATCACGAAGTCCAGCGCCAGCAGGAGGACGACGGCGAGGAGGGTCACGGTCCAGAGGAACGGCGTCCCGATCGTCTGCAGCGCCGACACCGGCGCCTCCGGGAGTGCCGCGAACACCTCGTGATCCGGCGAGGTCGCCGTCATGCTCCGCTCCGTTCTGCCGTGTCCTCGCGCGTCCGGCGACAGGAAGAGGCGGGTGCGCGGCGGCACCGCCGTTAGGACGCCCGCCACGGCCTACCCACCGCAGCCGGACCCATCCCGGGGTCCGCCCGTCGTCACCGGACCGAAACATGACGTGCGGGTCCGCTGCCGGCTGGGCATAGGTTGCCGCCGTGGACGTCGTCGTGGAGGTGGGTGGCTGGGAGCACGAGTGCTGCGGCGATGCCATCGAGCGGGGCCAGCTGGTGGACCTCCGCTGCATCCGCCACGAGGGGCCGGACGGCCGGATGCGCCTCGTCGTGAGCCACCACGGCGGGCTCGACGTCCCGGCCGACGAGCGCGTCCGGGGGCGGGTGACCGAGATCCGGGTGGTCCGGGGCGGCGGGCCGGCGCAGGCGGTCCTCCGCGTGCCGAGCGGCCAGGCGCTGCGGGGCTTCGGCGAGGAGGACGACGGCCACCTGGAGGACCCGTGGACCGGTGAGGTGGTCTCACCCGCGGGCTCGGAGTTCCTCGTGACGGTCGCCGTCGTCCTCCCCGGGCGCCGGTGACCGCTCCTCGGCGAGCCGGTCGGCGAACAGCGGCGGCAGGTAGCGGAGCATGAGCGCCGACCACACGACGTGGGTGAGCACCGGCGCCTGGATGCCTCCGGTGATCCGGCGCTGCTGCGCGAACAGCAGCCCCATCGGGACGCTGGCCAGCACGAGCGCCGGGTTGCGGGTGGCCGTCGTGGCCAGCCCGTACACGGCGGTCGAGACGACCACCGGCCGCCGGGCCCCCGCGGCCGCGTAGAGGGCGCCGCGGAAGAACACCTCCTCCGCGACACCGTTGGCCAGCGTCGTCGTCGCCACGAGCGCGGTCGACCCCTGGTCGGCGTAGCGGAGCACCGACCCGATGGCGCGCTCCAGGACGGGGATCCGCCGGGCCACCAGCGCCGCGGCGTAGAACGCCCCGAAGGCGCCCACCCCCGAGGCGACGGGCGTGAGCACCGGCCGGCGCAGCCGGTCGCCCGGCCCGAACATCCGCCCCAGGTGCAGCGGCCCGGACGCCAGCCCCCCGACCACCCACGTACCGGCGACCCCGAGGGTCAACCCGTAGAACCGCGGCGAGCCCGGCGGCGTCGACAGGGACACCCCCAGCAGCGAGGCGCCGGCAACCGCGACGGCGCCGGTGACCCGCCGGCGTCGCCGGAAGGCCGCGTCGCTCTCCCGGTGGTCCCGCGGCACGCTCCGCAGCAGCGGGTGGGCAGCCCGGAGCACCCTGTCCCGCAGGGGCCCGCGGCTGCTCACCGCCGCGCTCCGCGGCTCAGCCACCCGCCGCGCCGCTCCCCCACCTGCTGCCGGCGTTCCCGCGCCCGCTCGATGAGCGCGGTGAGCACCATCTCGTCGTAGTCCATCGGCTCGAACGGGACGACGGACCGGATGGCGTCGTCGGTGACGACCACCTCGATGGTCATCGAGTCGATGAGCGACCGGCCCGTGGCGACGTCCACGTCGGTGACGAGGGCCAGCCAGCGCGAGGAGAGCTGCGGGCTGAGCAGCGGCACCGGGACGACGAACAGGTGCCGGTTCTGGATGTCGGCGACCCGGGTGAGCATCTGCAGGTAGGTGAGCACCTCCGGGCCGCCCACCTCGAACACCCGCCCCTCCGTCCCGGGAGCCTCCAGGACGCCGACCAGGTACCGGACGACGTCGGCCACCGCGATCGGCTGCGTCCGCGTGCTGACCCACCGGGGCGTGACCATGCCGGGCAGGTGGGCGACGAGCTGGCGGGTCATCTCCCAGGAGACCCCGCCGTGGCCCACCACGATGCCGGCGCGCAGCACGGTGACCGGCACGCCGGTGCCGCCCAGCAGCCGCTCGACCTCGCGGCGGCTGCGCAGGTGCGGGGAGAGCCGGTCGTCGTCGCGGCCGAGGCCCCCGAGGTAGACGATCCGGGCGACCCCCGCCGCGGCCGCCGCCCGGGCGAAAGCGCGCGCCGCGTCGGCGTCCTTCCGCTCGAAGTCCCGGTCGCCGAGGGAGTGCACCAGGTAGTAGGCGGCCTCGCAGCCCTCCAGCGCCGTCCGCAGCGACTCCTCGTCGCCGACGTCGCCCGCCACCGGGGTACCGGCGCCCTGGTAACCCTGCGGCCGCCGGGTCATCGCCCGGACGTCGTGGCCGGCTCCGGCCAGCGCGGTGGCCAGCCGGCTGCCCACGAACCCCGACGCGCCGGTGACCAGGATTCTCACCGGGACAGCCTCACCCGGAGGGGCGGTGGGCGCGACCCGTAGGCGGCCGGCAGCGGGCTCAGGCGGCGGCCCGCTCGAGGGCGCGCCTGGTGAGGAGCCGGGCCAGGTGCCGCCGGTACTCGGCGTCGGCGTGCATGTCGGCTCCCGGCGACGTCCCCTGGTCGGCGAGCTCGGCGGCCTCGACGATCGACGCCCCACGGGCGAGCGCCTCCTCGGTCGCCGTCGCGCGGAGCACCGTGCCCGCCATGCTGGCCAGCGCCACCCGTCCGTCGACGGCGGCGGCGGCCACGATCGGCCAGTCGTTCTCCCGCCGGGTGAATTTCTCGTAACCCCACCCGGCGGAGCCGGTGCGCGGCACCCGCAGCTCGACGACCATCTCGTCCGGCGACATGGCCGTCTCGAAGAAGCCGGTCCAGAAGTCGGTCACCGGGACCGCGCGGCGTCCACCGGGTCCCTGCAGGACCACGGTCCCGCCGAGGGCGAGCAGGGCGGTGGGCAGGTCGGACGCCGGGTCGCTGTGCGCGGTCGTGCCCCCGATCGTGCCGCGGTGCCGGACCTGCGGGTCGCCCACCCGGCCGGCCACGTGCGGCAGGATCGGCACCTCGGCACGGGCGACGTCGTCGCGCTCGAGCTCGTGGTGGCGGGTGCACGCACCGATCGCCACCTCGTCGCCCTCGACCCGGACGTAGGACAGGTCGGCGATCCCGCCGATGTCGATCAGCACGCTCGGCACGGCGAGCCGCAGCTTCATGATGGGCAGCAGCGAGTGGCCGCCGGCGAGCAGCTTCGCGTCCTCACCGTGCTCGGCGAGGGCCGCCAGCGCCTCCTCGACCGAGCGCACCCGCACGTAGTCGAACGGCGACGGGATCATGCCTGCACCTCCTGCGCCTTGGGGACCTGGCCGGCGGCCGGACCGGCCTGTGCCGCCGCTCGGACGGCGCGGACGATGTTGTGGTAGCCGGTGCAGCGGCAGAGGTTGCCCTCCAGCCCCTCCCGGACCTCCCGGTCAGTCGGGTCGGGGTTGTCGGCCAGCACGCCGACGGCGGCCATCACCATTCCCGAGGTGCAGAAGCCGCACTGCAGCCCGTGCTCGGCCCGGAACGCCGCCTGCACGGGGTGGAGCTCGCCGTCCGGACCGGCCAGCCCCTCCAGGGTCGTGACCTGCGCCCCGTCGGTCTGGGCGGCCAGCACGGTGCAGCTCTTCACGGACAGCCCGTCGACCATGACGGTGCAGGCACCGCAGGACGTGGTGTCGCAGCCGATGTTGGTGGCGGTCAGGCCGCAGGTCTCGCGGAGGTAGTGGGCGAGCAGCAACCGCGGCTCGACCTCGTCGGTGCGCTGCGTGCCGTTGACCGTGATCGAGACCTGCATCAGCTGCCTCCCTGCTGCGCCTGCTGGATCGCCCGGAACACCCGCATGGGGGTGGTGGGCATGTCGATGTGCCGGACGCCCAGATGGGACACGGCGTCGATGACGGCGTTCTGCACCGCCGGGGTGGCGCCGATGGTTCCCGCCTCGCCGATGCCCTTGGCTCCCAGCGGGTTCATCGGCGTCGGGGTGGCCATGTCGACCAGCTCGAAGCTGGGCAGCTCGGTGGCGGAGATGAACGGGTAGTCGGCCAGCGTGGAGGTGGTCGGGTTGCCGTCCTCGTCGTAGAGCACCTCCTCCAGCAGCGCCTGGGCGACCCCCTGGGCGTAGCCGCCGTGGCGCTGGCCCTCCGCGAGCAGCGGGTTGAGGATCGTGCCGGCGTCGTCCACGGCGATCAGCCTCGTGACCTCGGCCTTGCCGCTCTCGACGTCCACCTCGACGACCACCACATGGGCTCCGAAGGGGAACGTCGGGGCGGCGGCGGTGAACCTGGTCTGCACCAGCAGCTGCTCGTCGGCGGCCAGCTCGGCGAAGGTGACCGCCGCTCCCGGGGCGCCCCGGACGGCGAGGCCGGCCAGGCCCAGGTCGACGACGAGGTCCGCGGGGTCGACCTCCAGCTTCTGCGCGGCCCGCGCCCGGGCCAGCTCGATCAGCTCACCGGCTGCCTGGTGCACCGCCGCCCCGCCCTGCTGCAGGCTGCGGGACCCCATGGTGCCGCCGCCCTGCGGCACCCGGTCGGTGTCGCCGTGCACCACGGTGATCTTCTCGAGCGGGATGCCGAGCTGGTCGCCGGCGATCATGGCCCACGCGGTGGCGTGCCCCTGGCCGTGCGGCGAGGTGCCGGTGAGGACCGTGGCCGTGCCGTCCTCGTGGACCTCGAGCGCGGCGGCCTCCCCCGTGCCGGCACCGTTGTCGGCCCCGGTGATCTCCACGTAGACCGACATCCCGATACCGAGCTGGCGCACGTCGCCGCGCTCGCGCCGCCGGGCCTGCTCGGCCCGCAGCTCGGCGTAGCCGGCGGCCGCCAGCGCCTTGTCCAGGGCCCCGACGTAGTCGCCGTTGTCGTAGGTGGCGCCCGTCGGCGTGGTGTGCGGCTCGTCGAACGCCGGCAGCAGGTTCTTCCGGCGCACCTCGGCGGGGTCCATCCCGATCTCCGTGGCGAACCGGTCGACCGCCCGCTCCAGGGCCGACGTCGCCTCGGGCCGCCCGGCGCCCCGGTAGGCGCCGATGGACGTCGTGGTGGTCGCCAGGGCCCGCGCCTGGGCGTGGACCCGCGGGAAGCCGTAGACCCCCGGGGCCATCAGCAGGGTGAACCTGGGGAGGGCCGTGCCGATCCGCGGGTAGGCGCCGCAGTCCTGGTCCGCCACCAGGCTGTAGGCCTCGATGGTCCCGTCCCGGCGCCCACCGATGGTGACCACCTGGTCCTGGGCCCTGCCGTGCAGCATGCCGATCAGGTTCTCCGACCGGCTCTCCGACCAGCGGACGGGCCGGCCGACGTGCCGGGCCATCCAGGCGACGAGGGCGTACTCCGGGTCGGCACCGATCTTGGCCCCGAACCCGCCGCCGACGTCGGGGGTGATGAGGTGGATCAGGTCAGGGTCCATCTCGAGCCAGTCACCGAACTGCCCGCGGGCCTGCTGGGCGCCCTGGTTGGTGCACCAAACGGTGAGCCGGCCGTCCTCCCCCCAGGCGGCCGCGGCGGCCCGGGTCTCCAGCGGCACCGGGGCCACCCGCTGGTTGACCATCGGCTGGGTGACGACGACCTCGCAGCCGTCGAACAGATCCGCGGGCGCCGGTCCGCCGAAGGCGGCCATCACGTTGGTGCCCGCCTCGGGGAAGAGCAGCACCTCGTCCTTGGCCGCCTCGGCCGTGCCGATCACCGCGGGCAGGGGGTCGATGTCGACCACGACGAGCTCGGCGGCGTCCTCCCCCTGGTACCGCTCCTCGGTGAGGACGACGGCGATCGGGTCGCCGACGAACCGGACGCGGTCGGACGCGAGCCACGGGCGCGTCATGGCCGGATTGACGAAGGGGAACGGCGGTGGCAGCGGGATGAGGTCGGCGACGTCCTGCGCCGTCACGACCGCCACCACACCGGGCGCCTCCAGGGCCGCGGAGCTGTCGACCGACAGCAACCGGCCGTGCGCGACGGTGGACCGCACGAACGTGGCGTGCAGGGCTCCGGCGAGGCGCTCGTCGACGAGGTCGTCGGTGTAGATCGCGCCCCGGGTGAGGAAGAGCGGATCCTCGGTGCGGACCACCCGGGTCCCCAGAATGCTCATGCGCCAGCCTCCCGTCGTCGCCAACGAGCACACTCAACCAGACGCTGTGACGGCGGCCACACATCGTCCCGGCCGGTGGAGTCCGGACCGGGGGGAACGACCCCGAGCAGTCGGGCGAGCCGGCCGCACGACGAGCGGTCTGCCACGCCGTCCCTCCCGGCGGCCGGCCGGTGCCACCGCGGCCTCCGACTACGGCGGTTCCGTGCCTCGGTGCCGCTCCTGCTCGACCACGGCCTCGAGGTCCTTCAGCCGGTCGAGGCCCTGCAGCGGCCGGCGCATGCGGTGGTTCCCCGACAGCCGGTCGCGCGTGCGCTCCAGGAAGGTCCAGTAGCCCGCGGTGTAGGGGCAGGCGTCCTCCCCGAGCCGCTTCTTCGGGTCGTACCGGCAGCCGCCGCAGTAGTCGCTCATCCGGTCGATGTAGGCGCCGCCGGAGGCGTAGGGCTTGGTGGCGAGCACCCCGCCGTCGGCGTGCTGGCTCATGCCGACGACGTTGGCGACCATCACCCACTCGTAGCCGTCGACGAAGCTCTCGTGGAACCAGTCGGTCATCGCCGAGGGGTCGATGCCCCGCTGCAGCGCGTAGTTGCCGAGCACCATCAGCCGCGGGATGTGGTGCACCCAGCCGTCCCGGCGCAGGTCGCCCAGCACGTCGGAGAGGCACGCGGCCTGGACGGCGGCGGCGTCCAGGCCGGCCAGCCAGGACGGCACCTCCGCGTGCGCCCCCAGGACGTTGGCTCGCCGGAAGTCGCGCCCGAGGTGCCAGTACATGTGCCAGATGTAGTCGCGCCACCCCATGACCTGCCGGACGAAGCCCTCCACGCTGTTCAGCGGCAGCGGGTCCCCGGCGGCCACCGAGTCGCGGTAGCACCGCTCGGCCCGGGTGACGACGTCGGCAGGGTCCAGGAGCCCCAGGTTCAGCGCCGGCGAGAGCAGCGAGTGGGCCAGCCACCGCTCGCCGGCGAGCATCGCGTCCTCGTGCGGGCCGAAGGCGCCCAGCCGGTTCTCCAGGAAGTCCTCCAGCCGGTGCAGCGCCTCCCGCCGGGTCGCCGGGAACAGCCGCGGACCGTCGTCACCGACGAAGGAGACGTCGCCGGCGGACTCCCAGCGGTCGAGGTCCGCGCGCACCTCCTCGTCGATCTCGTCCTCCTCCGGCCACCACGGCTCCGGCGCCGGTGAGCGGCCGTCGGCCGGGGGCGGCTGCCGGTTCTCCTCGTCGAGGTTCCACCGGCCACCGACCGGGCGGGCGCCGTCCATGAGGACGTCGTGCCGCCGCCGGGCGTCGCGGTAGAAGTCCTCCATGAGCAGCCGCTGCCGCCCCCGCCCGTCGGCCCAGGCCGCGAACTCGGCCTGGGAGCTCACGAACCCGCGCGCGGCGAGCACCTCCACGCCCGGCCGGGCCAGGACGAAGTCGCGGCTGCGCCACGAGGTGGGCGCGCAGACGCTCAGCGGCTCCCCGACCCGGTCGAGGGCCTCGGCGTAGGTGCCGACCTGGTGGAACTCGGCGCGATCACCGAGCTCGGCGGCGCGGTGCCGGAGGGCCGAGAGCACCAGGTGCGCCTTCTGGCGGTGGAACCGCCGGCGGGCGAAGACCGATCGGGCCTCGACGAGCAGGACGGGCTGCTGCGGCCCGTCGAGGAAGTGCGGGCCGAGCTGGTCGGCGAAGCACCAGCGCCGCGTCGCCGGTGCCCGGACCGGGAAGTCGGCCAGGGCCGGGTCGCCGCGCCCGTCCGCCCCTCCCCCGCGACCGTCCGCGCTCGCCGCCACCGGCTCCACCTCCGCGGACATCGTGAGGCGACCGGCGGTCCGAGCGCTACTCGTCGCGGTGCCGCGGTCACGGAGGCTCTCGACCCCTCACCGCCGCGGACGCCGGCCCGCAGGACGCGCTCGTCCCGAGGTGCGCGCGGGCCCGGTCATGGGACCATCGCGGGAGTGTCGAGCGGAGCGGGACAGGACGACGCCGTCGTCGTCGAGGACCTGCGGGTCGCCTTCGGGCGCACCCGCGCGCTGGACGGCATGAGCTTCCGCGTCGCCCGCGGCACCGTCCTCGGCCTGCTGGGACCCAACGGCTCGGGCAAGACGACCTCCGTGCGGGTTCTGACCACGCTGCTGCGGCCGGACGCCGGGCGGGCGACGGTCCTGGGCGAGGACGTGGTGGCCCATCCGCGCCGGGTCCGGCGGCGCATCGGGCTGGCCGGCCAGTACGCCGCGGTCGACGAGAACCTCACCGGCCGGGAGAACCTCCGCCTCTTCGGCGAGCTGTACCGGCTCCGCCGCGAGGCCGCCGCCCGTGCCGACGAACTGCTCGAGCGGTTCGACCTCGTGGACGCCGCCGACCGCGTCGCCCGCACCTACTCCGGCGGCATGCGGCGGCGGCTGGACCTGGCGGCGAGCCTGGTCAACCGGCCGGAGGTGCTCTTCCTCGACGAGCCGACGACGGGGCTGGACCCGCGCAGCCGGCTGGCGCTGTGGGAGGTGATCGAGGACCTGGTCGGCGGCGGCACCAGCCTCCTGCTGACGACCCAGTACCTCGACGAGGCCGATCGGCTCGCCGACCGCATCGCCGTCATCGACCACGGCCGGGTCATCGCCGAGGGGACCGCGGACGAGCTCAAGACCCAGGTGGGCGGGCAGGTGCTTTAGGTGCGCGTCCCGCGGGTGTGCGGCGACGACGCCCGGCGGGTGCTGACGTCCCTGACCGATGCCGAGGGGGTCAGCGAGCCGGAGCCGGGGACGCTGACGCTCGGCGCCCCGGACGGCGGGCCGTTCGTCGTCCGGGTGGCAGCGGCTCTCGGCGACGCCGGTGTGCCGATCGAGGAGATCTCCCTGCGCCGCCCGAGCCTCGACGACGTCTTCCTCACCCTGACCGGCCGGGCGGCTCCCGACGAGACGCCCGAGGGAGATCCCGCGGCAGCAGGACCGCAGGTGGAGGCGGGCACGCGATGACCACGACCGACGCCGGCCGGCACCGCGCGAGCGGAACGGCGGCAGCGGACGACGGGGAGGGCGTCTCCCTGACGTGGGCCCTGCGGGACAGCTGGGCGATGACCCGCCGGAACCTCCGGACCGCCGCGCGCCAGCCGCAGCTGCTGGTCTTCGCGACGGTCCAGCCGGTGATCTTCATCCTGCTGTTCCGCTACGTCTTCGGAGGCGCCATCGCCGTCCCAGGGCCGATCGACTACGTCAACTACCTGCTCACCGGCATCTTCGTGCAGACCATCACCTTCGGGGCGATCCAGACCGGGATCGGGCTGTCCGAGGACGTGTCCCGAGGCCTGATCGACCGGCTCAAGTCCATGCCCATCTCGCGGGCCGCCGTGCTGGCCGGGCGCACCGGCGCCGACCTCGTGCGCAACACCGTCGTCATCGCCGTCATGGTCGCGGTCGGCTACCTGGTCGGTTTCCGATTCACCAACGGCGCGGTCGGTGCGGTGCTCGCCGTGCTCGTGCTGCTGCTGTGGGGCTTCGTCTTCTCGTGGGTCGGGGCCTTCCTGGGCCTGACGCTCAGGAGCCCCGAGACCGTGCAGGCCGCGTCCTTCCCCATCATCTTCCCGCTGGTGTTCGCCTCCTCGATCTTCGTGCCCGTGGAGTCGATGCCGGGCTGGCTGCAGGCTTTCGTCACGGTGAACCCGATCACCCTGGTCACGGACACGGTGCGCGCCCTGGCGCTCGGGGAGCCGTTCGAGCTGATGCCCGACCTGGCGTGGGCGGCGCTGTCGATGGCGCTCGTCCTGGTCGTCTTCGCGCCCCTGGCCATCGCCCGGTACCGCCGGAGCTGACGGCGACCCCCGGGGCGTTCCGGGGTGATCGCGGGCCGCCGGGGGTGCGTCCGCCCGCCGTCCGCCCTCCCCCCGGGTGCCACCTCCGCCCTGGTCGGCATGATGGCGCTGTGTACGCGCCGCCCTGCGGGGTAAGCGCGCCCGACGAGGGTGGCGCACGAGGACGGCGGCCGCCCGCCGCACCTCACGAGTGGACCTGATGACCGGCAACGCCACACATCGATTCAGCAACACCGCGATCCTCGCCGTGCAGACGGCGGACGCGCCCCAGATCATCACGTCGGCCGCGCTGGACGAGCAGCTGGGTGACACCTACCAGCGGGTCGGGCTGCGCCCCGGGCTGCTGGAGCGGCTCGCGGGCATCCGGGAACGCCGCTGGTGGGCCGACGGCGCCTCGTTCGTCGACGGCGCCGCCACCGCGGGCGCGAAGGCGATCAGCGAGAGCGGCGTGGACCCGGCCCACATCGGCCTGATGGTCAACACGTCGGTCAGCCGGAAGCACCTCGAGCCGTCCACGGCCGTGGCGGTGCACGACGCCCTCGGCCTGCCGAGCTCCTGCCAGAACTTCGACGTGACCAACGCCTGCCTGGGCTTCATCAACGGCATGGAGCTGGCCGCCGCGATGATCGACGTCGGGATGGTCCAGTACGCCCTGGTGGTCAACGGCGAGGACTCGCGGCCCGTCCAGGAGCGCACCATCGACCTGCTCAACCGCCCCGACACCGTCGCGAAGGACGTGATGGGGCACTTCGCCACGCTGACACTCGGCTCCGGTGCCGTGGCCATGGTCCTCGGCCGGGCCGACGAGCACCCCGAGGGTCACCGGCTGGTCGGGTCGGTCAGCCGGGCCGCCACCCAGCACCACGGGCTGTGCACCGGCGACAACGACGGGATGCAGACCGACCTCAAGGGTCTGCTCGACGCCGGCCTGGCCCTGTCCGGGGAGCTCTGGGCGGACGCCGGGACCGAGTTCGACTGGGCGGCAGGGATGGACCGCTACGTCATCCACCAGGTCTCCAAGGTCCACACCGGGGCGCTGTGCGACCGGTTCGGCATCGACCGGGCGCGGGTGCCGACGACCTTCCCGACCCGCGGCAACCTCGGCCCCGCGTCGGTGCCGTTCACCCTCGCGGGCGAGGTGGACGGCCTCGCCGACGGCGACCGCGTGCTGCTGATGGGGATCGGCTCCGGCCTGAACGCCTGCTGCCTCGAGATCGCCTGGTGACGGCGGGCTCGCCGGTCGAGCTGCCGGGGCTGGACCCGTCCTGGTCGCGGTGGGTCACCGTGACCGGCGGGGACGGCGAGAAGCAGCGCTGGCACGTCCTGGACAACGGCGTGACCGACCCGGTCGGGACCCTGCTCTGCGTCCACGGCAACCCGACCTGGTCCTACCTGTGGCGCCGCCTCGTCGCCGCCGCCCCGCCGGGGTGGCGTGTCGTCGCCCCGGACCAGCTCGGCATGGGCTGGTCCGACCGCCCCGCCGCACCGCGGACCCTGACCCAGCGGGTGGCCGACCTGGGCGGGCTCACCGCCGAGCTGGGCGTCCGCGGCCCGGTCGTGACGGTGGCCCACGACTGGGGCGGCATCATCTCGCTCGGCTGGGCACTCGAGCACCGGCAGGACGTGCGCGGCGTGGTCCTCACGAACACCGCCGTCGCCATGCCGGAGGGCGACCTCGGGCCCGCGCTGATCCGGCTGGCGCACGCACCCGTCCTGCGCTCCGCCGTGACCCAGGCCAGCTCGGTGTTCGTCCGCGGGACGACGGCGCTGTCGCGGCCTCCGCTGCCCCGGGAGATCCGCCGGGCGTACGCGCAGCCCTACCGCTCGGCCGAGCGGCGCCGGGCCGTGAGCGAGTTCGTCGCGGACATCCCCTTCGCGCCGGGCCACGTCTCCCGCCCGGCGCAGGAGGCGATCGCCGAGGGGATCCGCTCGCTGGACGTCCCGGCGCTCCTCCTGTGGGGGCCCCGGGACCCGGTCTTCGGCGAGAAGTACCTGGCGGACCTGCGCGAGCGGCTGCCGCGAGCGGTCGTGCACCGCTACGAGGGCGCCTCCCACCTCCTCCCCGAGGACGCTCCGCAGTACGCCGAGGCGGTGGCCACGTGGGTGACCGACACGTTCGGAGCCCCGAGGGCACCGGCCCCGGATCCGGGCGGAGCACCCGAGCCGGCCCGGCCCTGGGCCGCCCTGGCCGCCCGCGCGGACGACGACTCCCCGGCGGTCGTGGCGGCCGGCGGGGGTGCCGTCAGCTGGGCGCGGCTGGCCCGCCGGGTCGCCGACCTCGCCGCCGGCCTGGCCGCGGCCGGCGTCGGTCCGGGGGACCGGGTGGCGCTGCTGCTGGAGCCTTCGGCGGACCTGACGGCGGCGGTCTACGCGACCTGGCGCGCCGGAGCGGTCATCGTCGTCGCCGACAAGGGCCTCGGCCTCCGGGGCATGCGGCGCGCGCTCCGCGGCGCGGCACCGGACCACGTCCTCGGCAGCACCGCCGGGCTGGCCGCCGCGCGGGCGATGGGCCTGCCCGGGGCGCGGATCCTGGCCGGCCGGGCGCCGGCGCGGCTCCGCCGGGCGCTCGGCGCCGGCCACGACCTGGCCTCGCTGGAGGCGCTGGGCCGGCTGTCGCCCGCGCCGGCGGAGGCGCCGCTGGACGCGGACTGCGCGGTCGTCTTCACGTCCGGGGCCACCGGCCCGGCCAAGGGCGTGGTCTACACCCAGCGCCAGGTCGGTGCGCAGCTGGAGCTGGTCCGGACGGCGTACCGGCTCACGCCGGGCGACTCGCTGGTGGCCGCGTTCGCGCCGTTCTCCGTCCTCGGACCGGGCCTCGGGATCGCCTCGTCCGTCCCCGACATCGACGTCACGGCGCCCGCCACCCTCACCGCCGCCAAGCTGGCGGACGCCGCGGCCGTGGTGGACGCGACCGTGGTGTTCGCGGCGCCGGCCGCCCTGCGCCGCGTCGCGGCCACCTCCGCGGAGCTGACCGAGCAGCAGCGGTCTGCGCTGCGCCGCATCCGGCTGCTCATGTCGGCGGGGGCGCCCGTGTCCACCCCCCTGCTGCGGGCTCTCCGCGAGACCTTCCCGGCGGCCGAGCCGCACACGCCGTACGGCATGACCGAGGCGCTGCCCGTCACCGACGTCTCCCTGGACGAGATCGAGGCCGCCCGTGCGGGGAACGGCGTCTGCGTCGGCCGGCCGGTGCCCGGAGTCGAGGTGCGGATCAGCCCGCTCTCCCCCCTCGGCCGCGCCGACGGACCGCTCACGGGCTCCCCCGACGTCCCCGGCGAGGTCTGCGTCCGCGCCCCGCACGTGAAGGACCGCTACGACGCGCTCTGGGCCACCGAGCGGGCCGCCGCCCGCGACCCGGGCTGGCACCGCACCGGGGACGTGGGGCACCTGGACGCCGAGGGACGGCTCTGGATCGAGGGCCGGCTGGCGCACGTCGTCACGACCGCGGAGGGCCCGATCACCCCGGTCGGCCCGGAGCTCCGCATCGAGGAGCTGCCCGCCGTCTCCGCCGCGGCGGTCGTCGGCGTCGGCCCGGGAGGCGCCCAGGTCGCCGTGGCCGTCGTCGTGCCCCCGGGCCGCGCCCGGCGCCGGCTGCCGGGCGCCGGCCGGCTCACCGTGGCGCCGGCCGAGCTCGCGGGGGCGGTGCGCGACGCGGCCGGGATCGACCTCGCCGCCGTGCTCGTGGCCGGCGCGCTGCCGGTCGACATCCGGCACCAGTCGAAGGTGGACCGGGCCGAGCTGGCCCGCCGGGCGACCCGGGTCCTCTCCGGCACCCCGGTCCGGTGGGCCGCCCGGCCGAGCAGGAGACCGTGAGGGTGCTCGTCACCGGCGCGAGCGGCATGCTCGGCCGGGTGACCACCCAGCGCCTGCTGGCGCGGGGGGACGAGGTGACGGTCCTGCAGCGCCGTGCCGCCGGCCTGCCCTGCACCGAGGTGCTCGGGGACGTCGCCGACCCCTCCGCGGTGGCGCGCGCCGTCGCGGGGCAGGACGCCGTCGTCCACCTCGCGGCCAAGGTGGACGTCACGGGCACGTGGGACGAGTACGCGCGGGCCAACGTCCAGGGGACGACGAACGTCGTCGCCGCCTGCGCCGCGGAGGGGGTCGGGCGGCTCGTGCACGTGTCCTCCCCGTCGGTCTCGCACGCCGGGTCGCCCCTGTTCGGGGCCGGCGCCGGCCCCGCCGACCCGGCGGGGGCCCGGGGCTCCTACTCGCGCTCCAAGGCGGTGGCCGAGCAGGTCGCGCTGGACGCGGACTCGGCCGACCTCGCCGTGCTCGTGCTGCGCCCGCACCTGGTGTGGGGGCCGGGCGACGAGCAGCTCGTCGCGCGGATCGTCGCGCGGGCCGGCGCCGGCCGCCTCCCGCTGATCGGCTCGGGCGCCGCCCTGATCGACACCACCTACGTGGACAACGCCGCAGCCGCCCTCGTGGCTGCGGTGGACGCCTGCGGGCCCGTGCACGGTGAGGCGCTGGTGGTCTCCAACGGCGAACCGCGCCCGGTGGCCGAGATCCTCCGTCGGCTGTGCTCGGCGGCCGGCGTGGCTCCACCACGGGGCCGGGTCCCGGCCCACGCCGCCTGGCTGGCGGGCGCCGTGGTTGAGGGGATCTGGTCGGCGACCGGACGGCGCTCGACCCCACCGCTCACCCGGTTCCTCACCGAGCAGCTGACGACGGCGCACTGGTTCGACCAGCGGCGGACCCGGAGCGCGCTGGGCTGGCGGCCGGAGGTGGGCCTCGACGAGGGGTTCGCCCGCCTGACGGCCTGGTACCGGGCAGCGAGCCCGGCTGCGGACCGCGGGGCCGTCCGCAGCGCCCCGCCGGCAGGGGAGCCCGGGTAGAGCGGTCCCTCCCGGTCGCCGATCGCCAGGGCGCCGGGGGCCCCTCGGACGGCAGCCGGCGGCTACGGTCACCTCCTCGCAGTGATCTGGATCACCAGGGGGCGTCGTGTCGACCACCACCGCAGCGCCGAACCCGACCTCGCCGGATCGCGGGAGCCGAGCTCCCGAGGACCCGGCTCCGAGGAGCGAGTCCGAGGCCCTCGCCTCGGTGGAGGGCGGTGAGCCGGTCGCCCTGCCCACACCGCGAGGCGTCGTCCGCGGACTCGTCGCCGCGTTCGCGCGGCCGAGACCCCTGGCACGGGAGGCGGCCCGGCTCGGAGGCGCCACCGTCCGCATCCTCCGCGGCACCGACGTGATCGCCCCCTCGCCGAAGGACAAGCGGTTCGCCGACCCTGCCTGGTCGCAGCACCCGGGCTACCGGCGGCTCGCGCAGTCCTACGTGGCGCTGTCCGAGTCGCTGCACCGCCTCGTCGACGACTACGAGACCGGTGGCCCGGACTGGCGCGAGGTGGAGCAGGCCCGCTTCGTGCTCAACGCGTGCATCAGCGCTCTGGCCCCGACGAACACGCTGCTCGGCAATCCGGCGGCGCTGAAGCGCGCCTTCGACACCGGCGGATGGAGCCTGATCCGGGGCGCCGGCAACATGCTCCACGATCTCCGGCACAACGGGGGGATGCCGAGGCAGGTCGACCGCAGCGCCTTCACGGTCGGAAAGGACCTCGGGGTGACCCCGGGTGCCGTGGTCCACCGCGACGAGGTCATCGAGGTCATCCAGTACGCACCGTCGACGGCACGCGTGCGGCAACGGCCGCTGGTGATCGTGCCGCCACCCATCGGGCGCTTCTACTTCCTGGACCTGAGTCCGGGACGCAGCTTCGTCGAGTACGCGGTGAGCCAGGGATTCCAGGTGTTCATGGTCAGCTGGCGGAACCCGACGAAGGAGGAGGCCCACTGGGACCTGACACCTACTCCGGCGGTGTCCCGACCGCTGTCGACGTCGCGCGGGAGATCACCGGCTCCCCCGACGCCACCACCATCGGGTTCTGCGCCGGCGGGCAGGTGATGACGACGGCGCTGAACCACCTCGCCGCCACCGGCGACGACCGGGTGCACGCCGCCGGCTACGCGGTGACCCTGCTCGACTTCTCGAGCCGGGCACCGCTGGGTGCGTTCTCCGCGCCGCGCCTGCTCGACCTGGCGCGGCGCAACTCCCGTCGTGGCGGGGTCATCACCGCGCGGCAGATGGGCTCGGTGTTCACCTGGATGCGGCCCGACGACCTGATCTTCAACTACCTGGTCAGCGAATGGCTCATGGGTGAGGACCCGCCCGCTTTCGACATCCTCGCCTGGAACGCCGACGGCACCAACCTGCCGGCGCGCCTGCACGAGCAGTTCCTGGAGATCTTCGGGAAGAACACCCTCGTCCACCCGGGCGCGATGCGCGTGCTGGGGACGCCCGTCCACCTGAGCCGGATCACCGTGCCCACCTTCGTCACCGGCGCGCTCACCGATCACCTGACGCCGTGGCACGGCTGCTACCGGACGACGCAGCTGCTCTCCGGGCCCACCACCTTCGTGCTCAGCTCGAGCGGCCACATCCAGAGCCTGGTCAACCCACCGGGGAACCCCCGGGCCAGCTACTGGACGGGCGGCGAGCCCGGTCCGGACCCGCACGCCTGGCGGGCAGCCGCGACGAAGCACACCGGGAGCTGGTGGGAACCCTGGGCCGAGTGGATGCTCGAACGCTCCGGCGATGAGATCCCCGCACCCACCGCAGTCGGCAGCACGCGCCATCCGGCACGGGAGCCGGCGCCGGGCACCTACGTCGTGGAGCGCCGCCCGGGCTGAGCCCGGCCCCCTCCCAGGGCCCCACCCCGAGGAACGAGGGGTGGGGAGGGAGGGGGGCCTTCGTCAGCCGAAGGCCGTCTGCATCTCCTCCGACGCCGGGGCGCGCTCGGGCTGCGCGGGCATGTCCGCCTGGACCTCTCCGGTCCCCCGCTCCCCCGGGCGCTGCACCGCGACCACCGCCGGGTCGACCCGCATCACCGCGTAGCCGGCCACGGCGCCCGCGCCGAACCCCGGTGCGAAGACCCGCATGGGCTCGGTGATCACGCCGTCGCGCACCGCGTCGTGGATGGCCAGCGGGATGCTCGCCGACGACGTGTTGCCCACCGTCTCGATGTTGAAGTAGAGCTGGTCGGCGGTGAGCCCGGCGCGCTCGGCCAGCTGGATCACCATCGTCTTGTTCGCCTGGTGCGGCACGATCAGGTCGATCGCGTCCAGCAGCGACCCGTCCCGGCCCTCCGGCGCGGGCAGCTTCCCGAGCTCGTCGATCATCTGACCCAGGTAGCGCCCGGCCAGCGCCTTCACCTGCGGGCCGAACACCGTGATGTTGTTGTCGAACTCGGGATTGGGCCAGAGGATCGAGTTCACCTCGCTGGCCGGGCCGCTGGCGTAGGTCTTCATGACGTCGATGTCGCCGTCGCCCCCGTCCGCGGCCGGTCCGACGACCAGCGCCGCCGCGCCGTCCCCGAAGATCATCCGCGAGGTGCGGACGTTGCCGATCTTGTCGGAGAACTTCTCGACGCACACGACCAGGACCGGCCGCTCGACCTCCTGGAGCAGCCGGACGGCGTCCGCGACGCCATAGGGCATGCCCGCGCAAGCGGCGATGATGTCGTAGGCGGCGTAGACCTGGTGCATCCCGAGCTGCCCGCAGAGGTAGGTGGCCAGCGACGGGATGAGCCGCGAGCTGGTGCAGGTGCAGACCAGCACGCCGCCGATCTCCTCCGGCTGCCGCCCCGCCTTGTCCAGCGCCGCCTCGGCGGCCTGCAGGGCGAGCTCCTCCAGTGGCAGCGAGCTGTACTCGCGCTGCTCGATGCCGGTCTTGGCGGCGATCTCGTCGGCGCTCATCGGGGACCAGTTGTAGGCCGTGTTGCGGATCAGGTCGTCGTTGCCGCACACCTGGTCGCCGTGCACCGCCGCCAGCGCCTCGATCCGCGGCCGCACCGCGAAGCGCTGCCGCACGTCGAGCTCCGGGTACGGACGCACCGGTGGGCGGGACTCCCGCGCCGCGGCGACCCGCCGCGGCTCCGCGCCGGCGCGCAGCCGGCGCAGGAAGGCCCGCACCTCCTTGTCCCGTGGGTGGAAGGCGACCACGTAGTCGTCGTCCCGGAGGTCACCGGCCTCGGCGAGCTCCACCTGCGACCGCTCCCAGGGGTACTGGTTGTGCAGGACCATGGCCCAGCGGTGCAGCGCCTCGAGCTCGGGGACGTCCTCGGAGACGTCGAGGATGTCCGCGTAGTCGTAGACCGGGTAGTCCGGGTCGTAGCTCGGCAGCCGGAAGGTCAGGTTCCCCGGCTGCTGCAGGAACTCCGCGACGGTCGGCTTGAGCGCCGGCAGCGTCGACGCGTGGTGCCGGCGGTTGGCGAAGACGTCGAACAGGATGTCGAAGATGCGGTCCTCGCAGCCCTCGCTCCACTTCGCCGGCAGCTGCGGGAAGGCCTGCTGGACGCCGGCGACCTTGGCCTCGCCCTCCTCCCACGGCTCGAGGACCGGGAGGAACACGTCCGGGCGGTTGCGCGGGACGTCGGCCCAGCGGGTGGGCCGCTTGTCGTACATCGTGATGGAGAAGCGGTTGGCCCAGAAGAGGTTCAGCGCGAGGTCCCGCATCAGGTCGTAGCGGGTGCCGTAGGTGCCGGTCCGGACCCGCTCGAGGATCTCGGTGCCGCTCGGCGCCTTGGTCTCGAAGTCCCGGCGGACGACGCTGTCGAGCTGCTCCAGCGTCTCCATGGTGGAGAAGTCCAGCTCGGGCATGATGTTCGAGGGGAACACCATGCGGCCGTGCCGGTTCATGACGAAGGCATTCATGGGACGGGGCCTCTCTCCTGGGATCGACGTCCGGTGGCGCGCTCCATGCCCCGCTCGACGGCGGCGATGAGACGCGGCCGGAGCTCGGCGGCCGGGATGATGTCGTGCACCGAGCCGACGCGGCGCGCTCGTTCGATGTCGTGGACCGCCTCGAACCCCGCGGCCACCTCGCCCAGCTTCTCCGAGCGGACGGCGGCCCGCAGGGTGGCGAGCTCGACCCGCAGGTGCGCCTGCTCCACGCCGTCGGCGGCGTTCACCGCGGCTTCCAGCTCCTGGACGCGCGGATCGGCCGACGTCCGCTTGTCGACCTCGCGGGTGAACACCACGGCGGCCGCGGGGGCACCGCCGATCACCGACGCGTACGAGCCCTCGACCGCCAGCACCTCCATGTTGTCGTTGAGGACGCCGGAGAAGACGACGAAGGCCCCGCCGTGGTAGCGCGAGACGACGCAGAAGACGATCGGCCCGTCGAAGTTCGTGATGGCGCGGCCGATCTCGGCGCCGTACTCGAGCTGCAGCTTGCGCAGCGACTCCGGTGAGCCGTCGAAGCCGGAGAGGTTGGCCAGCACGACGAGCGGCCGGTTGCCGCTGGCCGCGTTGATGGCGCGGGCGGTCTTCCTCGACGAGTGCGGGAACAGGGTCCCCGAGGTCCACTGGTCCGGGCCGTCCGCGGGGAAGCTGCCGCGTCGGGGCATCGGCCGTGACTCGACGCCCAGGACCGAGACCGGCTGTCCGCCGAGGTGCGCGTCGTACACGACGACGGTGTCGGCGTCGGCCATGCCGGCCCACCGCTCGAGCACGGGGTGGTCCTGGTCGGTGACCGCACGCATGACCGTCCGGATGTCGAACGGCTTCTTGCGCTCCGGGTTGGTGGCCGGGGAGAAGATGTCGCCCACGGTGGTGAACTCGCTGGCCGGGTGCCGGTGCGGGAAGGAGCGCACGTCCCGGTCGGCGGGGTCGTCGGTGCCGGCGGGCCGCGGCCAGCGCTCACCGGGCGCGACGTAGGCGTGGTCGTAGTGCCGCATCAGGAGCTCCGCGGCGGCGGTCAGGTTCGGCGCCCAGTACTGGGCCTGACCGTTGGGCCCCATGACCCGGTCGTAGCCGCCGATGCCGAAGTTGTCCTCGGCCGACACGCCTCCGGAGTAGTCCAGCGAGTGCTTGCCGGTGAGCACCATCGCGCTGTCGGGGGTCATGACCAGGATGCCCTTGGTGTGCATGAGCATCGTGGCCTCGGCGTTCCAGTACGGCTGGGCCCCGACGTTGATCCCCGCGACGACGACGTTGATCTCGCCGCCGCGCTGGGTGAACTCGATGATCCGGCGCAGGGCCCGGGCGACCCAGTCCATGTTCTCCGTGCCGCTGTCCATCGAGATGCGGGCGCCCGAGGACAGTGCGAACCACTCGACGGGGATGCCCCGCTCCTCCGCCAGGTCGAGCGCGGCGTTCACGCGGGCGCACTCGGGCTCCGCGACGGTGCCCAGCTGCTTCGTCGGGTCGCCGAAGAGGGCCACCCGGGTCACGCCCTCGGGATAGCGCTCCGTGGGCGTGCTGACCACGCCGACGACGATGCCTGCCCGGTTCTGCCCGGCCGGCCGTTCCACGGGGACGAGCCGGCCGTCGCCGTCCAGGTCGTGCTCGACGAACGACCCGCCGGGCCCGGCCAGCTGTGTGCTCAGCTCGTACGGGTAGACGGCCCCCCGCGCACGGGAGCTGAGCACCTTCTCGGTGTAGTCGTCCAGCGGGCGCATGGGTTCGGTCGGCCGGTCCGTCAGCTGCATCTGGACGCCGGTGCCGGGGCGGTACGAGAACCGCAGCGCCACCTCGCGGGGGGCCGCCCCCTCCGCCTGCAGGCGGGCCAGCAGCACGACCTGCTCGATGCCGGCCCCCACCGTCAGCGGCGCGGCCGTCCGGGCGAAGGCCGCCACCTCCGCCAACGGCACCTCGATCGACGGCCAGGCGTAGAGGAACACCCGGTTGTGCTGCAGCGGCCGGCGTGACCGTCGGCGGGACTGCGCCCTGCGCAGGCTGTCGAGGCAGGCGGTCAGCTGCCGTTCCACCGTCGGGAACCCGGCGATCTCGCCGGCGTCGTCCCGGACGGGGGTCAGGTCGCGGACCGCGGCCATGGCGATGAACCGCTCGTCGTTGGGGTTCTCCTTCGCCGTGACGTGGAAGACGTAGGTGTCCTCGGCGGAGGGCACCCGCTCGCCGTCGAAGTTCTTCAGCCGCCACAGGGCGAGCCGCTGTGCGGTCAGCGGGTGCAGACCCCGGATGATGCGGTCCTCCACCAGTTCCCCGGCGTCCGCGCCGTCCGGCGACGGCCGGAAGGTCACGGTCTCCACGTCGCCGTCGGGCGTGGAGACCGTGACGGTCACGCGGCGGACGGTCCGGAACACGGCGGTACCGGCGATCGCCTCCCGCAGCTCCGCCACCATCGCGTCGGCGTCGGCCGGCCGGCCGGGCCAGGTGAGGTAGAGATCCACCAGGACGTGCGACGGGTCCGGGACGTCCGCGATCCACGCCGCCACGGACGCGAGGGCCGACGGGAGACCTGCCGCCCGCACCATCACGGCGACGAGCCGGAGCTGGGTCCCGCCGAGCTCGTACCCGGCGGAGACGGCGGAGTGGCCGTCGAGCAGGAAGGACCGGACGTCCTGCAGGTCGCGGCTGCGGTAGTAGCGGCGGGTCAGGACCTCCAGGACGGGATCGGGCTCGGCCGTGTCCCGCTCGAAACGCTGCGCCAGCAGCCGGACCAACGGCTCGGGGCTCGCGACGAGAGCCTCGATGCGGGCCAGGTCCGCGTGCTCCCCGTCCCGCGCTCCGGCGTCGAGTTCGTCCAGCAGCCGTCGGGCCTCGTCGAGGACCTGCTGCCGTGCCTGCAGGACCACGGGCTCCTCGAAGTACCGGTAGCGAACGGCGCGGGCCAGGTCGCCCACCGAGGGGTAGCGCAGCTGCGTCGCGACCACGAGCCGGTCGAGCACCTCCCCCACCCGGGCCCGCGCCGGGCCGCTCGGCGGTTCCCCGGCCGTCAGCCAGCGGTCCAGCAGCGCCAGGACGGCGGGCAGCTGGTCGGCCACCCGCTGCTGGGCCAGGAAGATCCGTTCGACCGCCTCCTCGAGCCGGGGACCCGGCTCGAGGTCTGCGACCCCGTAGTGCAGGAGGGCCCGGGAGAGCCGGCCCCGGAAGCTCTCCGGCAGAGCCTCGCGCTCGACGTCGAGCGAGTGCAGGTAGGCGTGGAAGTGCTCCCGCGGGCTGTGCACCTGCGTGTCGGTCTCCTCCTCCTCGCTGGCCGGCCGGTTCCGGGAGAGCTCCGAGAGGTCGGCGAAGGTGGTGAGGACGGCGAGCTCGCCGTCCAGCAGTTCGGCGTCGTCCACGGGGAGCTCGTCGCGGGCGCTGCCGTACTCGGCGACCAGCTGCTGGGCGTACCGGGCGCTGACGTCGTAGCCGGTGATCAGCGCCTGCAGGGCCGCGAGCAGCGAGAGGGCCCTGTCGCGGGGGGTGGGTGCCGGTGCCCCGTTCCCGGGGAACACCACCCGCTCCCCCGCCGCCTGCTCGGCGTCGGCGTCCACCCGCTCGAGGGTGAGCAGCGGTGCGCCCGCATCCACCTGGGAGTTGGCTGCGGCGAGCAGCTCGCGCACCCGGCCGGCGAAGGGGGCCTGCACCGCCGTCTCCATCTTCATGCTCTCGAGGACGGCGACCGTCTGCCCCGCCTCGACCTCCTGCCCCGGCTGCACGCGCAGCGCGACGACCACCGAGGGGGCGGGGGCGCGCACCACTCCACCGGCGTCCCGCGTGACGCGGTGCGAGACGCCGTCGACCTCGACCAGGTGGGAGCCGGGCGCCTCGACGGCCACGACCGAGAACCGCCGATCGCCGACGGTCACCCGACTCTCGAGCGCGCCGAGCCGGTCCAGGTCCACGTCGACGTACCGGCCGTCGAGCTCCACGCGGTACCGGTCCTGGCTGACCTTCGCGACGGTGAGGCGGTAGACCTGGCCGCGGTACCCGAGCTCCAGGGTCCGCTCCACCTCGTGCCGCGACCGCGGGCGCCCACCGCGCGCTGCGGCGAGGAAGGCGGCCCGCTCGCGCTGCTCCTCGGCGTCGGAGGCGTCGATCGCGACCTGCGCCAGGGCCACGTGGGCCGACGGCGTGGCATCGGACGCGCCCGCCATCCCGGTGCGGTCCAGCCAGCCGGTGTCCGCCGTCCCGGCCACGACCTCCGGTCGGTCGAGCAGATCGAGCAGGAAGGACTTGGTCGTCGTCCCGCCCCGCAGGACCACGGTGGTCCCCCGTAGCGCGACGCGCAGGCGGGCCAGGGCCTCGGGGCGGTCCCGTCCCCATGCGATGACCTTGGCGATCATCGAGTCGTACTCCGGCGGGATGACGTCGCCGACCCCGATGCCGGTGTCCACCCGCACGCCCGGGCCCGTGGGCAGGCGCATCAGCTCCACCCGGCCGGGGGCGGGGGCGAATCCCTGCTCGGCGTCCTCGGCGTTGAGCCGCGCCTCGACGGCATGGCCCCACTCCGCCGGCGGTTCGCCGGCCAGCCGGCCGCCCCCGGCGACGTGCAGCTGCAGCTTCACGAGATCGAGGCCGGTGGTCTCCTCGGTCACGGGGTGCTCGACCTGCAGCCGGGTGTTCACCTCCAGGAAGGTGAACAGCTGCTCCTCGGGCTGGTACAGGAACTCGACGGTGCCGGCCCCGACGTAGCCGGCGGCCCGCACGAGGGCGATCGCCGAGTCACGCAGCGAGCGGTCCTGCTCGGGCGTGAGGGCCGGCGAGCTCGACTCCTCCAGCACCTTCTGGTTGCGCCGCTGCACCGAGCAGTCCCGGACGCCCGGGGCCCAGACCGTCCCGTGCTGGTCGGCGATGATCTGCACCTCGACGTGCCGGCCGCCCTCGACCAGGCGTTCCATGAAGACGGCGGGGTCGCCGAAGGTGCGTTCGGCCTCGGTCTGCGTGCGGGTGAGCGCCTCGCCGAGCTCGGCCTCGGACCGGACGATCCGGATGCCCCGCCCGCCGCCACCGCTCCGGGACTTGACGATGAGCGGGTAGCCGATCGCGGCCGCGTGCCGGCGCCCGTCCTCCATGCCGTGCACGGGGCCGCCGCTCCACGACGCCACCGGCACACCGGTCTGCTCGGCGAGCACCTTCGCCTCGATCTTGGCCCCGAGCAACCGCATCGCCTGAGGCGGAGGGCCGACGAACACCACGCCGAGGTCGGCGCACAGCTCCGCGAACGCCGGGTCTTCAGCGACGAAGCCCCAGCCGACCCAGGCGGCATCGGCGCGGCTCGTGCGCAGTGCGCGGGCCAGCTCGGCGTGGTCGAGGTAGGGGCTCCCCGCCCCGGTCTCGCGGAGCAGGACGGCCTCGTCGGCGGTGCGCACGAAGGTGGCCCGGCGCTCGGCCTCGGTGTGCAGGGCGATGACCCGGGTCGCGGTCCCGTGCTCCGCATCGAGCTCACGCACGGCGCGGATGAGCCGGACGGCCGGCTCACCCCGGTTGACGACGGCGATACGGCTGAACACCGGTGCTCCCCTCCTCGTCATCGGTCGATGTCCGACGGCCGGCGTTCCGCTGCCCGTCTCCGTCACATGTCGAGGCCGCCGTTGACCCCCCACACCTGTCCGGTGATGTACCCGGAGGCGTCCGCGGCGAGGAAGTGGACGACGCGGGCGACCTCCTCCGGCTCCCCGAGCCGGCCGAGCGGGATCTTCGCCTTGAGGCCGTCGAGCACCTTCTCGGGCACGGCATCGAGCATCTCGGTGGCGGTGTACCCCGGCGTCACGGCGTTGACGGTGATGCCCGGCCCATCGGTCTTGCCCGAGCGCTTCACCTGCATCGCCGCCTCCAGCGCCAGCGTCTTGGTCAGGCCCAGCAGCCCCGACTTGGCCGAGGCGTAGTTCGACTGCCCGATGCCGCCCGTCTCCCCGATCACCGAGGAGATCATCACGATCCGCCCGCTGCCCCGTTCGTGCATGTGCCGGAGCGCCGCCTGGGAGAGGTAGAAAGCTCCCGACAGGTTGACGTCGATGACCCGGCGCCAGTCGTCGTCGGTCATCTTCAGCACGGTCCGGTCGGCGGTGATGCCGGCGTTGTTGACCAGGATGTCCAGCCGGCCGTGCCGCTCGATGACCTCGGCGATGGTCCGGCGGCAGTCGTCAGGGTTGGCGATGTCCCCCCGGTGCACGCTCACGTTCCGCTCCGGGTAGGCGCCGGCGAAGTCCTGGGCGAACATCTCCGCCCGTTCCCGGTTGCCGCTGTACCCCGCTGCGACGTCGGCGCCCTGCTTGGCCAGGCTGCGGCAGATGGCGGCGCCGATCCCGCGGGTGCCACCCGTCACGAAGGCCACCCTGCCGAGCAGCTTGTCCCCGGACCTCGTCGAACGTTCCTGCGTGGCTGTCATGGCGTCCTCCCTGGGCGCGGCGCGCCTCACCGTGGCCCGCGGGGGTGGGACGACGGTGATCTGCCGCCTGGTGCCCCGACGCCGGGCACTCGCGCAGCATCCTGGCCGCGGCCGCCGGCGTCAACGGCGCCGGTGCTGATCCGCGACGCCACCGTCGCCGTTCCCGACGTCGGCACTCGTCCCCGGTGGAGCGCTCCGCACCGGTCGGCGCGGGAGTGTCCGCACCCGGACGACGGGTAGCGGGGGTGGATGCCCCCCTCGCCCCAGCCCTCCTCCCCCGACCGCACCGCCGACCTCGAGGCGGTGCTCGCCGAGGTCGCCGACCGCTCGCGGCACCTGGCCGAGGAGGGCGAGGTCGAGGAGCAGCCCGAGGAGCTGCCCTCGGCCGACGCCGCCCGCTTCGGGCTGGCGCTCGCCGAGCTGGACGGCACGGAGCACGTGACCGGCGACGCCGACGTCGGCTTCGCGGTCCAGAGCGTGGTGAAGGTGTTCGCCCTCACGGCCGCCCTCCAGCTGGTCGGCGAGGAGCTGTTCGAGCGGGTGGGCCGTGAGCCCTCCGGCGACCCGTTCAACTCGCTCATCCAGCTGGAGCACGAGAAGGGCGTCCCGCGGAACCCCTTCATCAACGCCGGGGCGCTGGTCGTCTGCGACGTCCTGCTGGACGCGGCGGACGACCCCTTCGGGGCCGTGGCCGGCCTCGTCGGTGACCTGACCGGCGAGGAGGCGACCCTGGACGGGATCGCGCTGGACGCCGAACGGGAGAGCAGCTCCCTCAACCGGGCCATGGGCCACCTGATGAGCTCGTTCGGGAACGTGCACCACCCGGTCGACGAGGTCGTGGAGCTCTACCTCCGCCTGTGCTCGATCACGGTGACCACGCGCACGCTGGCCCGCGCCGCCCGCTTCCTCGCCAACGACGGCGTCAACCCGCGCACCGGCGCGGCGGTGCTGTCCGAGCCCCTGGCGCGACGGGTCAACGCGCTGATGCTGACGTGCGGCACCTACGACGCCGCCGGGCAGTTCGCCTACGACCTGGGCTTCCCCTGCAAGAGCGGGGTCGCCGGAGCCGTGATGGGTGACGTGACCGGGCGCTTCGGCGTGTGCGCGTGGTCGCCGCCGCTCGACGAGAAGGGCAACTCGCGGGCGGGGCGGGCAGCGCTGCACCTGCTCTCGGAGCGACTGGACCTGTCCCTGCTCTGACCCGGGGCGGCACGAGCCGGGAGGGGGTGACCGAGCCCGTCACGACGCGGGCGTCAGGCCCCGCCGCAGCTCGTCCAGGGCCTGCGCGAGGCCCACCCGCGGCGCCCAGCCCCACGCCCGCGCGCGGTCCGTGCGCAGGGCGCCGGTCCACACCGGCTCGTCGGTCCACTGCGGCTCGACGCCGAGCGCGTCGGCCACCGTGCCCAGGTAGTCCCGCCACGTCGCGGGCTCACCCGCGACGACGACCGGCGTGGTGGCGCCGGCCACGGGGCCCCGCTCCGCGTCGTCGGCGGTCGCGATCGCACCGGTGGCGACGTCCGCGATGAGGGCCGCGAGGTCCTCGACGTGCACCCAGGCCCAGGTCTGCTCCGGGTTCGCCCGGCGCTCGCCGTCGCGCACCTGCTTCGGCCGCAGCGTGTTCCAGACCGACGTCTCGCCCGCGCCGAGGACCGCCGGGGGGCGCACCAGCACGGTCGTGAGCCCGCCGACCTCGGCCAGCGCGGCGTCGGCGGCGTTCTTCGTGTCGGGGTAGGCGCCACTGCCCTCGGGCAGGAGGGCGCCGTCCTCGGCGACGTCGCCGACGCCGGCCGAGCGGTCGTACACCCCGGCGGTGGAGAGGTGCACCAGCCGGGCGACGCCGGCGTCCCGGGCGGCCCGGGCGACGGCCCGCGTCCCCTCGACGCCCACCCGGTGCTGCACCTCCCGGGGGGAGCCCATCGGGTGGACGGTGGTGACGACCGCGTCGGCGCCCGTGGTCACCGAGCGGGCGAGCTCCTCGTCGGCGAAGTCACCGACGTGCTCGGTGACGCCGTCCAGCGAAGGCGCGCTGCCGGCCCGGCGGACGACGGCACGCACCTGCGCCGACCGCTCGACGAGCGCCCGGCAGACCGCGGTGCCCACCAACCCGTTCGCACCGGTGACCACGACGACGGGAGGGGTGGATGCCATGGCGCCACCCTGCCAGCGGCGGCACGACTCCGCCCACCGCGCGGCACGCCCGCCTCCGCACCCGGGTCAGGGCAGCGCGGCGAGCTTGCGCTGGAGCACGCCGCGTTCGCGCTCGTTCCCGCAGAGGCCGACCGCGCGCTCGAGCTCCCGGCGCGCCTCGCCATGGCGGTGGAGCCGCCGGAGCAGCTCGCCGCGGACGCTCGGCAGCAGGTGGGAGCCGGACAAGGTGCCCGCCGCGACGAGGTCGTCGACCAGGGGCAGCGCGGCCGCCGGTCCGCGGGCCATGGAGATTGCGACCGCCCGGTTGAGCTGGACCACCGGCGAGGGCGCCAGCCGGGAGAGGACGTCGTAGAGCAGGACGACCCGTTCCCAGTCGGTGCCCTCGACCGACGGCGCGACCGCGTGGCACTCGGCGATCGCGGCCTGGACACCGTACGCGCCGAGCCCGCGGCCGACCCGCCCGGCCTGGGCGAGCGCCGCCCGCCCGCGCCGGATCGCGGCCCGGTCCCAGCGCCGCCGGTCCTGGTCCTCCAGCAGCACCGGTTCGCCGTCGTCGCCCACCCGGGCCGGGAACCGGGCCGCGGTGAGCTCGAGCAGGGCGAGGAGGCCGTGCACCTCCGGCTGGTCGGGCACCAGCCGCGTCAGGACCCGGGTCAGCCGGATCGCCTCGCGGGCCAGGTCCGGCCGGATCCAGTCCTTCCCGGAGGTGGCCGTCGACCCCTCGGTGAAGACCAGGTACAGCACGCTCAGCACGGAGCCGAGCCGCTCGCGGCGCTCCTCGGCCGGCGGCGCCTCGAAGGGCACCTCGGCCGCGGCGAGCGTCTTCTTGGCCCGGGTGATGCGGGCCTGCACGGTCGCGGTCGGCACGAGGAAGGCCCGGGCGATCTCGTCGCTGCCCAGGCCGCCGAGGACGCGCAGCGTGAGCGCGACCTGGGCCTCCCGCGAGAGCACCGGGTGGCACGCCACGAACATCAGCGCGAGGACGTCGTCGTCCACCTGGTCGGGGTCCCACAGGAGGTCGTCGTCGTCCGTGGCGGGTGACCAGGCGCCGGAGGTGGTGCCTCCATCGGTCAGGCCCCGGGCGAGGGTCGCGTACCGCTCGTCGCGTGCGGACCGGCGTCGGAAGGCATCGATGGCCCGCCGACGCCCCACGGTGAGCAGCCAGCCCGCGGGATCGCGCGGCGGCCCCTCCCGCGGCCACGTGACCAGGGCCTCGGCCAGCGCCTCCTGGGCCAGGTCCTCGGCCAGCGCGAAGTCGCCGGTGTACCGCGCCAGCCGGCCGACGATGCGCGCCGACTCGATGCGCCAGACCGCCTCGACGGCCTCGCGGCCGCTGCCGGCCCGGGGGGGGGGGGGGGGGGGGGGGGGGGGGGGGGGGGGGGGGGGGGGGCGGGGGGGGGGGGGGGGGGGGGGGGGGCGGGGGGGGGGGCCCCCCCCCCCCCCCCCCCCCGGCGGGCTCACAGCTGGCCGGTCCGCTCCCGCCACGCCCGCTCCTTCTGGATCCACTCGTTGTCCTGGGGGAACTCGTCGATGCTGCTGACGCGGCGGATCTCGGCCTTCATGCCGGGGCCGGCCAGCGGCGCCCGCTTCGCCCACTCGACGGCCTCCTCCTGCGAGGCGACGTCGAGGATCCAGAAGCCCCCGAACAGCTCCTTGGTCTCCCCGTACGGGCCGTCGGTGACGACCGGTGGCTGGGAGGAGTAGTCGACGACGACGCCCTTCGCCGCGTCGTCGAGACCCTCGGCCGCGACGAGGACGCCGGCCCGGATCATCTCGTCGTTGAACCGGCCCATCGTCGTGAGGACCTCGTCGAAGTCGACGTTCGCCATCTCGGCGTAGCTCTCGTCGGTGGCCCGCATGATCAGCATGTACTTCACGGCGTCGCTCCTGCGTGGTGTCCGGGTCCCGGTCGGACCCTCTCACCCCTGGGTCGAACGGCGACACCACCGGATCGACAGCCGGCGTGACATTCTCCGATGCCCTCACGCGGGCGGGCTCACGCCCGACGGGCGGCGGGCGGTCAGCGGGCGGGGTCGACCATCGTCATCCCGGCGACCTCCGCCCGGTCGAGGACGGGCAGCAGGTCCGCCGCCTCCGCGAGCCCGATGGTGCGCTCCACCAGCAGGTCGGGCCGCAGCGCGCCCCGCTCGATGAGCGCCAGCATGCCCGGGTAGTCGGCCGCCGCCATGCCGTGGCTGCCGAGCAGGTCGAGCTCCCAGCCGATCACCCGGTCCATGGGGACCCGCGGGTGCCCGCCGACCGGCGGCAGCAGCCCGATCTGCACGTGTCGGCCCCGGCGCCGGAGGCTCCGGATGCCGTCGGCGCAGGTCTGCTCGCTCCCCACGGCGTCGACGGCGACGTCGCTGCCGCCGCCGGTCAGCTCCCCCACGACGGCCGGGACGTCGGCGCCGTCGGCCAGCACGGTGTGCTCCGCGCCCAGCGTGGCCGCGGCGGCGAGCGCCGCGGGGTTGCGGTCGACCGCGACGACGCGGCAACCCGTCGCGCGGGCGATCATGACCGCGCTGAGCCCCACGCCGCCGGCTCCCACCACGGTCACCCACTCACCGGCGGCGATCCGCGCACGGCCCACCAGGCCGCGGTAGGCCGTCGCGAACCGGCAGCCGAGCGCGGCCGCCGTCGGGAAGTCGACGCGCTCCGGGACCGCGACCAGGTTGGTGTCGGCACCGTGCAGGGCGACGTGCTCGGCGAACGACCCCCAGTGCGTGAAGCCGGGCTGCTGCTGGTCGGGGCAGACCTGGGCCTCCCCCGCCCGGCACCACCGGCACCGACCGCAGCCGCAGACGAACGGCACGGTCACCCGGTCCCCCGTCTGCCAGCGAGCGACACCGGCGCCGACCTCGGCGACCACGCCGGCGAGCTCGTGCCCGGGCACGTGCGGGAAGGCGATCTCGTCGTGGCCGGCCCAGGCGTGCCAGTCGCTGCGGCACATCCCGGTGGCCATCACGCGCACCACCACCCCGCCCGCCGGCGCCGTGGGCGCCGGCACCTCCCGCACCTCGGGCCTGGCTCTGACGGAGTCGACGACGACGGCGCGCACGCCGCCATGCTGTCAGCCGCTGATCACCCGCCCGTCAGGCGATGCGGCGGAGCCGGTCGATCCGCAGGCCGTCGTCGTCGGGGGTGCGCATGTGCGCGATGACGGTGAGCAGGTCGGGGCGGGTGTCGGTGGGGTGGTCACGGGGCCTCCTCGGCCGGTGGGGCGCAGTCTGGGCGGTGGAGGGGCCGGCCCGGTCAGGGCACGAGGATGGCCCGGCCCCGGACCTTCCCGGCGTCGAGATCGCGGATCGCGTCCACGGCCCGGTCCAGCGGGTACTGCTGGGTGTGCAGCGTGACCTTGCCCGCCTGCGCGAGCACCATCAGCTCGGCCAGGTCGGTGTAGGTACCGACGATGTTGCCGACGACGTTCTTCTCCCCGGCGACGAACTCCAGCGTCGGGATCCGCAGCTCGCCGCCGTACCCGATGACGTAGAGGGAGCCGGCCGGGCCGGTCATGCGCCAGCCGTCCATCTCCGCCCCCTGCTCGGCGACGAAGTCGAAGACGACGTCGGCACCCCCGCCGGTCAGCTCCTGCACCGCCTGCACCTGGCCGCCGTCGGCGAGCACGGTCTCGTCCGCGCCGATCTGCCGGGCGAGCTCCAGGGCGTCGGGGTTGCGGTCGACGACGACGATCCGCGTGCCCGACAGCGCGGCCAGGCACTGGACGCCGATGTGGCCGAGCCCGCCGGCGCCCTGCACGACGGCGGTCGCGCCCGGGTGCAGCAGTGGCAGGGCCTTGCGCACGGCGTGGTAGGCGGTGATGCCGGCGTCGGCGAGCGCGGCGACGTCGGCCGGGTTGGTCGACGGGTCGAGCTTCACGCAGGCGCGGGCGGTCGTGCGCAGGTACTCGGCCATGCCGCCGTCGTCGTTCGACAGCCCCGGGAAGAAGGCGTTCTCGCACTGCATGTCCCGGCCGGCGCGGCAGGCCGCGCACAGCCCGCAGCTCGGCTGCGGGTGCAGGATCACGGTGTCGCCGACGGCGACGTTGGTGACGCCCTCGCCGACCGCGTGCACCCACCCGGCGTTCTCGTGCCCGATCACGTAGGGCAGGTCGGGGTTCTGCAGCTCCGCCCACTGGCCCTCGAGGATGTGCAGGTCGGTGCGGCAGACGCCGGCGCCACCGATCTTCACGATGACGTCGAGGGGCCCCCGCAGCTGCGGCTCGGGGATGTCGTCGATGCTCGGGTCGGCGTGGTACGAGTGCACGCGGACGGCCTTCACGGGCGGGTTCCCTTCGAGACGGTGAGCGGGAGGAGCGGTCGGTCCTCGGGGCGGGGCGCCTGGTCGGCCTCCGACCCGGGGTAGCGGGTGGTGAGCAGGCCGCGGCAGAAGTGCGCGTTGCCGTCGATCGAGATCCGCACGGAGCGGGCCCTGCGCAGGAACAGCGCGGCCTCCTCCCTGGCGGGGCGGGTGCCGTCGGCGTCGACGAGCACGGGTGCGTCGTCGTCCAGCGGCAGGCCGAGCGCGGCCCGGCGGTGCAGCAACGCCTCGGTGGTGCGCTCCCCCGCCGGCAGGTCACCGAGCACGACCGCCGCGACGTCCACGCCGGGATCGGTGCGCAGCAGGGCGGTGACCGCCCGCTCCATCGCGGCGGTGTGGGCCTTGCGGACGAAGGTCGCGCGGAGCTCGTCCAACGAGTTCTCGGCCTCGTGCCCGAAGGTGCCGCGGTAGCCCGATCCGGCGGCCAGGCCGCGGTTGATCAGGTCGGAGTCGTGGGGGGGGGGGGGGGGGGGGGGGGGGGGGGGGGGGCGGGGGGGGGGGGGGGGGGGGGGGTTGTGGGGGGGGGCGGGCGGGCGCCCCCCCCCCCCCCCCCCCCCGGACTCAACCCCGGGGACGGCGGCTACCGCGGCCCGGGCATCGGACGCCATGAGCCACGCGAAGTTGGGCGCGCAGAACGACGTCGGCAGCCGCAGGTGCACCTCGGCACGGGCGCCCGTCACCGACACGGAGCGGACGAAACCGAGGTCGGTGATCGGCTCGTCCAGCTCCGGATCGGCGACGGTGGCCAGGGCCGCGCGCACCGCGGCTCGCAGGTCGGGGAGGAGGGCGGTCACGGGGGCCTCGGCCTCAGACGGTCGCGAGGTCGGCGGCGGCCGGGTCCCGGGGGCCGGTCAGGGTCTGGTCGGCGTCGGGCAGCTGCAGCTCCGGCGGCACCGGCAGGTCGTAGAGCTTGGCCGCGTTGAGGCCGAGGACCTTCTTCTTCTGCACGGTGGTGAGCGGCGCGTACTCGGTCAGGTCCTCGGGGATCTGGAAGTCGACGAACTTCTGCACCAGCCACTGCGGGGTCCACAGCGCGTAGTCGCTGGAGAAGAGGATGCGGTCCTCCCCGATCCAGTACAGGAGCTCGCCCATGATCTGGGCGAAGTAGCGCGGCCGGGTGTGGATGAACGGGATGGCCACGGCCAGGCCGGCGACGACGTTGGGCTCCTGGGTGGCGATCCAGCAGAAGTCCTCGAGCCGCGGGAGGCCGCAGTGCTCGACGACGAAGGTCAGGTCGGTGAAGTCGGTGGCCACGTGGTCGACGTCGGCGACGTCGAAGGCATCGCGGTCCAGCGGCCGGATCGTCGGGCCCTTGTGGACGTGGATGTTCCGGATGCCGACCTCGCGGCACACCTCGAGGTACCGGTAGGCCATCGGGTCGGTGAGCTTCCAGCCGCGGGACTCGCCGTGCCAGTCCGCGGTGTAGAGCTTCACGCCCTTGAGGTTCATCCGCTCCGCCGCGGCCCGCAGGGCGTCCAGGCCGTTCTCGCCGTCGCGCGGATCCCAGTAGTGGTTGTAGGTCAGCTTGTCGGGGTGGGCCTGGGCGAGGGCGAACGCCTCCTCGGTCTGGCCGAAGCCCCGGTGGTAGAACTCGGCGAGCCGGGCCGGCTGGAAGATCGCGTGGTCGACCATCCCGTCGCCGAAGACGTCGCGCATCAGCCGCTCCCCGCCCTGGTAGAGGTACTCCTCGTAGGACCAGACCTCGGACTCGGGGCTGAGGTTGCGGTGGTAGTCGTAGAAGCAGTCGATGAACTGCTTGCCGTGCACGTTCCGCTGGTTCTCCGGGCGTGCGTCCCACAGCGCGATGTGGGCGTCCACGATGAAGTAGTCCTCGCCGTCCCTGCGGTACATCTGCCGGCCTCCCAGCGTCTCCCGATGTGGCGGCGGTCACGCCGCTCGGACACGACGCTAGGAAGGTCGCGCCCCGCCCGGAAGATGTGGTCTGTCTCACTTTGAGACGTCGTTGAGGCGTACCGTGCCGGGCCAACCAGGAACGAGACGGGTGCGGAGGCGCACGCACCCCCGGAGGAGGTGCTCCGGCGTGGAGACGGAACGGCCCGGGTCGCCACCCGCACCGCTCGGCCCCGGCCCGCGAGCCGACGGGCGGCTCGCGGCGCCCCGGCTTCGGGCCTCGTGGCGGCGCAGCCAGGAGTACGGGGTACCCCCCGACGAGGTCCTGCCGCGCTTCACCGGCTCGGTCGACACCGGGTCGCTGCTGTACGAGTGCGGATCGCAGGTGCTCGCGGGGCTGCAGGCCACGATCGCCAACGAGCCGGTCAGCCTGATGGTCGCCGACCGCGAGGGGCTGGTGCTGACCCGGCTGTGCAGCGACGCGGGGATGCGGCGCTCCCTGGACGCGGTGCACCTGGCGCCGGGCTTCTACTACTCCGAGCGGCAGGCCGGCACGAACGGGCTCGGCCTCTCACTCGCCGACCGCGCCCCCACGCTCGTCCGGGCCGCGGACCACTACTGCGCCGAGCTGCGCGGGTACACCTGCGCGGCCGTCCCCGTCCTGGACCCGGTGTCCGGCGAGCTGGCGGGGTCGATGAACCTCACCACCTGGTCGGACTCGTCCTCCGAGCTGCTGCTGGCCCTGGCGCAGGCGGCGGCCGGCGCGACGAGCGGGCTGATGCTGCAGCGGACCACCGGCCGGCCGGCGGGATCGGCACCCCGGGGCGAGGTCTTCCGGGTGGTCGCCGGAGCCGCCGGCGACGGGGACCCGTGCGTCTCGGCCGCGTGGCATGCGGCCCTCGCGTCCGCGAGAGCGGCCGATGCGGCGGGCCGGGTGCTCGCCGTCGTCGGCGAGCCGGGGGTCGGCAAGTCGATGCTCGCGGTCACCGCGCGCCGGCACCGGGGCCGCGGCCGCCGGGTCCTGCACGCCCGTGCGCCCGGCGACGACGGCGCTGCGGCCTGGCTGGACCTGTGGACGCCCGAGCTGCGGGACCCCGAGGTGCACGTCGTCGTGTCGGCCGCCGACCGGCTGCCGGCGTGGGCGGCCGAGGAGCTCGCCGCGGTCCTGGCCGCCGCGCGGCGGACCGACGGCCGCCCGCAGCCCTTCGTCCTGACCAGCCGGGAGTACGCCGCGCTCCCCCCGCCGCTGGCGCTGCTGGTCGACGCCGTCGTCGAGGTGCCGCCGCTGCGCCTGCGCACCGATGACGTCATGGCGGTGGCGCACGCCGTGGCACGGGCCGAGCGGCACCGCCCCGTCGAGTTCACCGCCCGCGCGGCCCGCGCGCTGACCGGCTGCCCGTGGCCGGGCAACACCCGCCAGCTGCGCCAGGTGGTGCGCGAGGCCGTGGCCCGCGCCGACGTCGTCGACGTCCACCACCTCGCCCCGGAGGTGCTCGACGGGGGTTCCCGCGTGCTGAGCCGGCTGGAGCGGCTGGAGCGCGACGAGATCGTCCGCTGCCTCACCGAGCCGGGCACCACAGTGACCAGGGCCGCGCAGACCCTCGGCATCGGCCGGGCCACCCTGTACCGCAAGATCGCGCACTACGGGCTGGCCCTGCCCGAGGCGCCCGGCTGAACGTTAGCCGTGGTCGGAGACCCGGTGGCGGGCCAGCACGTCCAGCCCGAGATCTGCGGCGGGGTCGCGCCACACCGAGTGGGCGTGGGTGGCCCCGCGCTGGGCGTTGTCCCACTCGATCAGCAGCCTCCGACCCTGCACCCGGTAGCAGTGCGGCGCCCCCGGCTCCCCGGCGGATGCGGCCACCTGGTGGACGGGCCTGGCCGCTGGGTGAACGGCAGGCATGCCGACGAAGGACGGCACGCGGACCGGGGGCGTCGGATCGGCGGCCGGCGGTGGTCGGCGTGGTCGGACGCCGTGGCGTGGCACACACTGGCCGTCGTCGGCACCGCCCGAACAGGAGCCCGTCCATGCGCCGCTGCCTTGTCGTCGCCAACCAGACCCTGTCGAGCGAGAGCCTCGGCCGGGCCGTGCAGGAGCGCATCGCCGCCGGGCCGCACTCCTTCCACCTCGTGGCGCCGGCCACCCCGGCGCGGGACGAGGTCGACGGCCCGAGCGCGTACGCGGCCGTGGGGCCCTCCGTGCAGGAGCGCGCCTTCGCGCTGGCGCGGCAGCGTCTGGACCGGGCGCTGGACGAGCTCCGCGCCCTGGGCGCCGAGGTCGACGGCGAGGTCGGCGACCCCGATCCGCTGCAGGCCGTCCGGGCCGCGCTCGGCCACTTCCCGGCCGACGAGATCGTCGTCTCGACGCTGCCGCGCGGCCTGTCGCAGTGGCTCCGCCGCGACCTCCCGGCCCGGCTCCGCAAGGCCTGCGGTGTCCCGGTCACGCAGCTCACCGAGGAGGCGGGCACCGGGGCGCGCACCTGAGCCCCCGCGAGCCCGGCGGGTCGGGAACCGTCGAGCGGTCCGTGAGCGTTGCCTGGGGACCGGCCCCCGCCCTGCACGAGGAGCTCCATGACCACCCCGCTGCCCACCGGCCCCGCCGTCGCCCTCGAGGTGGGCGACGACGGCGAGCTGTCGTGGCTGATGTCGCTCGACCCCACGGTCCTGGCCGTCCTCGGCGGCACCGTGCTGGTGCTCCTGCTCGTCGCCCTGCTCACCGCTTGGCTGGTGGTGCGGCGCGTGCGGCGCAGCCCGCTGGTCGCCCGCGGCCGGGAGCTGGCCTCCCGCGGCCGCGAATTGGGCCTGCAGGGGGCCACCGCCGTCGCCGCGCGCCGTCTGCCACCGGGGTCCCGGCGCTCCGCGGCGGAACTGCAGCTGGAGATCTGCCGGGCGCGGGACGGGCTGCGCCGCCACGTGGCCGCGGCGCAGGCCGCCGGTGCGCACCTCGGGGACGTGCCCGACCTGCTGCCGTCGCTGGTCGCCGAGGGCAGCCGGCTCGAGCAGCGGCTGCGGCTCCGAGCCCTGGGGGCCGACCCGACCGACCGCTCCGATCCGGAGCCCGAGGCCCGGGCCTACCTGGACACGGTCGCCGACGTCTGCGAGGCGGTGCGCGAGGCGGAGCGGGCGGTGGTGGCGAGCAGCCGCCCGGTCACCGACGTCGCCGATGCGGTCGCCGCCCTGCGCGCGCACACGACCGCCTACCAGGAGCTCACCGCACCGCCGGCTGCGCCCTCGCTGCCTTCTCCGGCGCCGGAGCTCCGCGACCGACGCTGAGCACGACCAGGGTGGCGGCCAGCCCCAGGACCAGGCAGCCGGCGATCGCCGGGAGGTAGGAGCCCGAGGCGTCGACGGCCGCGCCGGCCAGCGGTGCGCCGAGGGCGGAGCCGATCCCGGCGCTGGTGTACAGGACGCCGAGCAGCCCACCGAGGCGGGTGGTGCCGAAGCGGTCGGCGACGACGGCGGGCCCGATCGCCACGAAGCCCCCGTAGCCGACGCCGAGCACCACGGCGAAGGCGAGCAGCATGCCGTACCCGCTGCCCAGCGCCCACAGCGCGAAGCTCAGCCCCATGGTGAGGAAGCACCCCTGGAAGGCGCGCAACGACCCGGTCCGCGCCGCGATCAGCCCCAGGAGCAGCCGGCCGGCGGTGCTCGCCAGCCCGATCACGCCGACCAGGGCCGCCGCCGCGACCCGGTCGACCCCCTGCTGCACGGCGTACCCGGGCAGGTGCACGAACGGCACGAACAGGGCCACGGACAGCAGCCCCGAGGCCAGGTACAGCCGCCGGTAGTCGCGGTTGCGCACCGCGTCGCGGAGCGTCAGCGCCGCCGGGCCCGCCTCCACCGGCGGCGCCTGGACCACCAGGGCGCACACCACGAGGACCACCGCCCCGGCCAGCCCCAGCACGAGGTGGGTGGTGCGCCACCCGAGCTCGCCGATCAGCGCGGCGGCCAGCGGCGCCACCGCGAGGGTGCCCAGGCCGATGCCCGTCACCGACACCCCGATCGCGAGCGTGCGGCGCCGCTCGAACCACCCGCTCACGACGGCCACCATCGGGACGTAGGCGCAGGCCACCCCGACGCCGACCCCCAGCCCGTAGGTGAGCAGGCCTATCCAGAGCTCACCTGCCAGCGAGGTCGCGGTCAGCCCGGCGCCGAGGGCCACGGCACCGACCAGCAGCACCCGCCGGGGGCCGTAGCGGTCCACCGCGACGCCGCTGAGCGCGCCCAGGCCGAAGTAGGTGAGCGAGGTCAGGGCGAAGAACGCCGACGTCGCGCCACGACCGGAGCCGAACTCCTCGGCCATCGGGGCGAGGAAGGCACCGAACGAGTAGGCGATGCCGAACGAGACGAACATCCCGGCGAACGCCGCGGCGACCATCACCCAGCCGCGGACCGAGTCGACCGCTGCCGAGGAGCGCATGGGGTCGGACGATACGAGACCGCCGGGCGCGACGGTGCGAGGCCGGGACCGGCCGGGTCGTCAGGGGCGGAACCGCAGGACGACCACCTCCGAGTCCTGCGACGGGGGGGCCTCGTCGAACTGGCTGTCCACCAGCAGCAGCCGCCCGCGTGCGACGTCCGCGGTGGTCAGCACGCGGTCGGGGTCGGTGGCCACCTCGGCGACCGCCCGGGCCGCCGTGGCGTCGGGGTCCAGCCGCAGGTAGGTGAGGAGGCGCGGGAAGTTGCGGACGGCGACCAGCGTGCGCCCCTCCACCACGAGCCCATCGGCCGAGGTCAGGTCGACGTCGCCGGTGTCGACGAGGGTGGGCGCCGCCGTCGCGAGGTCGAAGCGCCACAGCTGCCCGGCCGCGCTGTGCGCCACCACCAGCGACCGGCGGTCGGGGGCCACCTCGATGCCGTTGAGGCCGAACGTGCCCGGCTCCTGCGCGATGGTGCCGGCCGCGTCCGACCACAGCGACGCCGTCCAGTCGCCGTGCTCGCGGGCGATCCGGAAGATCCGCGGGGTGGTCGAGTCGGTGACGTAGGCGGCGCCGTCCGGGCCGATGACGACGTCGTTGAGGAACAGCGGGCCGTCGACGGGCATCCGCAGGGCCGCCAACAGGTCGCGGTCGTCGTCGTAGATCCAGAAGTCCGGGGCGTCCGCGGGCGCGCCGTCCTGCGTGCGGTTGTCGCCCCCGGCGACGTAGACCCGTTCGCGCCGGTCGGTGGCGATGCCGACGGCGACGCGCCGGCCGTCCGCCAGGGCGTCGTCCTCGTCCAGCCACACATCGGTCCGCGGGTGGTCGAGCCGGCCGCGGTGGAGCTCCCCGCCGGTGGTCTCCGTGACGTAGAACGCCCGGCCCTTCCCGGCGACGGCGATCCCCTCGAACTGGGAGCCCTCCGGATCGCCGGACAGCGCGTAGGTGACCGGCTGGCCGCGGCCCTCACCGGGACGGCGGTCGTCCGCGGCGACCGGCGGGGCGAGCGCGAGCACGAACGGCGGGAGGAGGAAGACCGCCGCGGCGGTACGGCGGAGCGTCGGGCGCATGAGGCCTCCGTGTGGAGTGGGTGGACCCCCGTGCGACCCACACGATGACGCGGGACGCCCGGGAGCGCCAGCGACCTGCGCGCCCGGCCTCCGGCGTCAGGGCTCGGCCGCGTCCCCGGTCGCGGTCAGCCACGCCCGGGCCGCCGCGTAGTCGTCGGCGGTCCCGAGGACGCGGTAGCCGCTCGGGGTGCGTTCCAGCAGCAGCCAGGCGCCGTCGAACGCCTCGAGGACCGTGTCGTCGCAGCGGTCCGGCAGCCCGTGGGGGAACCGGGCCGAGCGGATCTCGCGCCGGTGGGGCGGCGGCGTCGCGGACATGGGCTCGCCGGGAGGGGTGGCCGATCCGCACCGGCCGCCGTCAGGACTTCCAGCGCCTGCGCACGTCTTCGGCGAAGGCGGTGTACTCCCGGACCGGGAGGACCTCCTCGAGGGTCAGGTGGTGGCTCATGGGCAGGGCGCCCATCACGACCTGGTCGAGCTGGTCGTGCGACTCGACCTCCACGATCCCGATCACCCGGCGCTGGCCGGCCACCTTGTACAGGCTCTTGATCAGCCCCGCTTCCATCGCGCCGACCGCCGCCTGGGTCTCCCGCTCCCACTCGTCCCAGAACTCGTCGCGGTCCAGGCGGGTGTGTTCGACGCGGAAGCTGAGGTGGAACAGCATCGGGCGCTCCTGAGGTGCGGGGCGGCGCCGTCCGACGCCGCCGCTGCGGGGTGGCCGTCAGGGTGCTCCCGCCTCCTCCGCGCGACAAGGCTTCGGACCGGCCGGTGTTCCCGGGCGCGCCGGGTCTCCCGCAGCGGCCGTCGCGGTGGGTACCTTCTGTGACCTGGACCACAGCAGCACGTGGAGGTCGGCACCATGACCCTGACCGAGCAGCGCACCGAGCCGGAGCAGGCGGGCGACCCGTCCCCCCCCGAGCACGTCGACGTCCTGATCGTCGGGAGCGGCGTCTCGGGCATCGGGGCCGCCCACCACCTCCGGGAACGCTTCCCCGAGAAGTCGCTCGTACTCCTCGACGCCCAGGACCGCCACGGGGGGACCTGGTGGACCCACCGGTACCCCGGCGTCCGCTCGGACAGCGACCTGTTCACCTACGGCTACCGCTTCAAGCCCTGGCGCGGCCCTTCCATCGCGGCGGGCGAGGAGATCCTGAAGTACCTGGACGAGGTCATCGCCGAGGACGGCCTCGCGCCGCACATCCGCTTCCTGCACCAGGTCACGGCAGCGAACTGGTCGAGCGAGGACCGACGGTGGACCGTGCACGTCACCCGCACCGACACCGGGCAGGAGCTGCGGTTCACCACCGGCTTCCTGTGGATGTGCCAGGGCTACTACAACCACGCCCGGCCCTACCAGCCGCGCTGGGAGGGGATGGAGCGGTTCGAGGGCCAGGTCGTGCACCCGCAGCAGTGGCCCGACGACCTGGACCTCTCCGGCAAGCGGGTCGTCGTCATCGGGTCCGGCTCCACCGCCGCGACGCTGATCCCCGCCATCGCCGGGCAGGCGGCGCACGTCACCATGCTGCAGCGCTCGCCGTCCTACTTCCTCGCCCCGCCGTTGACGCACGACCTCGCGGTGACGCTGCGGCAGCTGGACATCCCGGAGGACTGGACCCACGAGATCCTCCGCCGGGCCTACACCGCCGAGTTTAACGAGCTGGCCCGGCTGGCGCACGAGGCCCCCGACGATCTGCACACGTTCCTCATGGAGTCGATGAAGCCGCTGCTCCCGGAGGGCTTCGACGTCGAGAAGCACTTCACGCCGCGCTACCGCCCGTGGCAGCAGCGCATCGCGATCGTCCCCGAGGGTGACCTGTTCGCGGCGCTCCGGGAGGGGAAGGCCTCGATCGTCACCGACACGATCGAGACCTTCACCGAGACGGGGATCCGGGTCGGCTCCGGGGAGGAGCTGGAGGCGGACGTCGTGGTCACCGCCACGGGGTTCGACCTCTCCGTGCTCGGGGACGTCGCCTTCGCCGTGGACGGCGAAGCGGTGGACTTCACCGAACGCTTCACCTGGCGCGGCCTGATGATCAGCGGCGTCCCCAACATGGCCTACGTCTTCGGCTACTTCCGGCACAGCTGGACACTGCGGGTGGACCTCGTCAGCGACCTCGTGATCCGGCTGATGGAGACCATGGAGCTCAAGGACGCCACCATGGTCGTCCCGACGCTGCGCGACGAGGACGCCGGCATGCAGGTGCGCCCGTGGTGCGACCCGGAGGACTTCAACGCCGGGTACGTCATGCGGTCCCAGCACGTGTTGTTCAAGCAAGGCGACCGCGAGCCGTGGACGCACATGCTGGAGCACGCGGCAGAGGCCGAGATCCTGCCCAAGGCCGATCTCGACGACGGGTCGCTCGTCTACCGGTGACGCCGTCGCCCTGCCCAGATCTCCCGACGGGCGCCGTGCCCGGCGGGTTCCACAGCTCAGCGAGGAGCCACCATGCCGCAGACGGCCGTCCGGACCGGAGTGACGCTCAACTACGAGATCAGCGGCGAGGGCGACCCGCTGCTGCTCGTCATGGGGACGTCGGGATCGCTGCTGCTCTGGGGCGAGCTGATCCCGCGGCTGGCCGAGCACCACCGGGTGATCGCCTACGACAACCGCGGACTCGGCGGCAGCGAGCGAGGCGAGGGCGAGATCACGGTGGCCTCCTTGGCCGAGGACGCCTCCGCCCTGCTGGAGGCACTGGACGTCCCGCGGGCGCACGTCATGGGCTGGTCGCTCGGCTCGGCGATCCTGCAGGAGCTCGCGCTCGCGCACCCGGAGCAGGTCGCGACCGCGGTCATGTACGCGACCTGGGCGCGGTGCGACGGCTTCCAGCGCTCGGTGCTCTCCGCCCTGCGGCACCCCTACGCCACGCGGGACATGGAGGCGGCCCTGGCGAGCGCCGGCATCGCCTTCTCACCGCAGCTGCTCGACCACCCCGACTTCGAGAAGATGCTCGAGCCGATGCTGCCGGCGTTTCCCCAGACCGAGGAGCAGATGCAGGTCACGGTCGAGCAGTGGGACGCCGACCTGGCGCACGACACCCTCGACCGGCTGGGCGGCATCACCGCCCCCACCCTCGTGGTCGTGGGCGAGCAGGACCTGCTCACCCCGCCCTGGCAGGCGAAGGCGGTCGCCGACGCCGTTCCCGGCGCGCGGTACGAGCTGATGACGGGGCCGGGGTCCAGCCACGGGCTGCACATCGAGCGACCCGACGACCTGGTGCGCCTGGTGACCGCGTTCCTGAACGAGCACACGCTGCTGCAGTCGAGCTGAGCGGGGGGGGGCGGCCCGGGACGGTCAGCGGGCAGGACCCACGACACGCGCGGGGGGGGGGGGGGGGGGGGGGCGCGGCCCCCCCCCCCCCCCCCCCCCCCCCCCCCGCCCCGGGGCCGGGGCGACGATCACCGCCATGTGAGCACGTGACCCGCACCGAGTCGGGAACGGCCAGCGGCCTGGCGCGCCATGGAACCTCCAGTCCGGGCGGTCCGGCGGTGCGGTCGGCCACGTCG
>NZ_JBJHAD010000019.1:0-88224 GCF_054050875.1 Blastococcus sp. SYSU DS0541 | reverse complement strand
TGGGGGGGGGGGGGCGGGGGGTGTGGTGGTGGTCGGGTACGGCGGGGGGGGCGCCGTGGGGGGGGCCCCGGCGCCGGCCCCCCCCCCCCCCCCCGCCGTCCCGATCCCTGGAGCATCTCGTGTCCACCCAGCCCTCGCCCACCGCCGTCGGACCGATCCGGGTGCCGGCCGGGACGACGGCGCAGGACGCGCTCAAGGCGGCCGGTGTCCCGCTGAAGGGCCCCGACGGCGCGGTCGTCGTCCGCGAGGTGGCCACCGGTGATCTCAAGGACCTCGCCTGGACCCCGGACGCCGACGCCGAGGTCGAGGCCGTCGCGGCGGCCAGCGCGGACGGGCGGGCGGTCATCCGCCACTCGGCCGCCCACGTGCTCGCCCAGGCCGTGCAGGAGCTCTTCCCCGGCACCCGGCTGGGCATCGGCCCGCCGGTCGAGAACGGCTTCTACTACGACTTCGACCCCGAGCGCCCCTTCACCCCCGAGGACCTGCAGGCCCTCGAGAAGAAGATGACCGAGATCGTCCGCGCCGGGCAGCGCTTCTCCCGCCGGGAGATCAGCGACGCCGACGCCCAGGCCGAGCTCGCGCACGAGCCGTTCAAGCTCGAGCTCATCGGGCTGAAGGGCGGCGAGGCTGCGTCCTCGGAGGATGGCGCCTCCGTCGAGGTCGGCGGCGCGCAGCTGACCATGTACGACAACCTCGACGCCCGCACCGGCGACCGCGTGTGGACCGACCTGTGCCGCGGCCCCCACCTGCCGCGCACCAGCAGCATCCCGGCGTTCTCCCTCACCCGGTCCGCGGCGGCCTACTGGCGGGGCAGCGAGAAGAACCCGCAGCTGCAGCGCGTCTACGGCACCGCATGGGAGAGCAAGGACGCGCACAAGGCGTACCTGGAGCACCTGGCCGAGGCCGAGCGGCGCGACCACCGCCGGCTGGGCGTGGAGCTGGACCTGTTCAGCTTCCCCGACGAGATCGGCTCCGGCCTGGTGGTCTTCCACCCCAAGGGCGGTGTGGTGAAGCGGGAGATGGAGGACTACGTCCGCCGTCGCCACATCGAGGAGGGCTTCGACTACGTCGGCACCCCGCACATCAGCAAGGGCGGGCTGTTCGAGACCTCGGGGCACCTGCCCTACTACGAGGACACGATGTTCCCGGGCATGGACCTGGAGAACTCGACGTACTACCTCAAGGCCATGAACTGCCCGATGCACAACCTGATCTTCCGGTCGCGCGGGCGGTCCTACCGCGAGCTGCCGCTGCGCTTCTTCGAGTTCGGGTCGGTCTACCGGTACGAGAAGTCGGGCGTCGTCCACGGCCTCACCCGCGTGCGCGGGCTCACCCAGGACGACTCGCACAGCTACGTCACCCCGGAGCAGGCGCCGGGGGAGGTGCGGCACCTGCTGGACTTCGTGCTCAGCCTGCTGCGCGACTTCGGCCTGGACGACTACTACCTGGAGCTCTCCACCCGTGGGGAGTCGGAGAAGTTCATCGGCTCCGACGAGCAGTGGGCGGAGGCCACCGCCGTGCTCGAGGCGGCTGCCCGCGAGACCGGCCTGGAGCTCGTGCCCGACCCGGGTGGCGCGGCGTTCTACGGCCCGAAGATCTCCGTGCAGGCGCGCGACGCCATCGGCCGCACCTGGCAGATGTCGACCATCCAGTACGACTTCAACCAGCCCGCCCGCTTCGGCCTGGAGTACACGACCGCCGACGGCTCCCGCCAGCAGCCGGTGATGATCCACTCGGCGAAGTTCGGCTCCATCGAGCGGTTCTTCGGCGTCCTCACCGAGCACTACGCCGGCGCCTTCCCGGCCTGGCTGGCCCCGGTGCAGGTGGTGGGCATCCCGGTCACCGACGACCAGGTGCCCTACCTGACCGACGTCGCGCTGGAGCTGCGCGCCCGCGGCATCCGGGTGGAGATCGACGACTCCGACGACCGCATGCAGAAGAAGATCCGGACCGCGTCGAAGCAGAAGGTGCCCTTCGTGCTCATCGCCGGGGCCACCGACGCCGAGGCCGGGGCGGTCTCCTTCCGCTTCCGCGACGGCAGCCAGGACAACGGGGTCGCCGTCGACGCCGCCGTCGAGCGGATCGCCGCCTGGATCGCGGCCCGCAGCAACGCCGACCCGACGGCGGAGACCGCGGCGGTCCCCGGATGAGCGAGGACAACGCCCCCTACCAGGTGCCGGTGTCCTCCGACGACGGCGGCCCGGCGACGGTGTTCGAGCACCTGTGGACGCCCTACCGGATGGCCTACATCCGCGGCGAGGGCAAGCCCACCGGGGCGCACGACTGCCCGTTCTGCGTCATCCCCACGCTCGGCGACGAGGAGGGGCTGGTCGTGGCGCGGGGGGCGTCGGTGTTCGCCGTCCTCAACCTGTACCCGTACAACGCCGGTCACCTGATGCTCGTGCCGTACCGGCACGTGCCGGACTACACCGACCTCACCGCCGAGGAGGTCGCCGAGCTGGGTGCCTTCACCCAGACGGCGATGCGGGTGGTGCGCGCGGTGACCGGGGCGCACGGGTTCAACATCGGGATGAACCAGGGCGCCGTCGCGGGCGCGGGCATCGCCGACCACCTGCACCAGCACGCCGTGCCGCGCTGGGGTGGGGACACCAACTTCATGCCGGTCGTGGGGCTCACGCGCGTGCTGCCGCAGGTGCTGGGCGAGACGCGCACCCTGCTCGCCGCGGCCTGGGCCGACCACGCCAGCAGGACGGAGGCCTGAGTGCTCGGCGTCAACGCCCGGCCCGTGGTGGCCAAGGTGGTCAACCCGCTGGCCGCGCGGCTGGCCCGCGTCGGGGTCACCCCGGACATGGTGACCATCACCGGCACGGTCGGCGCGATCGCCGGGGCCGCCGGCCTCATCGCCACCGGCCACCTCTTCTGGGGCGCGTTCACCGTCACGGCGTTCGTCCTGCTCGACATGCTCGACGGGGCGCTGGCCCGGCTCCGCGGCGGTGGCTCGGTCTTCGGCGCGGTGCTGGACTCCACCGGCGACCGCGCCGCCGACGCCGCCATCTTCGGCGCGCTGGTCTGGTGGTTCTCCGGCAGCGGCGACAACCGGCTGCTGGTGCTGCTGGCCCTGCTCTGCCTGGTCCTGGGCGTGCTCACCAGCTACATCAAGGCCCGCGCCGAGGGCATGGGCCTGGCCTGCGACGTCGGGGTCGTCGAGCGGACCGAGCGGCTGATCCTCGTGCTGACCGGCACCGGGTTCACCGGGCTGGGCATCCCGTACGCCGTGCACGTCGCGCTCTGGGTGCTCCTGGCCGGCAGCGCGGTGACGGTGGCCCAGCGCGTCCTGGCGGTGAAGCGGGCAGCCGACGGCCGGCGGATCACGCCGTGACCGGCGCCCGGGCGCGGCTGGCCGGGCAGCTGTCCGACGCGGGCTACGCGGCCGGCTGGCGGGCGGTGCGGATGCTGCCGGAGCCGGCCGCGCGTGGGCTGTTCGACCGGGCCGGGGACTGGGCCGCCGCGCGCGACGGCAGGGGTGTCCGCCAGCTGCGGGCCAACCTGCGCGTGGTCACCGGCGACCGGCTGACCGACGCCGAGCTCGACGAGCTGACCCGCCGGGCGATGCGCTCCTACGCCCGCTACTGGCAGGAGGCGTTCCGGCTGCCGACGCTGACCGCGGAGCGGATCCGCCGAGACAGCGACGTCCCCGGGATCGAGCACATCGCCCGCGCCCGCGCCGAGGGGCGCGGGGTCGTCGTGGCGCTGCCGCACAGCGGCAACTGGGACGCCGCCGGCGCCTGGTTCACCGACTGGCTGGACGGGCCGTTCATGACGGTCGCCGAGCGGCTGCGCCCCGAGTCCCTCTACCGGCGCTTCCTCGACTACCGCGAGTCCCTGGGCTTCCGGGTGGTGCCGCTCACCGGCGGGGAGCGGCCGAGCTCGGAGGTGCTGCGCGGGTGGCTCGCCGGCGGCGGCGTCGCCTGCCTGCTGGTCGACCGGAACCTCGGCGCCGGCGGGGTCCCGGTGACGTTCTTCGGGCGGGCGGCCACCGTGCCCGGTGGGGCGGCGCTGCTCGCCGACCGCACGAACGCCGCGCTGATCCCGGCCGTCTGCCAGTTCACGCCGTCCGGGTGGCGGATGTGCGTGCACCCGGAGGTGCCGGTGCGGGGTCCCGGCCGGCTCGCCGACCGGGTGACGACGGCGATGCAGCGGGTCGCCGACGTGTTCGCCGCCGGTATCGCCGAGCGCCCCGAGGACTGGCACGTGCTCGGCCGGATCTGGCCCGACGTCCCGCCCGACCCGCCCCGCTCGGAGGCGACCGCCTGATGCGCATCGGCCTGGTCTCCCCCTACCGGTGGGACGTCCCCGGCGGCGTCCAGTACCACGTGCGCGACCTGGCCGGAACGCTGCGCGGCATGGGTCACCACGTCGAGGTGCTCACCCCCGCGCAGCACGAGGAGTCGATCACCGACCCCTTCCTCACCTTCGCCGGCCGCACCGTCCCGGTGCCGTACAACGGCTCGATGGCCAGCCTGCAGTTCGGGCCGGTGTCGGCCGCGCGGGTGCGCCGCTGGCTGCGCGAGGGCCGTTTCGACGTCGTCCACGTGCACGAGCCGTCGTCGCCGTCGGTGTCCCTCCTGGTGTGCATGATCGCCCGGGGGCCGATCGTGGCGACGTTCCACACCGCCACCACCCGGTCCAAGGTGCTCGCCGTCCTCGGGCCGATGGTCCGTCCCTGGCTCGAGCGCATCGCCGGGCGGATCGCCGTCTCCGACTTCGCCCGCCGGGTGCAGGTCGAGCACCTGGGCGGGGACGCGGTGATCATCCCCAACGGCGTGCACGTCGGGTTCTTCGCCGAGGGGCCCACGCTGACCGGGCGCCCGCGGGGCGACGGCCCGCCGACGGTCGGCTTCGTGGGGCGCTTCGACGAGCCGCGCAAGGGCCTGCCGGTGCTGCTCGAGGCCATGCGCACCGTCGTGCGGGCGCACCCGGGCGCGCGCCTTCTCATCGCCGGCCGCGGGGACGCCGACCAGCTGTGGTCGATGGTCGGCACCGATCTCCGACCGCACGTGACGCTGCTGGGGGAGGTGTCGGAGGCGGACAAGGCGGCGATGCTGCGCAGCGTCGACGTCTACTGCGCGCCGAACCTGCTCGGCGAGTCCTTCGGCGTGATCCTCATCGAGGCGATGGCCGCGGGGGCGCCGGTCGTCGCCAGCGACCTCGACGCCTTCGTCCGGGTGCTGGACGACGGCGCGGCCGGCGTGGTGGTGCGCCGGGACGACCCCGGCGCCCTCGGGCGGGCGCTGTCGGACCTGCTCGCCGACCCCGGCCGGCGCGCCGAGCTGGCCGCGCGCGGCTCGCGGGTGGCCGCGGCGTACGACTGGCAGGTGCTCGCCCGGCGCATCCTCGCGGTCTACGAGACGGTGCTCCCGCCCGGTGGCGGCGTGGTGACCGCCGCGCCCGAGCACGACTTCCCCGGGGTCCCCCCGACCGGTACCGCGGCCGGACGTCCCCGCATCCGGCGCCCGCGCCGCTAGCCTCGGGGACCGTGACGCCCCAGGACTGGCTGCTGCTCGCCGCCGGAGTGCTCCTGCTCCTGGTGGCCTGGACCGGGTGGACCCTCACCCGGTTGCGGCGGCTGTCCGCGCGGGTCGACCGGGCGTGGGCGACGCTGGACGCCCAGCTGCAGCGCCGCGCTCGCCTGGCCGAGGAGCTGGCCCGCGAGCACCCCGCCGCCCTGCGGCACGACGTCCGCGTCCGGCTGGCCGCCGTCGCCGCCGAGGCACGGGGCGCCCGCGGCGCGGGAGACCGGGAGCTGGTGGAGAACGCGCTCGGCCACCAGCTGCGCGAGCTCCCGCCCGACCTGCCCGGCGTCCCCGCCGCGCTGCGCGGCGACCTGGCGGGCACCCAGACCCGGGTCGCCCTCGCCCGCCGCTTCTACAACGACGCCGTCCGCGACACCCGCGAGCTGCGCGGCCGCCGCTCCTGCCGGTGGGCGGGGCTGCACCGGTCCCGCCCGCTGCCGCGCTACTTCGACATCGACGACCGGCTGGCCGAGGTGGGGGCGGGCGCCGACGCGGCCGTCCGCCGCTCGGCCTGACCGCCGTATGGTGAGGCGCCCCATCAGCCCACCCCGAGGCGGACACACGTGACCACGCACCCCGAGCCCGCCGGCGGCCGGACCGGCACCGACCGCGTGAAGCGCGGCATGGCCGAGCAGCTCAAGGGGGGCGTCATCATGGACGTCGTCACCCCCGAGCAGGCCCGCATCGCCGAGGACGCCGGCGCCGTCGCGGTCATGGCCCTCGAGCGGGTGCCCGCCGACATCCGCGCCCAGGGCGGGATCGCGCGGATGAGCGATCCCGACATGGTGCAGGGCATCATCGACGCCGTCTCCATCCCCGTGATGGCCAAGGCCCGCATCGGCCACTTCGTCGAGGCCCAGGTGCTGCAGGCCCTCGGCGTCGACTACATCGACGAGTCCGAGGTGCTGACCCCCGCGGACGAGGCGCACCACATCGACAAGCACGCGTTCACCGTGCCGTTCGTCTGCGGCGCCACCGACCTCGGCGAGGCGCTGCGGCGCATCTCCGAGGGTGCGGCGATGATCCGCTCCAAGGGCGAGGCCGGCACCGGCAACGTCGTCGAGGCCACCCGGCACATGCGGGCGCTGCGCGCCGGCATCCGGAAGCTGGCGACCCTGGACGAGACCGAGCTGTTCGTGGCGGCCAAGGAGCTCCGCGCCCCGCACGACCTGGTGGTCGAGGTGGCTCGGCTCGGCAAGCTCCCCGTCGTCCTCTTCACCGCGGGCGGCATCGCCACCCCCGCCGACGCGGCGATGATGATGCAGCTCGGCGCCGAGGGCGTGTTCGTCGGCTCGGGCATCTTCAAGTCCGGCGACCCGGTGCAGCGGGCGGCGGCGATCGTCCAGGCCACCACCTTCTTCGACGACCCGGACGTGATCGCCAAGGTCTCCCGGGGCCTCGGCGAGCCGATGGTCGGCATCAACGTCGCGACGCTCCCGGAGAGCGAGCGGTACGCCACCCGCGGCTGGTGACCGTGGACGTCCAGCGGCGCATCGCCGGGCTGGACGTCGCGCGCGGGCTCGCCGTGCTCGGCATGTTCGCCGCCCACCTGCGGGTGGGCGGCGAGTTCGGGCCGGACCCGCGGACCTGGACGGCGGTCGTCGACGGCCGCTCGTCGATCCTCTTCGCGACCCTGGCCGGCATCTCGGTCGCACTGCTCTCCGGGCGCAGCCGGCCCCCCGAGGGGCCGGTGCTGTCCCGGGTGCGCGTGCGGATCGCCGTCCGCGCGCTGTGGGTCTTCGCGATCGGACTGGCGCTGCAGGAGCTGGACACCTTCGTCGCGGTAATCCTGGGTGTCTACGGGGTCCTCTTCCTGATGGTGCTGCCCTTCCTGCGCTGGCCGGTCCGCCGGCTGCTGGTGACCGCGGGCCTCGTCGCCGTCGTCGCCCCGCCGGTGCTCGTCGTCCTCGGCCAGGTGCTGACCACGATCGGACTGGCGCAGGCGCTGGGACCCTCGCTGCTGGTCACCGGCTACTACCCGGCGCTGCTCTGGATCGCATTCGTCCTGGTCGGCCTGGCGGTGGGGCGGCTGGACCTCTCCTCCGGGGCGGTGCGTGCGCGGCTGGCGGCCGCGGGCGCGGTCGCCGCGGTCGTGGGCTACGGCGGGGGCTGGGCGAGCTCGGAGCTCCTGGCCGGCGGCGTGCCCTCCGCCGGCCCGGAGACCGGCTTCACCGTCCCGGGCGTCTTCGACGCCCGCTGGCTGACCGGCGCAGAGGCGCACAGCGGGACGACGTTCGAGGTGGTCGGCTCCACCGGCTTCGCCGTCCTCGTGGTGGTGGGCTGCCTGCTGGCGGCCGAGCGGCTGCCGCGGGTCACCGACCCCGTCGCGGCGGTGGGGGCGCTGGCGCTCAGCGTCTACGCGGCCCACCTCCTGGCGATCCGGGTGCTGATGGACGTCGTCCCCGGCCGCGTGCAGGGCGCGGGCACGTGGCTCGGGTTCGCCGCGGCCGCGCTGGCCGGCGCCTGGATCTGGCGGCGCACCGTCGGCCGCGGCCCGCTGGAGTGGCTGCTCACCTGGACGTCGAGCCGGGCGGCCGGCCTCGCCCCGTCGGCGCCGGCGGTCTGAGCCACGCCGTAGCGTGGGCGGCCGTGTCCACCGGCCCCGCCCGCCCCGTCGTCGGGGTCCTGGCCCTCCAGGGCGACGTGCGCGAGCACCTCGCCGCGCTGCGTGCCGAGGGCGCCGACGCCCTGCCTGTGCGCCGCCCGAAGGAGCTCGCCGGCGTCGACGGGATCGTCGTCCCCGGCGGGGAGTCGACGACCATGGCCAAGCTGGCCGCCCGGTGGGGCCTGCTGGCGCCGCTGCGGGACGCCGTCCGTGCCGGGCTGCCGGCCTACGGCAGCTGCGCGGGCATGATCCTGCTCGCCGACCGGCTGGTCGGGGCGCCCCCCGGCCAGGAGACGGTCGGCGGGCTCGACGTGACGGTCCGCCGCAACGCCTTCGGCCGCCAGGTCGACTCCTTCGAGACCCGCGTCGAGCTGGACGGCGTCGACGGTGGGCCGCTGCACGCCGTCTTCATCCGGGCGCCGTGGGTCGAGGAGGCCGGGCCGGCGGTGCACGTCCTCGGCCGGGTCGTCGGGGGAGCGGCCGACGGTAGGATCGTCGCGGTCCGCCAGGGGGACGTCGTGGCGACCAGCTTCCACCCCGAGCTGACCGGGGACCGCCGGGTGCACGCGCTGTTCGTCGACATCGTGCGCCGTCACCTGGCCGACGCAGAGAGGGGAGAGCCGTGAGCGGCCACTCCAAGTGGGCGACGACCAAGCACAAGAAGGCCGGGATCGACGCCAAGCGCGGCAAGCTGTTCGCCAAGCTCATCAAGAACATCGAGGTCGCGGCCCGCACCGGCGGCGGCGACCCGGCCGGCAACCCGACGCTCTACGACGCCATCCAGAAGGCGAAGAAGAGCTCGGTGCCCAACGACAACATCGACCGGGCGGTCAAGCGCGGCGCCGGACTCGAGGCCGGCGGCGTCGACTACCAGGGCATCACCTACGAGGGCTACGCCGCCGGCGGTGTCGCCGTCCTCGTCGAGTGCCTGACCGACAACAAGAACCGCTCGGCCATGGAGGTCCGCACCGCCATGACCCGCAACGGCGGGTCCATGGCCGACCCCGGCTCGGTCTCCTACCTCTTCTCCCGCAAGGGCGTGGTGACGGTGCCGAAGTCCGGTGACGTCGACGAGGACACCGTGCTCATGGCGGTGCTCGACGCCGGCGCCGAGGAGGTGCGCGACCTCGGCGACACCCTCGAGGTGCTCTGCGAGCCCACCGACCTGGTCGCCGTCCGCACCGCGCTGCAGGACGCGGGCATCGACTACGACTCCGCCGAGGCCGGCTTCCAGCCCAGCGTCCAGGTGGAGCTCGACGCCGAGGGGGCCGCCAAGGTGTTCCGGCTGATCGACGCGCTCGAGGACTGCGACGACGTGCAGAACGTCTACGCCAACTACGACGTGCCCGACGAGGTCATGGAGCAGGTCGCGGCGGACGCTTAGGCCCCCTCGCAGGGGCCCGGCGCGAGTATGCGAGTGCTGGGGGGTGAGGGGGGGGGTCCTTCTACCCGGTGCCCCCCACGACTCGCTCCGCTCGCCGCGGGTCCCTGCACCGCGGCCGGTTCCAGTACGTCGCCAGGGCGTGTTGGCGGGGTTCGGTCGGGGAGGCCGGTTAGCCTCGGTCGAACACCAGTTCGGCTGACGGGAGCGTGACCATGCGGGTGCTCGGCATAGACCCGGGCCTCACCCGGTGCGGGTGGGGAGTGGTCGACGGGCGCCCCGGGACGCGACCGACGGCGGTCGGGGTCGGGGTCGTCCGCACGCTCGCGGAGCTCGACCTGGAGCTGCGGCTGCTCGAGCTGCACACCGCCGTCACGGCGCTGCTGCGCGAGCACCGCCCTGACGTGGTGGCCATCGAGCGGGTGTTCACCCAGAACAACAAGGGCACCGCCACGGGGACGGCGCAGGCAGCCGGGGTCGCCGCGCTCGCCGCGGCCCAGGCCGACCGCCCGGTCGCCTGGCACACGCCCAGCGAGGTCAAGGCGGCCATCTCCGGCAACGGCCGCGCGGACAAGGAGCAGGTCACCCTCATGGTCACCCGGGTCCTCGGGCTCGCCGCCGCCCCGAAGCCGGCCGACGCCGCCGACGCCCTCGCGCTCGCGGTCTGCCACGCCTGGCGCGGCCCGGCCCAGCAGCGGCTGCGCACCGCCGCGCTGGCCGGCGGGATCGGCGCGCCGGTGCGCAGCACCACGCTGCCGCGGTGGACGGGGGTGGCGGCGCGATGATCGCCAGCGTCAGCGGCCGGGTCGCCGCGGTATCCCCGGACGGCGCCGTCGTCGAGGTGGGCGGCATCGGCCTCGCGGTGCAGTGCACCCCCGGCACCATCGCCCGCCTGCAGGTGGGGGAGTCCGCCCGGCTGGCGACCAGCCTCGTCGTGCGCGAGGACAGCCTCACCCTCTACGGCTTCGCCGACGACGACGAGCGCCAGCTGTTCGAGCTGCTGCAGACCGCCAACGGCGTCGGCCCCCGGCTCGCGCAGGCGGTGCTGGCGATCCACCCGCCGCGCGAGGTGCGCCGGGCGGTGTCGATGGCGGACGTCAAGGCGCTGATGCAGGTGCCGGGCATCGGCAAGAAGGGCGCCGAGCGGCTGATCCTGGAGCTGCGCGACCGGCTGGGGTCCACGACCACCGACACCTCGCTGGACGCGCCCGCCCCTGTCGGGCTGCCGTCCGTGACGCCGGTGGCGCCCTGGCGGGACCAGCTCACCAGCGCGCTGGTCGGCCTGGGCTGGAGCGGCAAGGAGGCCGAGACGGCGGTGACCCAGCTCGCCCCGGTGGCCGACGAGCAGGTCGCCGCGACCGGGAGCGTGGAGGTCGCGGTGCTGCTCCGACGGGCGCTCCAGCTGCTGGGTAGGACGTGAGCGAGCTTGCGAGCGAACCGATGAGCAGAGCAGCGCCGCTCACGCGGGCGACGAGCGCCAGCGAGGAGGACGCGTGAGCGCCCCGTTCGACCGGTCGCTGACCGGTGACCTCGCCGCCGACGCGACGCCGGAGTGGACGGTGTCGCCGCAGGCCGGCGAGGAGGAGCGGGTCGTCGAGTCCGCGCTCCGGCCGCACTCGCTGCACGACTTCATCGGCCAGCCGAAGGTCGCCCGCCAGCTGGCCCTGGTCCTCGAGGGGGCCAAGCGGCGTGGGCGCACCCCGGACCACGTGCTCCTGTCGGGGCCACCCGGGCTCGGCAAGACGAGCCTGGCGCTGATCATCGGCTCCGAGCTCGGCACCTCGGTGAAGATCACCAGTGGTCCGGCGATCGAGCGGTCGGGCGACCTGGCGGCGATGCTGTCCAACCTGGCGCCCGGCGACGTCCTGTTCATCGACGAGATCCACCGCATCGCCCGGCCCGCCGAGGAGCTGCTCTACATGGCGATGGAGGACTTCCGCGTCGACGTCGTCGTCGGCAAGGGGCCCGGGGCGACGGCGATCCCGCTGCAGATCAACCCGTTCACCCTCGTCGGGGCCACCACCCGGGCCGGGCTGCTCACCGGGCCGCTGCGCGACCGGTTCGGCTTCGTCGGGCAGATGGAGTTCTACGAGCCGGCCGAGCTGCAGCGGGTGCTCGCCCGCAGCGCCGACCTGCTCGGCGTCGAGCTCACCGACGAAGGTTCCGCCGAGATCGCCGGGCGCTCCCGCGGGACACCGCGCATCGCCAACCGGCTGCTGCGCCGGGTGCGCGACTACGCCGAGGTGGAGGCCGACGGCCGCGTCACCCGCGAGGTCGCCGAGGCCGCGCTCGCGCTGTACGACGTCGACCACCTCGGGCTGGACCGGCTGGACCGCGCCGTCCTCGAGGCGCTGGTGGGCAAGTTCGGGGGCGGGCCGGTCGGCGTCGCCACCCTCGCGGTGGCCGTCGGGGAGGAGCCGCACACCGTCGAGGAGGTCTGCGAGCCCTTTCTCGTGCGGGCCGGTCTGCTGGCGCGCACCCCCCGCGGACGGGTCGCCACCGAGGCCGCCTGGGAGCACCTGGGCCGGCCGGTGCCGCGCGGCGGCGTCCCCCTCGGGCGGGTCACCGCCGACCCACCGGTACCGGGGTCGTCGTCAGAGACCCTCTTCGACGCCTAGACTCCCGGACGCTGGCGCGCAACTCGCAGGCCGGGCCGTGCGCGTCCCGCCTGGTAGCCGCGCGTACGGCAACCGATGCACCCGAGCGGTCCCGTCCCGGGCCGCACCACCGCGAGGCACCCGTCGCGGAAGAGAGGCACACCTGTCGTGGAGTACTTCCCGCTGATCATGCTGGCCCTGCTGGCCGTCGTGCTGTTCGTGCTGCCCGCGCGGCAGCGCAAGCGCATGCAGGAGCAGCAGGCCGCGCTGCAGGCCTCCCTCGCGATCGGCACCCCGGTCATGACCACCAGCGGCATGCACGGCACCGTCGCCGCGCTGGGGGACACCACCCTGGACCTGGAGATCTCGCCCGGCGTGGTCGTCACCTTCGCCCGGCAGGCGATCCTCGAGGTGCGCCGCCCGGCCGGTGCCACGCCGTCCGACGGGGACACCGCGCGCCCCGCCGACGGCACCGTCTGACCCGGAGGAGCTCCGTGGCCAACCGCACCCTCCCGGCGGGGCGCTACTTCGGCGCGTTCGCGCTGATCGTCGCCCTGCTCTACGGGCTGGTGTTCTTCACCGGGGACACCCGCACGCCGCAGCTCGGGCTCGACCTGCGCGGCGGCACCACGGTGACCCTGACCGCGCGCACCCCCGACGGTCAGGCGCCGGCCCAGGAGGACCTGGAGCTGGCCCGCCGGATCATCGAGCAGCGCGTCAACGGCCTCGGCGTCGCCGAGGCCGAGGTGGTCACCGAGGGCGACAGCAACATCGTCATCTCCGTCCCCGGTGACGACGGCGAGCAGGCCCGTGAGCTCGGCGCCACCGCGCAGCTCCGCTTCCGCCCGGTGGTCCAGGGCCCCGCCCCCGCCGTCCCGGCCGAGGAGGGCACCGGCACCGAGGAGGGCACCGGCACCGAGGAGGGTGCCGACGCCGAGACCGCCGACGGCGGCGCGGCCGGCGACGACGCCGAGGCGCCCGCCGAGGACCCGGCGACCGGGGACGGCGCGGTCGCGGACCCGTCCCTGCCCGACCCGGACGCGCCCGCCGTGACCCAGGAGGAGGCGGCGGCCGAGTTCGCCACCCTCACCTGCGAGGCGGAGAACGTCACCGGCGAGGTGACCCGGCCCCAGGACTTCGTGGCCGCCTGCAGCGAGGACGGCGCGGTCAAGTACCTGCTCGGCCCCACGATCATCGAGGGCACGCAGATCGACGACGCCACCGCGGGGACCGAGCCGGGGACCGGCGAGTGGGTCGTGCTGCTGGACTTCCAGGCCCAGGGCCTGGACACGTGGGCCGCCTACACCACGGCCAACGTCGGCTCGCCGGTCGCCTTCACGCTCGACGGGCGGGTCATCTCCGCGCCGACGATCAACAGCGCGATCACGACCAACCCGACGACGATCACCGGTCAGTTCGACCAGGAGTCGGCCACCGAGCTGGCCAACCAGCTCCGCTACGGCGCCCTGCCGCTGACCTTCACCCAGGCGACGGCGCAGTCGATCTCCACCGAGCTCGGCGAGGAGCAGCTCGAGGCCGGGCTGATCGCCGGGGCCATCGGCATCGCCCTGGTCTTCGTGTACGCGCTGTTCTACTACCGGCTGCTCGGCCTGGTGATGATCGCCAGCCTCGTGCTCTCGGCGGTGGTGGTCTACGCCTGCCTGATCCTGCTGGGCCGCGAGATCGGGTTCACCCTGAGCCTCGCCGGCATCGCCGGGTTCATCGTCTCGATCGGCATCACCGCCGACTCCTTCGTCGTCTACTTCGAGCGGCTCAAGGACGAGATCCGGGAAGGCCGCTCGCTGCGGTCCGCCGTCCCGCGGGCCTGGGTCCGCGCGCGGCGCACCATCCTGTCGGCGGACGCGGTCAGCTTCCTGGCCGCGGCGATCCTCTACCTGCTGGCGATCGGCGACGTGAAGGGCTTCGCCTTCACCCTCGGCATGTCCACCGTGCTGGACCTCGTCGTCGTCTTCCTCTTCACCCACCCGCTCATGGCCGTGCTCTCGCGGCTGAAGGGCTTCGGCCGGAACCGCTTCTCCGGGCTCGGACGGGTGGAGCACACCCGCCGCCCCGCCGCGAGCGCCCCGGCCGGGGAACTCGTCGGCGCCGCCGCGGGCGGTCGCCAGGACAGGAGCACCTCATGACCCGCCCGACGGACCCGGCGGAGCGGACGCCCGCGGACGAGCCGGTGGGCACCGGTGAGGAGGCGCTCGCGGACGCCGGGCTGCCCCAGGACCCGGCCGACGACGACGTCGCCGCGGCCCCGGCCCCGCGAGCCGGGCGCGCGGGGCTCGCGCACCGGCTCTACAACGGCGAGGCGGGCCTCGACGTGGTCGGCCGCAGCCGGCTGATCTACAAGATCACCGCGATCGTCGTGCTGCTGTGCATCGCCTCGATGGTGTTCCGGGGCTTCAACTTCGGCATCGACTTCGCCGGCGGCAACAGCTTCCGGCTGCCCGGCACCCAGGAGCAGCTGCAGGAGGCGCGCGCCGCGGCCGAGGACGCCGGGGCGGAGGTGGCGACGGCGCAGATCGTGGGCGGGGACACCCTGCTGATCCGCACCGCGCAGCTGGACAACGAGACCGAGCGCGCCGTGGTGGAGGGGCTGGCCGAGGTCGCCGGCATCACCCCCGCCGAGGTCAGCCCCGAGTCGGTCAGCGCCGAGTGGGGCCAGGACATCACCGACCAGGCGCTCGTCGCGCTGGCGGTCTTCCTGGTCGCGGTCGTGCTCTTCCTGGCCGTGCGATTCCAGCCGAAGATGGCGGTCGGCGCCATGGCCGCGCTGGTGCACGACATCGTGATCACCGCCGGGGTCTACTCCCTGGTGGGCTTCGAGGTGACGCCGTCGACGGTCATCGGCTTCCTGACCATCCTCGGCTTCTCCCTCTACGACACCGTGGTGGTGTTCGACAAGGTCGACGAGAACACCCGCGACCTGGAGCGCAGTGCGCGCATGACCTGGGGCGAGGCGGCGAACCTGGCCGTCAACCAGACCCTGATGCGCTCGATCAACACCTCGGTCATCGCCCTGCTGCCGGTCGCGGGCCTGCTCTTCGTCGGGGCCGGGCTGCTCGGCGTCGGCACCCTCAAGGACCTCGCCCTCGTGCTCTTCGTGGGCCTGGCCGCCGGCACCTACTCCTCGATCGTGCTGGCCACGCCGATCGTCGCGGACCTCAAGGAGCGGGAGCCCGAGGTCCAGGCGCTGCGCCGCCGCGTGCTGGCCCGGCGGTCCTCGGCCGCCCGGACCGGTGGCACGGCCGCGCCGACCGGCCCGGTGGCCAGCGCCCGCCGTCGCCGGAGCCCCAGTGCGGTCGCCACCGCGGAGCTGCCCGGCACCGTGACCGCGGACGTCGTGGTGGAGTCGCCGTCCTCGGTGCGCCCGGACGCCCCGCGGGGCGCCACCGCTGCGCCGCGCCCGGGCGCCCGCCCGCAGCGCCCCGGCGCCAGCCGGCCGTCGGGCAAGCGGCGCCGGTGAGCGCGGCACCCGCGGAGCAGCCGCTCGACGAGCTCATCGCCTCGCTCACCGTCGACGTCCCGGACCACCCCGAGCCGGGAATCGTCTTCCGGGACCTGACGCCGGTCTTCGCCGACGGCCCCGCCTTCCGCCGGATGGTCGACGGGCTGGCGTCCCCGGGGGTGTCGGACCCGCGGACGGCCGCGCTCACCGCCCGGCGCTCCGGCGAGCGGCCGTTCGACGTCGTCGCCGGGGTGGAGGCGCGCGGGTTCCTGCTCGCCGCCGCGGTGGCGCTGGACGCCGGCGTCGGCGTGGTGCCCGTCCGCAAGGCCGGGAAGCTGCCGCGCGAGCGGGTCTCGGCCGACTACACCCTGGAGTACGGCACCGCGACCCTGGAGCTGCACGCGGACTCCATCCGGCCCGGGCAGCGGGTCCTGGTCGTCGACGACGTGCTCGCCACCGGGGGCACGCTGGGCGCCGCCGTCGCGCTGGTCGAGCAGCTCGGCGGGGTGGTGTCGGCGATCTCGGTGGTCGTGGAGCTCGCCGCGCTGGGGGGCCGGCAGCTGCTGGCGCCGCACACGGTGCACGCCCTCTGGACCACCTGAGCGGGGGAGATCCCGGTCGCGCTCCCGACGCCGGCGGGCGTCGTCCCGCTAGCATGGTGAGGGTCCCCCCTCTGCCAGCCGCAGGAGCAGCCGTGGCCTCCGAAGTAGCCGCCGACGCGGCTGCCGCGCGGGCCGGGGCAGCCGCCGGTGGAGCGGTCACCGACGCCGTGGCCGAGGCGCCGGTGCGCAGCCCGCTCCCCGAGCGGCCCGCGGTGCGCCGGCCCGAGGACGTGGGGGCCGATCCGCCCGACGTCGAGCCCGGGACCCCCCGCCGCCGCGTCCGCGACCGCCTCGCCCGGCGCATCGTCGCCGGCCAGCGCAGCGGCCTGGTCCGCCCGGTCCTGGAGCCGCTCGCCGCCCTCCACCGGCAGAGCCACCCCAAGGCCGACCTGGTGCTCCTGCAGCGGGCCTACGACGTCGCCGAGGCCGCGCACAGCAGCCAGAAGCGCAAGAGCGGCGATCCCTACATCACCCACCCGCTCGCCGTCGCCACGATCCTCGCCGGGCTCGGCATGGACACCACGACGCTGATCGCGGCGCTGCTGCACGACACCGTCGAGGACACCGGCGTCACCCTCGAGACGATCACCACCGACTTCGGCTCGGAGGTCGCGCACCTCGTCGACGGCGTCACCAAGATCGACAAGGTGAAGCTGGGTGACGCCGCCCAGGCCGAGACGATCCGCAAGATGATCGTCGCGATGTCCCGCGATCCGCGGGTGCTGGTCATCAAGCTGGCCGACCGGCTGCACAACATGCGCACGCTGCGCTTCCTCCCGCCCGAGAAGCAGGAGAAGAAGGCCCGCGAGACGCTCGAGATCCTCGCCCCGCTCGCCCACCGGCTGGGCATGAACACCATCAAGTGGGAGCTCGAGGACCTCGCCTTCGCCACGCTGTACCCCAAGCGCTACGACGAGATCGTCCGCCTGGTCGCCGAGCGCGCGCCGTCCCGCGACACCTACCTGGCCGAGGTCACCGCGTCGGTCACCGAGCAGCTGCGGGCGGCGAAGATCGAGGCCGTCGTCACCGGCCGGCCGAAGCACTACTACTCGATCTACCAGAAGATGATCGTCCGCGGCCGGGACTTCACCGACATCTGGGACCTCGTCGGCATCCGCATCCTGGTCGACTCGGTGCGCGACTGCTACGCGGCGCTGGGCATCATGCACGCCCACTGGCAGCCGGTGCCCGGCCGCTTCAAGGACTTCGTGGCGATGCCGAAGTTCAACATGTACCAGTCGCTGCACACGACGGTCATCGGGCCGCAGGGCAAGCCGGTCGAGCTGCAGATCCGCACCCACGACATGCACCGCACCGCCGAGTACGGCATCGCGGCGCACTGGAAGTACAAGGAGAAGGCGCGCGCCGGCGGGAAGCCCGCGGCCGGGGAGAGCGGCGCGCCGCCGAAGGCCGGCTCGGCCGACGACATGCTGTGGCTGCGCCAGCTGCTGGACTGGCAGCGGGAGGCGCAGGAGCCCGGGGAGTTCCTCGAGACCCTGCGCTACGACCTCGGTCCGCAGGAGGTCTTCGTCTTCACGCCCAAGGGCGACGTGGTGAGCCTGCCGGGGGAGTCCACGCCCGTCGACTTCGCCTTCGCGGTGCACACCGAGGTCGGCTACCGCACCATCGGCGCCCGGGTCAACGGCTCGCTGGTCTCCCTGGACAGCAAGCTCTCCAACGGCGACGTCGTCGAGATCTTCACCTCCAAGTCGCCGACGGCGGGCCCGTCGAAGGACTGGCTGACCTTCGTCGGCTCCTCCCGCGCCCGGACCAAGATCCGCCAGTGGTTCACCAAGGAGCGGCGCGAGGACGCCGTCGACGCCGGCAAGGAAGCCCTGACCCGGGCGATGCGCAAGGCCGGCCTGCCGCTGCAGCGGCTGCTCGGCGGCGAGGCGCTGTCCACCCTGGCCAAGGACCTGCGGTTCGCCGACGTCACCGCGCTCTACGCGGCGGTGGGGGAGCACCAGCTCTCGGCCGCCTCGGTGGTCGAGAAGCTCATGGTGGCCCTGGGTGGCAGCGAGGGCGCGGCGGAGGACATCGCCGAGACCGCCATCCCGACCCGCCGGCCGTCGACGCGGCGCACGGCCCGCGGCGACCCGGGGATCATCGTCCACGGCATGACCGACGTCTGGGCCAAGCTCGCCAAGTGCTGCACCCCGGTGCCCGGCGACGAGATCCTTGGCTTCGTCACCCGCGGCGGGGGCGTCAGCGTGCACCGCACCGACTGCACCAACGCCGGTGACCTGCGGAGCAAGCCTGAACGTCTGGTAGAGGTCGAGTGGGCGTCGTCCCCGGGGTCGGTGTTCCTGGTGGCCATCCAGGTGGAGGCCCTCGACCGGCACCGCCTGCTGTCGGACGTGACCAAGGCGCTGGCCGACGAGCGGGTCAACATCCTCTCGGCGTCGGTGCAGACCAGCCGCGACCGCGTGGCGATCAGCCGGTTCACCTTCGAGCTCGCCGACCCCGCGCACCTGGGCGCGGTGCTGCAGACGGTGCGCAACGTCGAGGGCGTCTTCGACGTCGAGCGCGTCACCGCCTAGAAGGACCCCGCTGCCCCCCGCGCCTCGCACGCTCGGCGCGGGCCCCTGCAGCGGGGCCGGTCCGGCGGGTCGCCGTCAGCCCACTCAGCTGGCCGCGTAGGAGCCGGCTCCGAGCTCCTCCACCGCGCCCGGCCTCCGGGGATGCCATCCCAGCTCCTCGCGGGCGCGGGCGCCGGTGGCCGACTGGCTCAACGCGAGCGCGTCGGCGAAGGCCGCTCCCAAGACGTCCCGAGCGTCTTCCACGGGCCAGGACTCGGCGGATCCGTCGAGGCCGGCGGCCCGTGCAGCCGCGGCAGCCAACTCGCGCACCGGGACCGCCTCCTCGGCGACCCCGTGGAAGAGGCGCCCCGCGGGAGCCTGCTCCAGCACCAGCAGGAACAGCTCCGCCAGGTCGTCGACGTGCACCATCGGCCACCGCGTGTCGGCGCTGCCGACGAAACGCCCGGCGCCGTGGTCCCGCGCTGTGCTCACGAGGAGCCCGGGGATGCCACCGCCGCGGCCGTGCGCAATCGCCGGACGGACGACGAGGCCGCGGACGTCGGTCTCGACAGCGTCGAGGACCAGTCGCTCGATCACGGGCCGGTGAGCGACCAGCTCGATGGCGTCGAGGGGGCTGTCCTCGTCGGCCGGGTCGGTGCCGGTCGCCCCCAGCACCCAGAGGCCGCTGGTGTAGAGGAAGGTGCGGCCGGTTCCGCGCAGGGGGAGGAGCAGGGCCTCGACCGCGGCGATGTCCGCGGCGGCGACCCCCGTCGGCGGGGCGACGTGGACGACGGCGTCGATGTCGGGCGCGACCACGGCCGACAGGCCCTCGGGCTCTGCCAGGTCACCCACGACGGTGCCCACCGACGCGATCGCCGGCGGCTCGTCGACCCCCGGGCGGGTCAGCGCGACCACCTCGTGCCCGGCACCCACCAGCCGTTCGACGAGGACCGAGCCGATGTAACCGGTGGCCCCCAGTACGAGCACCTTCACGACGTTCTCCCCTCGTAGTGGACTACAGTCCGTTTCATGGGTGAGGACGTTAGCGGACCAGGGTCCGGTTTGTCGACGGGGTTGGTCCGCATCGCGGGGGAGCGGCCGGTCACCGAGCGCGCGGACGCCGCGCGCAACCGGCTCCGCATCCTCGCTGCGGCCGAGGGGCTCTTCGCCGAGCGGGGCGTCCCCGGCGTGACGATGGACGACATCGCGGCCGAGGCCGGCGTGGGCAAGGGCACGCTCTACCGCCGGTTCACCGACAAGGGCGGGCTGGCCGCAGCGCTCCTCGACGAGCGGGGCCGCCAGTTCCAGGAGGCCATCCTCGGCGGGCCGCCACCGCTGGGTCCGGGCGCCCCTGCCGTCGATCGCCTGGTGGCCTTCGTGACCGGCTACCTGGAGTTCCAGGTGCGCCACCTCGACCTGGTCCTGCTCTCGGAGACGTCGACTCCCGGATCACGTCTGCGCAAGGGCTCGTACGGGTTCTGGCGGCAGCACTGTGCGGTGCTGCTGCGCGCGAGCGGAGCCGCGGACCCCCTGGAGCGGGCGGAGTTGCTCCTCGCCGGGCTGTCCGCCGAGCAGGTGCACCACTGGACGCGTGTGGAGGAACGCCCGGCCGCCGCCCTGGGTGCGGCCCTGTCCCGGCTCGCGCGAAGCGTCGCCGGCGCGGACCGTTGACCACGCCGGGGCCCGACGCGCCGTCGTGGGCGACAGCCACCTGTCGGGTGGGTGCCCCGCCCTAGCCGACGACGGCCATGTCCTCGATCGTCACCGGGATGTTCGGGGTGCCGTCGCCGGGGCCCTCGGCGCCCTGGACCCCGCCCGCCGCGACCGCGTCGAGCACACCGAGACCGGCCTCGTCGATCCGGCCGACCACCGTGTACTCCGGCGGCAGCTCGGTGTCGACGAAGGTCAGGAAGAACTGGCCGCCCGTGCTGTTCGGCGCGGCGGTCTTGGCCATGGCGACGGTCCCGCGGGGGTAGGTCGTGTCCGGCGTGACCTCCTCGGCGTACTTGTACGTCGGGCCGCCGGAGCCGGTGCCGGTCGGGTCGCCGCACTGCAGCAGGCCGAAGGTGTCGGCGTCGACCAGCCGGTGGCACGGGGTGCCGTCGTAGAAGCCCTGCTCGGTGAGGTACACGAAGCTGGCCGCGGCGCACGGGGCCTGCGCCCGGTCCAGCGTGAGGGTCAGGTCGCCCTGGTCGGTGCTCATCAGCACGGTGGCGGTGCCCTGGGTGGGCGTGGCCTCCGGGTTCGGTGGCGTGCCGACGTCGGTGAGGTTGGTGTTCCCCGACTCGTCGGGCAGGTACTCGCAGGTGACCGTGCCGTCGGCGTTGGTGGTGCGCGCGGCCGAGGACGTGGCCGCCGGCGTCGTCGGCTCGGCCGCGAGGTCGTCGCTCTCGTCGTCGCCGCCGAACACGTCGGTGAGCAGCAGGGCGGCCCCGACGACCACGACGAGGGCGAGCGCGGTGAGCAGCAGCCCGAGGTTCCGGCGGCGCTTCTTCGCCTGCTCGGCGCGGCGCTCCAACTGGCGCTGCAGGTGACGCTGCGCGGCTTCCCGGCGCTGCTTGTTCGTGGGCACGGGGGCGGACTCCTCGGGCGGGCGGGGCGTACGTGGGCGGCCGCGACGGCGGGCGGGCGCGCTGGTCGGGGTGCGAGTCTAGGTGGCGGGGCTGGCCGATCCCTGGCAGCGCCGGGTGCGGCGGGGGCCCCCGCGTAACCTGCACGGGTGCTCATCCGCTCGTTCCCCGCCGGCGCCTTCGGCACCAACTGCTACGCCGTCGCCTCCGGGCCGCGGCAGGAGTGCGTCGTCGTCGACCCGGGCATGGACGCCGTCGAGCCGCTGGCCCGGATGCTGGCCGAGGACGGGCTCAAGCCCGTGGCCGTCGTGCTGACCCACGGCCACCTGGACCACACCTTCTCGGTGCTGCCGGTCTGCGACGGCTACGACATCCCCGCCTACCTCCACCCGGACGACTTCGGGATGCTCAGCGACCCCGCCCGCTGGCACGGCCCTGCGCTGGCGCCGCTGATCACCGGCGTCCGGCTGCCCGACCCCTCCGAGGTGCGGGCGCTCGACGACGGCGCCGTCCTCTCGCTGGCCGGCGTCGACCTGACCGTGCGGCACGCGCCGGGGCACACCCAGGGCTCGGTCATGTTCTCCGTCGACCTCGGCGAGGCGCCGGGGCTGCTGGCCGGCGACGTGCTCTTCGCCGGGTCGGTGGGGCGGGTGGACCTGCCCGGCGGGTCGTGGGAGGACATGCTGCGCTCGCTCCGCGACGTCGTGCTGCCGCTGGACGACGAGACCGTCGTCCTGCCCGGCCACGGCCCGGCGACGACGATCGGCCGCGAGCGGGCGACCAACCCCTACCTGGCCGAGGCCGCACAGGCGCCGAGGGGACGAGGGCTCTGATGACCGGCCTCACCGCCCCGAAGGGCGCCTTCGACACGCTGCCGCCGGACTCCGCGCGCTTCCTCGCCGTCCGCGACACGCTGACGGCCCCGCTCCGGCGGGCGGGCTACGGGTACGTCGAGACGCCGGTGTTCGAGCACACCGAGGTCTTCTCCCGGGGCGTGGGCGAGTCGACCGACGTCGTCACGAAGGAGATGTACACCTTCACCGACCGCGGCGGCCGCTCGCTGACGCTGCGCCCCGAGCTCACCGCCGGGCTGATGCGCGCGTTCATCGAGCACCGGCTGCACGGCGGTGCGCTGCCGGCGAAGCTCTGGACCGTCGGCACCGCGTTCCGCTACGAGCGCCCGCAGGCCGGTCGTTACCGGCACTTCACCCAGGTCGACATGGAGGCCCTCGGCGTCGACGACCCGGCGCTGGACGCCGAGGTGGTGGCGCTGGGCGTGCAGGGCTTCCGCGACCTGGGGCTCACCGACTTCGAGCTGCTGCTGACCTCGCTGGGCGACGCGACCTGCCGCCCGCAGTACCGCGAGCTGCTGGTCGCCTTCCTGGAGAAGCTGGACCTCGACGCGGAGACGCGGCGCCGGGCGGCGATCAACCCGCTGCGGGTGCTCGACGACAAGCGTCCCGAGGTGCAGGCGCAGCTCGGCGACGCCCCGCTGATGGTCGACCACCTCTCGGACTCCACGAAGGCCCACTACGACGCCGTCCGCCAGCACCTCACCGACCTCGGCGTGAGCTGGACGGAGGCGCCGCGGCTGGTGCGCGGGCTGGACTACTACACGAAGACGACGTTCGAGTTCGTGCACTCCGGGCTCGGCGCGCAGTCGGCCATCGGCGGGGGCGGGCGCTACGACGGGCTGTCGGCGGCGCTGGGCGGGCCGGACGTCTCCGGCATCGGCTACGCCGTCGGGGTGGACCGGACGCTGCTGGCGGTGCAGGCCGAGGGGCTGGACATCGGCGCGACGGCCGGCGTGCAGGCCTTCGTCGTCCCGCTCGGGGCCGAGGCGAAGCGGGTGGCGGTCCGGCTGGTCGGGCAGCTGCGCCAGGCGGGGGTCGCGGCGGACACCGTGTACGGCGACCGCGGGCTCAAGGGCGCCATGAAGGCCGCCGACCGCTCCGGCGCGACGCACGTCGTCGTCGTGGGGGAGCGGGACCTGGCCGAGGGCGTCGGCCAGCTGAAGGACATGCGCACCGGCGAGCAGCGGCCCGTCCCCGTGGCCGAGCTGTTCGAGACGGTGCGTGCGAGTGTGGGGGAGTGAGTACTTCGATGGAGCAGCGACCGCTCGGGAAGACCGGCGCCGAGGTCGGCGTGATCGGGTTGGGCACCTGGCAGCTCGGCGGCGACTGGGGTGACGTCGACGAGGACACCGCCACCGACGTCCTGGACGCCGCGCTCGACGCGGGGGTGACCCTGCTCGACACCGCCGACGTCTACGGCGACGGCCGCTCCGAGGAGCGGATCCGCAAGGCGCTCGCCCCCCGGGCCGACCGGCCGTTCGTGGCCACCAAGGCCGGCCGCCGCGCCGACCCGTTCGAGGCGGCGCAGTACACACCGGAGAACCTGCGCGCCTGGGTCGACCGCTCGCGCCGCAACCTCGGGGTCGACACCCTCGACCTGGTGCAGCTGCACTGCCCGCCGACCGCCGTCTACTCCGACCAGCGCGTGTACGACACGCTCGACGCACTCGTCGCCGACGGCTCGATCGCGGCCTACGGCGTCTCGGTGGAGACGGTGCAGGAGGGGCTCACCGCGCTGCAGCACGAGGGCGTCGCCACCATCCAGGTCATCCTCAACATCTTCCGGCGCAAGCCGCTGGAGGAGCTGCTGCCCGCCGCTGCCGCCGCCGGGGTGGGCGTCCTCGCCCGCGTGCCGCTGGCCAGCGGGCTGCTCACCGGCAAGTACGACGAGTCGACGACGTTCCCCGCCGACGACCACCGGAACTTCAACCGCAACGGCGAGGCCTTCGACGTCGGGGAGACCTTCGCCGGCGTGCCGTTCGACGTCGGCGTCGCGGCGGCCCGCGAGGTCGCCCAGATCGCCGGCGACGCCGTGCCCACCGCCGCCTTCGCGCTGCGCTGGGTCATCGACCAGCCCGGCGTCACCACCGTGATCCCGGGGGCGCGCAACGTCACCCAGGTGCGGGGCAACGTCGCGGCCGCCACCATGGCGCCGCTCTCCGACGCGCAGCTCGCCGACCTCGAGCGGCTGTACGACGAGCGCATCCGCGCCCACGTGCACGACCGCTGGTAACCGCTCCACCGCTCCCTCCACCCACCCGAAGGAATCCTCCGTGCTCCGCACCCACGACGCCGGAACGCTGCGCGCGTCCGACGCCGGCACCACCGTCACCCTCGCCGGCTGGGTCGCCCGCCGCCGCGACCACGGCGGGGTGGTCTTCCTCGACCTGCGCGACGCCTCCGGGTACGTGCAGGTCGTCGTCCGCGAGGAGGAGGCCCACCACCTGCGCAACGAGTACTGCGTGCTCGTCACCGGCGAGGTGCGGCGCCGCCCGGAGGGCAACGAGAACCCCGAGCTGCCCACCGGTGAGATCGAGGTGGCGACCTCCGAGCTGCGGGTGCTGTCGACCGCTGCGCCGCTGCCGTTCCCGATCGAGACCGACCAGGCGGCGTCGGACGACGTCCGGTACCGGTACCGCTACCTCGACCTGCGCCGCCAGGGGCCGGCCAGGGCGATGCGGCTGCGCTCGGAGATCAGCCGCATCGCCCGCGGGGTGATGGCCGGGCACGGGTTCACCGAGGTCGAGACGCCGAACCTGACCCGCTCCACCCCCGAGGGCGCGCGCGACTTCCTGGTGCCGGTGCGGCTGCAGCAGGGCAAGTGGTACGCCCTCCCGCAGTCGCCGCAGCTGTTCAAGCAGCTGCTGATGATCGGCGGCCTGGAGCGCTACTACCAGATCGCCCGCTGCTTCCGGGACGAGGACTTCCGCGCCGACCGGCAGCCGGAGTTCACCCAGCTGGACTTCGAGATGAGCTTCGTCGAGCGGGACGACGTGCTGGCGATCGCGGAGGACGTCGTCCGGGCGCTGTGGCGGGAGCTGGCGTCCTACGACATCCCCGAGATCCCGCGGATGACCTACCGCGAGGCGATGGACCGCTTCGGCTCGGACAAGCCCGACCTGCGCTTCGGCATCGAGCTCACCGAGCTGACCTCCTACTTCGCCGGGACGCCGTTCCGCGTCTTCCAGGCGCCCTACGTCGGCGCCGTCGTCATGCCCGGTGGCGGCTCGCAGCCGCGGCGGGCGTTCGACGCGTGGCAGGACTGGGCGAAGTCGCGCGGCGCCCGCGGGCTGGCGTACGTGACGATCGCCGAGGACGGCACCCTGGGCGGGCCGGTCGCCAAGAACATCTCCGACGCCGAGCGCGCGGGGCTGGTCGAGGCCGTCGGGGCGAAGCCGGGTGACTGCGTCTTCTTCGCCGCCGGCGCGCGCCGCTCCTCGCAGGAGCTGCTCGGGGCGGCGCGGAACGAGATCGCCAAGCGGCTGGAGCTGATCGAGCCGGGCTCCTGGTCGTTCCTGTTCGTCGTCGACTTCCCGATGTTCGAGGAGACCGAGGACGGCGACTGGACCTTCATGCACCACCCCTTCACCTCGCCCACCCCCGAGTGGCGCGACCGGTTCGCCGAGGACAAGGGCGCGGCGCTGTCCGACGCCTACGACATGGTGATCAACGGCAACGAGGTGATGAGCGGTTCGGTGCGCATCCACGACGCCGAGCTGCAGGAGCGGGTGTTCGAGACCCTCGGCATGTCCCGCGAGGAGGCCCGCGAGCGGTTCGGCTTCTTCCTGGAGGCGTTCGCCTACGGGCCGCCGCCGCACGCGGGCGCCGCGCTCGGCTGGGACCGGCTCTCGGCGCTGCTGTCGGGGGTGGACTCGATCCGCGAGGTCATCGCCTTCCCGAAGACGGGCGCCGGATTCGACCCGCTGACCGGCGCGCCGACACCGATCACCGAGGCGCAGCGCAAGGAGGCGGGGATCGACGCGAAGCCGGAGGAGCCGCCGCTGCCCGGCGAGCCCGGCGCCCCGGGCCCGTCCGACCCCACGAAGTAGCCGACCGGCCCGGGGTGGTGGGCGGTCCCGGCTCCTCGGGCGATGGGACCCGACGACGCCTACCGTCAGTCGGCCACCTCGGGCGGCCAGACGACCCGGAAGCGCTCGAAGACCACCTCGAGGTCGTCGGACCAGCTCCGGCCGCGCCGGGGAAGGGTGCGCCGGAAGTAGCGGTCGTGCTCGCGCAGCCAGCTGTCCCGCGTCCGGTCGCCCTCGCCCTCGTCCCGGGCGAAGGCGTCGTCCACGCTGCGCAGCGGGCCCAGCCGCAGCTCCGTCGTCCGGAGGACGCAGCGCGGCGCCCCGCTGCCGTCGCAGGCGATCCAGTGCCCGCCGATGCGCGGCAGCGGCTGGTCGTCGTCGAGGAAGTCCACGACCAGTGCCGCCGTCGCGCGCTTGGTGCCGGCCAGCACCAGGCCGATCAGCTCGTCGGCCAGCGGCGGGTTGTCCCCGAACCGCTCGACCGGGGGCTCGTCACCGGGCGGGACGGGCTCGCCCCGCCCCTCGACGTAGGCCGACCACATGGCGCGGGCCTCGTCGTGACGGAGCGGTTCCGGTGACTCGGCGCTCATCGTGGCCTCTCGGTAGCGTCCGGGCATGCCGCTGCGTGCCCGCACCCTGCTCGGTCCCGGTCCGTCCAACCCCTACCCGGAGGCCATGGTCGCCCTCGGGCAGCCGCTGCTCGGCCACCTGGACCCGCTCTTCCTGCAGATCCTGGACGAGACATCCGACCGCCTGCGACAGGTGTTCGGCACGGCGAGCCGCCGCACGCTCCCGCTGTCGGCCACCGGCTCGGCGGGGATGGAGGCCGCCTTCGTCAACACCGTGGGCCCGGGCGACGTCGTCGTCGTCGCGGTGAACGGCCTGTTCGGGCAGCGGATGACCGACGTCGCCGCCCGGTGCGGGGCCGAGGTCGTCGCGGTCGACCACGAGTGGGGGCAGCCGGTCGACGCCGAGCGCGTCCTGGCGGCGCACCCGTCGCCGAAGCTCATCGCGGCCGTGCACGCCGAGACCTCCACCGGGGTCCGCTCGGACCTCGAGCCGCTGGCCGCCGGCAAGGGTGACGCGCTCCTGCTGGCCGACTGCGTCACCTCGCTGGGCGGCATCCCGGTGCGGCTGGACGAGTGGGGTGTGGACCTGGCGTACGCAGGCTCGCAGAAGTGCCTGGGCGTGCCGCCGGGGCTGGCCCCGTTCACCATCTCCGACCGGGCCTGGGAGCGGCGGGTCGAGAGGCCGCAGAGCTGGTACCTCGACCTCGGGATGCTCGGTGGCTACGCGGGTGAGGCCGCCGGGTCGGGCGGGCGCACGTACCACCACACCGCGCCGACCGGCATGGTCGTGTCGCTGCACGCCGGGCTCGGCCGGATCCTCGACGAGGGGCTCGACGCCGTGCACGCGCGGCACGCCGAGGCGGGCCGGCTGCTGCACGAGGGGCTGGCCGAACTGGGCCTAGAGCTCTTCGCCGCCGAGGGCCACCGGCTGCCGGAGCTGACGACGGTGAAGGTGCCCGAGGGCGTCGACCCGGCTGCCGTCCGCAAGGAGCTGCTGGAGCGGTACGACCTGGAGATCGGCGGGGGAGTGGGTGCCTACGCCTCGACCGTCTGGCGGATCGGCCTCATGGGGCCCAACGCCGCTCCCGACCGGGTCGCGCTCGTGGTCGCGGCGCTGCGGGACGTCCTCGGCCGCTGATGGCTCGCCTGCGGTTGATCATCGCCATCTGGCTGGCCCTGGCGGCGCGTCGGCCGGCCACCTGCCGATGATCAACCGCGAGGGTCCCGCCAGCCGCGGCTGAGCAACGCCCGACGGGTGCGGTCGAGCACCACGGACGGGGTCCGCAGGTGCCGCCGGGCGAACCTCAGGACGAGCCAGCCGTCGGCCGCCATGAGCGAGTAGCGGTCGATGTCGCGGTCGAACTGGTCGCCCTCTGCGTGCTGCCTGCCCTCGTACTCCAGCGCGACCTTCCACTCCTCGTAGCCCAGGTCGGCGTGCGTCACGGCCCGACCCCGCCGGTCGTGCACCGGCGCCTGTGGTACCGGTGTCGGGAGGTGGCTCACCGCCAGCCAGTACCGGATGACGCTCTCCGGGTGAGACATGGCCAGCGGCGACAGCAGAGGCGCGCACTCCCGCGCGCGGACGACGCCGCGCACCCGGGCCGCCCGTGCCAGGCGTCGCGCCAGGGAGACCGGGTCGAGGTGGCCGGCCCGCATGCGCGCGTCACCGACCGCGACCAGGTCCCACGGCCTCAGCGTCTCGGCGAGGTCGAGGTAGGTCTGCGCACCGGAGGTGAGGCGCAGACCCAGGTGCTGGACGACGTCCTCGGCCAGCAGCCGGCGCGCGTGCGTCACGAACTCAGCTCGCTGCGGGAGGACCCGTCGCGGGGTCAGGACGATGTGCGCCCGGCGTGGTGTGTCGACGGGCGCGCCAAGGAGTGCGGCGGCGGTCCCGTGACTGAAGGCCGCGTCCGCGGGGAGCACGCGGGCGAGCAGCTGCAGCCGCTCGGCCTCGTCGACGGCGTCGTCCAGCCGGGCGGTGAAACCGTGTGCGAGTCGCACGAAGGAGGGGCCACGGAGGCGAGCGCGGGTGAGACCGGCCGCCCGCGCCTCGCTCGTCGTCCAGGTCGGGGGGAGGGACATGCCGCCGACGCTGGTCGCCCTCGTGGCGCCGGCCGAGGCGTCGCAGGGATCTGTGGATCGCCACGGGTGCTGTGGATGCGGCCACCGCGCCTCGATCATCGTCATCCGGCTGGCCGACACGCCGGTCGGGCCGACCGGATGACGATGATCAACGAGGAGAAGGGGGAGAGGGCGAGGGTCAGGCGGCGTCGAGCCGGGCCAGCTGCTCGGGGGAGAGGGCGACCTCGGCGGCGGCCGCCGAGTCGACGACGGACTGCACCCGCGACGCGCCCGGGATCGGGACGACGGCGTCGCTCTGGGCGAGGTGCCAGGCCAGCGTGACCTGGTACACCGACACCCCCAGCTCGTCGGCCACCTCCGCGAACGCGGGCGCGGTCGAGCCCAGCGACCCCGCGGCGGAGACGCCGCCGAACGGGCTCCACGGCAGGAAGGCCAGGCCGTGGCCCGCGCAGTGGGCCAGCTCGTCGGCGGAGAAGCGCCAGCCCGGCGAGAACTGGTTCTGCACGCTCACCAGCGCGTCGCCGACGATCGACCGGGCAACGTCGATCTGCGCGATGTCGGCGTTGGAGATGCCCACCATGTGCACCAGCCCGTCGTCGGCCAGCTGCCGGAGCGCCCCCATCGACTCCTCCCAGGGCGTCGCCGGGTCGGGCCGGTGGAACTGGTAGAGCCCGATGGCGTCCACGCCGAGGCGCCGCAGCGAGTCCTCGCAGGCCCGCCGCAGGTAGGCCGGTGTCCCGTCGAGCTCCCAGTCGGTGCCGCGGCGGGTGTGCCCGCCCTTGGTCGCCACGAGCACCGACGAGGTGTCGCCCCCGAAGCCGGCCAGCGCCCGCGCGACCAGCGTCTCGTTGTGCCCGAACTCCGCCTCGTCTCGGGCGTAGGCGTCGGCGGTGTCGATCAGCGTCATGCCGGCGTCGAGCGCGGCGTGCACGACAGCGACGGCGTCCTCCTCCGACGGGCGCCCGTCCTTGGTGGACAGGGGCATCGCGCCCAGCCCGATGGCGCCCACGGTCACGTCCCCGATGCGTCGCTGCTCCATGGGGCTGTCGTGCCCCGCGGGTAGCGTTCCGACTCGTGAGTTCGCTGTTCGACCCGTCCCCGGACGACGCCGGCGCGCCGGTCGTCGACCCGGGCGCGCCGCTGGCGGTGCGCATGCGCCCGCGCTCGCTGGACGAGGTGGTCGGGCAGCAGCACCTCCTGGGCGACCGCGCGCCGCTGCGCCGCCTGGTCGAGTCCGACGAGCCGATGTCGCTGGTCCTGTACGGCCCGCCCGGCACCGGCAAGACCACCCTCGCGCACGTCATCTCGCTGGCCACCAAGCGCCAGTTCGTCCAGCTGTCGGCGCTGGACTCCGGGGTGAAGGAGGTGCGGGCGGTCATCCAGAGCGCCAAGCGGGAGCTCACCTACGCCGGCCGCCGCACCGTGCTGTTCATCGACGAGGTGCACCGCTTCTCCAAGACCCAGCAGGACAGCCTGCTGTCGGCGGTCGAGGACCGGATCGTCAGCCTGATCGCCGCGACCACCGAGAACCCGTTCTTCTCCGTGGTGAGCCCGCTGCTGTCCCGCAGCCTGGTGCTGGCGCTGCAGCCGCTCACCGACGACGACGTCCGCCGGCTGCTGCACCGGGCGCTCACCAGCGAGCGGGGCCTCGACGGCGCGGTCACGCTCACCCCCGAGGCGGAGGAGCACCTGGTCCGCATCGCCGGCGGCGACGGCCGCAAGGCGCTGACCGCCCTCGAGTCCGGCGCCGGTGCCGCCCGGGCGGTGGGCGCCACCGAGATCGACCTCGCCACGCTGGAGACGGCGGTCGCTCAGGCAGCGGTCCGCTACGACCGGCAGGGCGACCAGCACTACGACGTCGCCAGCGCCCTGATCAAGAGCATCCGCGGCAGCGACGTCGACGCGGCCGTGCACTACCTGGCCCGGATGGTCGAGGCGGGGGAGGACCCGCGCTTCATCGCCCGGCGCCTGGTGATCAGCGCCAGCGAGGACATCGGCATGGCCGACCCCACCGCCCTGACCACGGCGGTGGCCGCCATGCAGGCGGTGCAGTTCATCGGCATGCCGGAGGGCCACTTCCCGCTCGCCCAGGCCGTCGTCCACCTGGCCACCGCGCCGAAGTCGAACGCGGTGACGGTGGCGATCGGGGAGTCGGTGGCCGACGTCCGCGCGGGGCTGGCCGGGCCCGTGCCCCCCGGGCTGCGGGACGCGCACTACGCGGGGGCGAAGAAGCTCGGCCACGGGAAGACCTACTCCTACCCCCACGCCCACCCGGACGGCATCGTGGCCCAGCAGTACCCGCCCGACGCGCTGGTGGGCAGGGACTACTACCGCCCGACCAACCGCGGCGTCGAGGCCCGGCTGGGGGAGCGGCTGGCGAAGCTGCGCGCGATCCTGCGCCGCACGCGTTGAGCCCACGGCGGGGCACGGACGGCTCGGCGGGCCCGCGACTAGTGTGACGACGCCGGAACGTCGCCCCCGGCGCCCCACCCCCTCAGAACAGGAGCACGCGTGTCCGCAGGAGAGATCGCCGGGCTGATCGCAGCCGGGGCCCTGGTGCTGCTGGTGGTGCTCGTGGCCGTCCCGCTGCTGAAGCTCGGCCGCACGCTCGACGAGACCACCCTGACCATCCGCCAGGTCCGCGAGCAGAGCGCGCCGATCCTCGGCCAGGCCAGCACCACGGTCGCGCACGTGAACAGCAACCTGGAGCGCGTCGACGACATCACCGGCAACGCCGCCAACGTCTCCAGCAACGTCGCCGCGCTCACCAGCGTCGTCGCCGCCACCCTGGGCAGCCCGCTGATCAAGGTCGCCGCGTTCAGCTACGGCGTCCGCAGCGCCGCGAAGAAGAAGCGGGAGGGCCAGGCGATCGCCGAGGCCGCCCGCCGCGACAAGGACGCGCGCCGTGCGCGCCGGGCCGCCCGGCGGGCCGCCTGATGCGCCGGCTGTTCTGGCTCGCGATGGGGATCACCATCGGGGCGCTCGTCGTCCGCAAGCTCTCCGCCGCCGCCGAGAAGATGACGCCGGCCGGCATCGGGGCCTCGATCGCCGAGGGGCTGCGCGACCTCGCCGACGCCATCGGTGACTTCGGCGCCGACGTCCGCGAGGCCATGAGCGAGCGGGAGCAGGAGCTGCGCGCCGGCACGGGGCTCGACGCTCCGCTGCCGGACCCGTCCCAGGTCGAGCTCCCGGCCCGCCGCGGCGGCGCGCACGCCGCCGACCTCTGACCCACCGGCCCGCTCCGCACGCGCAGCGGGCCCCGCAGAACTGAGTTGAGATGCAGACCGCCGAGATCCGCCGCCGCTTCCTCGAGCACTTCGCTCAGCGCGGGCACACCGTCGTCCCCAGCGCCTCGCTGGTGTCGCCCGACCCCTCGCTGCTGTTCACGGTCGCCGGCATGGTGCCGTTCATCCCGTACCTGACCGGCCGCGAGCCCGCCCCCTTCCCGCGGGCCACCAGCGTGCAGAAGTGCGTGCGCACCCTCGACATCGAGGAGGTGGGCAAGACCACCCGCCACGGCACGTTCTTCCAGATGAACGGCAACTTCTCCTTCGGCGACTACTTCAAGGAAGGAGCCATCGAGCACGCCTGGGAGCTGATCACCGGGCGGCTCGAGGACGGCGGGCTGGGCTTCGACCCCGACCGCATCTGGGTGACGGTCTACCTCGACGACGACGAAGCCGCCGAGGCCTGGCACCGCATCGCGGGCCTGCCGATCGAGCGCATCCAGCGGCTGGGCAAGAAGGACAACTACTGGCACACCGGGGCGGCCGGCCCGGGCGGCCCCTGCTCGGAGATCTACTTCGACCGCGGCCCGCAGTTCGGCCCGGACGGCGGGCCGCTGGTCGACACCGCGGGCGACCGGTTCCTGGAGATCTGGAACCTCGTCTTCATGCAGTACGAGCTCGCCGACGTCCGCAGCAAGGAGGAGTTCACGGTCCTCGGCGAGCTGCCGAAGAAGAACATCGACACCGGCATGGGCCTGGAGCGGGTGGCCTTCCTGCTGCAGGGCGTCGACAACATGTACGAGATCGACGAGGTCGCGCCGGTGCTGCGCCGGGCCGCCGAGCTGTCGGGCGTCACCTACGGCAAGGACGTCGAGGCCGACGTCCGGCTGCGGGTCGTGGCCGACCACGTGCGCAGCGGGCTGATGCTCATCGGCGACGGCGTGACCCCGGGCAACGAGGGGCGCGGGTACATCCTCCGCCGGCTGCTGCGCCGCGCCGTCCGCTCCATGAAGCTGCTCGGCGTCGACGAGGCGACCCTGCCCGAGCTCCTGCCGGTGTCCAAGGACGCCATGAAGGCCAGCTACCCCGAGCTGGAGACGGACTTCGCGCGGATCTCGGCGGTGGCCTACGCCGAGGAGGAGGCGTTCCGCCGCACCCTCGCCTCCGGGACGGCGCTGTTCGACACCGCCGTGACGCAGGCGAAGAAGGCGGGCACCCCGACGCTGTCGGGGCAGCAGGCGTTCTCCCTGCACGACACCTACGGCTTCCCGATCGACGTCACCCTCGAGATGGCCGCCGAGCAGGGCGTCACCGTCGACGAGGAGGGGTTCCGCGCGCTCATGAAGGAGCAGCGCGACCGCGCCCGGGCCGACGCCCGCGCCAAGCGCACCGGGTCGGTCGACGTCCTGGCCTACCGCCGGCTGCTCGCCGAGCACGGGCCGACCGACTGGCGGGCCTACGAGGCGTTGCGCACCGACTCCCGCGTGCTCGGCATCGTCGCCGAGGGCGAGGACGAGGGTGCGCGCCCCGCCGGGCCGGGCGAGATCACCCGGGTCGTGCTGGACCGCACGCCGTTCTACGCCGAGTCGGGCGGCCAGGTGGCCGACGCCGGCATCCTCACCTGGGACGGCGGCCGGGCCGAGGTGATCGACGTCCAGCGCCCGGTCAAGGGTCTGGTGGCCCACCAGGTGCGGGTGCTCGAAGGGGAGCTGCGCGCCGGCGCCGAGCTGACCGCCGAGGTCGACCGCGAGTGGCGGCTCTCGGCCTGCCAGGCGCACTCGGGCACCCACGTGGTCCACGCCGCGCTGCGCCAGGTGCTGGGCCCGCAGGCGCTGCAGTCCGGCTCCTACAACCGGCCGGGCTACCTGCGGCTGGACTTCGCCTGGCAGGGTGCGCTCACCCCCCAGCAGCGCAGCGACATCGAGGACGTCGCCAACGCCGCCGTCCGCGCCGACCACAAGGTCACCGCCCAGTACATGCCGCTGCCCGAGGCGCAGGCGTTCGGCGCGCTGGCGCTGTTCGGCGAGACCTACGGCGAACAGGTGCGGGTCGTGGAGATCGGCGGCCCGTGGTCCCGGGAGCTCTGCGGTGGCACCCACGTGCGCGGCAGCGCCCAGATCGGCACGCTCGCGCTCACCGGTGAGTCCTCGGTCGGCTCGGGCTCGCGCCGGGTCGAGGCCGTCGTCGGGCTGGAGGGTTTCCGCTACCTGGCGCGCGAGCGGGACCTGGTGCGCCAGCTGGCCGAGATCCTCAAGTCGCCGCAGGACGGCCTCGTCGAGCGGGTGAGCGGCATGGTCTCCCGCATGCGCGACCTGGACCGGGAGCTCGCCGACCTGCGCGCGCAGCAGGCGCTGGCGGCCGCCGGTGAGCTGGCCGCGTCGGCCCGCGACGTCGGTGGCGTCGCCGTCGTCACCGGCTCGCCGGCCGGCCTCGGCGGGGGTGATCTGCGCACCCTGGCGCTCGACGTCCGCGGCCGGCTGGGCGCCGATCGGGCGGCGGTCGTGCTGCTGGCGTCGGAGTCCGGTGGCAAGGTGGCGCTGGTGGCGGCACTGAACCCGGCCGCGGTCACCCGGGGGCTGTCGGCCGACGACGTCCTCAAGGCGGCCTCGGCTCCCGTCGGTGGCCGCGGAGGCGGCAAGTCCGACGTCGCCCAGGGGGGCGGAACCGACCCCGCGGGTATCCCCGCGGCACTGCAGGCCGGCGAGCAGGCGGTCGCGACCGCCACGGGAAGGTGACCAACGTGTCCGACACCGAGTACAACCCCGAGGACACCGGCCCGGTCGGTGGCCGGCGGCGCGAGCTGCCGGCGGTCCCGCCGGCGCGTCCGCGCCCGACGACGGGGGAGCAGCCGACGTACCACCCGACCACCGAGATCGACCTGAGCCAGGGCTTCCCCCCGGTGAAGCACGAGACCACCGAGATCGACCTCTCGGGCGGCTGGCCGCAGCACCTGCAGATCCCCCCGCGCCGCTCCGGCGCCGGGCGCGCCCGCGGCCGGGTGCTCGGCGTCGACGTCGGCACCGTGCGGGTCGGGCTGGCCCTGTCGGACGCCACGGGGACCCTCGCCAGCCCGCTGGAGACCCTCCGCCGGGCCAAGGACGGCTCGGACCTGGACCGGCTGGCCGCCCTGGTCGTGGAGCACGAGGTGTCAGAGGTGGTGGTGGGAGAGCCGGTGCACCTGTCGGGCGCCTCCGGTGCCTCCGCGCAGGATGCTGCCGATTACGCACAGGAACTGGCCGACCGGATCCCGGACGTGCCCGTGAACCTGATCGACGAGAGGCTCTCGACCGTGACCGCAGCCAGCCACCTCCGGGAGGGCGGCGTCGACAGCCGTCGCCAGCGCGCGGTGATCGACCAGGCCGCCGCCGTGGTCATCCTGCAGCAGTACCTCGACAGCCGGCGGGCGCCCTCATGACCGAGCTTGCGAGGGCATGCATGAGCGCAGCAGCCACGGTCTCGAGGACGACGAGCGGCAGCGAGGCGTCCTCGTGACCGCGCCCGGCGGGAAGCCTCGACGGGGGAGGCACGCGTCCGACGACGGGACCGGCGGCATGCCGGCACCGTTCCGGACCGGCTCCGGTGCCTCTGCCGCGGGTGGCTTCCCGCCGGGCCGCTCCGGCGACGAGACCGGTCCGCTCGGCGCGGCGGGCGGGTGGTCGGACCACCCGCTGACCTCACGGCACGCCGACCGGGACGACCACGGCTTCGGCGCCCAGCACCCGTCGGCGCCGCTGCCGCCGCTGCCGGGCGGTGCGTGGGGCCGGCTGCGGCCCCGCGAGGACGCGGTGGACGACGACGCGACCGTCGCCGCGCCCCGGCTCTCCGCCGGCCCCGACGACATCCCCGACGAGCCGCCGGCCCGGTCCGCCGCGGACGACCCGACCGGCGGGCTGGACGTCATCGGCGCGAACGTCGACGACGACCGGCCGCGGCGGCGCGCGCTCCGCCGCCGCCGGGGCGACGAGACCGCTACCGAGCCGGCCGACGTGCGCGCGCACGACGACTCCGCCGTCCACGAGGACCCCGACGGAGGCGGCCTGCTGCACGACGACGAGATCCCGATCGCCCCCTACGACGCGCGCACCGACGCCCAGCGCCGGCGGCGGCGCCGCCGCCCGCTGGCCATCGGCCTGGCGCTGCTCATCCTCGGCGGCATGGTCGTGGGCATCGTCCTCGCCGGCCAGCAGCTGCTCTCGATGATCGACCCGGCCGCCCGGGACTACCCCGGCCCGGGCACCGGGAGCGTGGACGTGCGCGTGCAGGAGGGCGACACCCTCACCGACATCGCCCGCACCCTCGCCGACGCCGACGTCATCGCCTCCACCGGCCCGTTCGTGGACGCCGCGCAGGCCGAGCCCGCGGCCACGGGCATCCAGCCCGGCGTCTACAGCCTCCGGCTGCAGATGAGCGGGCAGGGGGCCCTGGAGATGCTCCTCGACCCGGCCTCCCGCCAGGTCTCGCGGGTGACCGTGCCCGAGGGCTTCACCGTGGACCAGGTCCTCGCCCGGCTGGCGGAGGAGACCGGCACCCCGCTCGCGGAGCTGCAGGCGGCGGCCGACCCCGCGGCGCTGCCCCTGCCCCCGTACGCGGGCGGGCAGCTCGAGGGCTATCTCTTCCCGGCGACCTACGACTTCGAGCCCGGCACCACGCCGCAGGAGATGCTGCAGCGGATGGTCGAGACGTTCAACGGGGTCGCCGCACGGCTGCGGCTGGAGGAGCGGGCCGCCGCCCTCGGGCGCACACCCGGTGAGGTGGTCACCATCGCCTCGATGATCCAGTCGGAGACGCGCCTCGACGAGGAGCGGGCCGACGTCGCCCAGGTCATCTACAACCGGCTGGAGGCCGGCATCGCGCTCGGCATCGACGCGACGCTCGCCTACGGCCTGGACAAGAGCGGCAACGAGCTCACCGTGACCGACCTGCAGACCGACAGCCCGTACAACACCCGCACCCGCCAGGGCCTGCCGCCCACGCCGATCAGCTCGCCGGGCGAGGCGAGCCTGGAGGCGGCGCTGGCCCCGAGCACCGGCGACCTCCTGTACTACGTGCTCGAGTCGCAGGACGGGACGCACTTCTTCACCAGCGACTACGCCGAGTTCCAGCAGGCCCGCCAGCGGTGCGCCGACGCCGGCCTCGGGTGCGGTGGCTGACCGGCCGCAGCGGGCAGCGGTCCTCGGGCGGCCGGTGAGCCACTCGCTCTCGCCGCTGCTGCACCGCGCCGCCTACGCGGCGCTGGGGCTCTCCAGCTGGACCTACGACGCCCTGGACGTCGGGGCCGAGGAGATGCCGGTGCTGCTCGCCGGCCTCGGGGACGAGTGGCGCGGGTTCTCGGTGACGATGCCGTGCAAGCAGGCCGCCGTCGCGGTCGCCGATGTGGTCGAGCCGCTCCCGCGGCTGCTGGGCGCGGCGAACACCCTCGTCCGCACCGACGCCGGCTGGCGGGCGGAGAACACCGACGTCGCCGGTGTGGGCACGGCCCTGCAGGTGGCCGGTGTGGACGAGGTGGGGCACGCGGCGGTGCTCGGCGCCGGGGGCACCGCGGCGGCCGCCGCCGTCGCCCTGGCCTCGCTGGGCGCGGAGCAGGTCGACGTCGTCGTGCGGGACCCGGCCCGGGCGGGTGACGTGGTGCGGGTGCTGCAGACCCTCGGCGTGCGGGCCCAGGTGCTCCCCCTGGAGGGCGCCCGGGTGACGGCCCCCGTCGTCGTCAGCACCGTGCCGGTCGGCGGGCAGCCGGCCGTGGCCGCCCTCGAGTGGCACCCCGGGCAGACGGTGCTGGACGTCCTGTACGCCCCCTGGCCCACCCCGCTGGCCGAGACCGTCTCCGCTGCAGGCGGCACGGTGATCGGCGGGCTCGAGGTGCTGTTCTGGCAGGCCACCGTGCAGGTGGAGCTGATGACCGGGGAGCCGGCCCCCATCGGCGCCATGCGCGCCGCGCTCGACGCCCGCTGACCCGACCGCCGTGGACGTGTCCCGCCCGGTCCTCGCCGGCGTCACGGTGCTCGCCGGGCTGATCCTCGGACCGGTGCTGGCCCGCGTCTCGGTCCGGCTCGCCGCCCGGGACGACGCCGCCCTGCCCACGCCGGCCCGGGTCGCGCTGACCGGGGCGCTCACGGCCGCGCTGCTGGCCGCCGCCGTCCTGCTGGGCGGCGTCCGGCCCGCAACCGTGGCGCTGCTCTGGGTCGCGGGGGCCGCGGTCGTGCTCGCCGGCGTGGACCTCGCGGCGCACCGGCTGCCCGACCGGGTGGTGCTGCCGGCCGCCGCCGTGTGCGGGGCCGCACTGCTCGTCGACGCCGCCGTGCTCGGCACCTGGCTGCCGCTGGGGCGGGCCGGCGCGGCGGGCGCCGTCGCCCTCCTCGTCCCGGGGGTGCTCCGGCTGCTCGCGCCCGCGGCCCTGGGTCTCGGGGACGTCAAGCTGCTCGGGCTCCTGGGGCTGGTGCTGGGCTGGTTCGGCTGGGGGGTGCTGCTCGCCGGTGTGTTCCTCGGCCTGCTCACCGGGGCGGCGGTGTCGGTGGCCCTGGTGGCGACCCGGCGGGCGGGCTGGCGCAGCACGGTCCCCTTCGGCCCGCCGCTGCTCGCCGGTGCCGTCCTGGCGCTCGCGATCGGCGGGCTGCCGCCGGTGCCGTGATCGCCCCTCTGCACGGCCCCGGTCCAGAGGCTCGCCCCGAGCTTGCGAGGGGGGAGGAGGACCGGGGTCCTCCTGCTTCTAGACTTCCCAGCATGTTGCGCTGGCTGACCGCCGGTGAGTCGCACGGCCAGCAGCTCACCGCCATCCTCGAGGGCCTCCCGGCCGGGGTCGAGGTGCAGACGGCCGACCTCGACCTGCAGCTCGCCCGCCGCCGGCTGGGGCACGGGCGGGGTGCCCGGATGTCCTTCGAGCAGGATCTCGTCACCCTCACCGGGGGCGTCCGCCACGGCCGCACCCAGGGCGGGCCGATCGCGGTGCAGGTGGGCAACACCGAGTGGCCCAAGTGGCAGACGGTCATGTCCGCCGACCCGGTCGACGCCGAGATCCTCGCCGGGCAGGCCCGCAACGCGCCGCTGACCCGCCCGCGGCCCGGCCACGCCGACCTGGCGGGCATGCAGAAGTACGGCTTCGACGACGCCCGGCCGGTGCTCGAGCGGGCCAGCGCCCGGGAGACCGCTGCCCGCGTCGCCCTCGGTGCGATCGCCCAGGCGTTCCTGCGGCAGGCGCTCGGGGTCTCTGTGGTCAGCCACGTCGTGGGCATCGGCCCCGTCGTCGCCCCCGACGGCATCGTCCCCGGTCCGGACGACAACCCGCGGCTCGACGAGGACCCGGTGCGCTGCGCCGACCCCGCGACCAGCGCCCGGATGACCGCCGAGATCGACGACGCCCGGAAGAACGGCGACACCCTGGGCGGCGTCATCGAGGTCGTCGTCCACGGGCTGCCGCCGGGGCTGGGCAGCCACGTGCACTGGGACCGGCGCCTCGATGCGCGGCTGGCCGCCGCCCTCATGGGCGTGCAGTCGGTCAAGGCCGTGGAGGTCGGCGACGGGCTGGAGACCGCCCGCCGCCGCGGCTCGGTGGCCCACGACGAGATCGTGCTCGCCGACGGCGGGACGCGGGTCCAGCGGCTCACCGACCGCGCCGGCGGGATCGAGGGGGGGATGACCAACGGCGAGGTGCTGCGCGTCCGCGCCGCCATGAAGCCGATCAGCACGGTGCCCCGGGCGCTGCAGACCGTCGACGTCGCCACCGGCGAGGCGGCGGTCGCGATCAACCAGCGCAGCGACGCCTGCGCCGTCCCCCGGGGCAGCGTCGTCATGGAGGCGATGGTCGCCCTCGTGCTGGCCGACGCGGCGCTCGAGAAGTTCGGCGGCGACTCGGTCGCCGAGACCCGGCGCAACGCCCAGGCCTACCTCGACTCCCTGCCCTACCGGTGAGCGGTCCCGCCCTGGTCCTCGTCGGTCCCCCGGCCTCGGGGAAGACGACGGTCGGCACGGCGGTCGCCGCCGCGCGGGCGCTGCCCTTCCGGGACACCGACCGCGACGTCGAGGAGGAGGTCGGCGCGACGGTCGCCGACCTGTTCGTCCAGCGCGGCGAGCCGCACTTCCGCGCGCTCGAGGAGCGGGCGGTCGCCCGGGCGCTCGGCGAGCACACCGGGGTGCTGGCCCTCGGCGGCGGAGCGGTGACCAGCGCCGCCACCCGGGAGCTGCTGGTCGCCCACGGCCGGGCCGGCGGCACCGTCGTCTGGCTGGACGTCGACGTCGCCTCCGCCGCCCGCCGCGTGGGGCTCTCCCGCGACCGTCCGCTGCTGGCCGTCAACCCGCGCGCCATGCTGCGGTCCATGCTCGAACAGCGCGCCCCCCTGTACGCGGAGGTGGCCACGCACCGCGTGCCCACCGCGGGGCGCCCACCGGAGGAGGTCGTCGCCGAGGTGCTCGCCGTCCTGACCCCGGAGGAGGCCCGGTGACCCGGCGCGTCCCGGTCGCGGGGGAGCAGCCGTACGAGGTCGTCATCGGCCCCGGCGCCCAGGCGGAGCTGGCGCTCGTGCTCGCCGGCACGCCCAAGGTCGCCGTCGTCCACGCGCCGCCCCTCGCCGCCGCGGCCGGCGCCGCCGTGGAGACGCTGCAGACCGCCGGCGTCGCGGCCGAGGCGGTCGTGGTCCCCGACGGCGAGGCGGCCAAGACCGCGCAGGTCGCCGCCGAGGTGTGGGAGGAGTTCGGCCGTCTGGGGCTGACCCGGTCCGACGCCGTCGTCGGCGTCGGGGGCGGGGCCGTCACCGACCTGGCCGGCTTCCTCGCGGCGACGTGGACCCGCGGCATCCGCGTCGTCCAGGTGCCCACCAGCCTGCTCGGCATGGTGGACGCCGCCGTGGGCGGCAAGACCGGCATCAACACCGCGGCGGGCAAGAACCTGGTCGGCGCCTTCCACCCGCCGGCCGCCGTGCTGGCCGACACCGACCTGCTGGCCGGCCTCCCCGGGGACGAGTTCCGCGCGGGGCTGGCCGAGGTGGTCAAGTGCGGCTTCATCGCCGACGGCCGCATCCTCGAGCTGCTCGCCGCCGACCCGACCGGCCGCCGCGACACCGAGGAGCTCATCGAGCGGGCGGTGCGGGTCAAGGCCGCCGCGGTGGGGGAGGACCTGCTCGACACCGGGGTCCGCGAGTTCCTCAACTACGGCCACACCCTGGGCCACGCGGTGGAGCGGGTCGAGGACTTCGGCTGGCGCCACGGCGAGGCGGTCGCCGTCGGGCTGGTCTTCGCCGCCGAGCTCGCCGGCCGGGCCGGGCTGCTGACCCGCGCGGAGATCGACCGGCACCGCGAGCTCCTCACCGCCATGGGCCTGCCCACCACCTACGCCGGCGACTGGGAGCGGCTGCAGCAGGTGATGCGCGTGGACAAGAAGACCCGCGGCGCCTCGCTGCGCTTCGTCGTCCTCGACGGGCTGGGCAACCCCCGCATCCTGACCGACCCCGACCAGGCCTGGCTGGACGCGGCCTGGGCCGCCGTGGCCGAGCACCCACCCGCCCCGCCACCCCATCCGGAGAACCCATGACGATCCAGGTGCTCAACGGCGCCAACCTCGGCCGGCTCGGCACCCGCGAGCCCGAGGTCTACGGCACCACGACCTACGACCAGCTCGTCGAGCTGGTGGAGACCGCCGCCCGGGAGCTCGGCATCGAGGTGGCCGTGCGCCAGACCGACGACGAGGGCCAGCTGCTGCGCTGGATCCACGAGGCCACCGACGCCGGCGACCCCATCGTGGTCAACCCCGGTGGCTGGTCGCACACCTCGATCGTGCTGCACGACGCCCTGGCCGCGGTGACCGCGCCGGTCGTGGAGGTGCACATCAGCAACATCCACCGGCGCGAGGAGTTCCGGCACCACTCCTACGTCTCCCGGGTGGCCGACGGCGTCATCGCCGGGCTCGGGGTGCACGGCTACGTGCTGGCGCTGCAGTGGATGACGCTGCGGGGGGTGCGGTGAGCCCGGCCTCGGGACGGCGGGAGGTCCTGCGCGCCACCGCCGCCGAGCGCGGGCTGGACGCCGTCCTCGTCACCAACCTGCTGAACGTCCGCTACCTCACCGGCTTCACCGGCTCCAACGGCGCGCTGCTGCTGCGGGTCGACGGCGGTGACCTCTTCGGCACCGACGGCCGGTACACGACCCAGGCCGGGGTCCAGGTCCCCGACCTGGAGCTGCTCGTGGACCGGGCGACCGTGCCGGCGCTGGCCCGGGAGGCGGTGCGGCGCGGCGCGGGCCGGATCGGCTACGAGTCCCACGACCTCACCGTCGACGGGCTGCACGGCCTGGAGCGGGTGCTCACCGACGCCGCCGCCGGTGGCACCGTCCCGGAGCTCGCCTCGGTGCGCCGGGCGGTCGAGGGGCAGCGGGCGGTCAAGGACGCCGGGGAGGTCGAGTCGCTGCGCCGGGCGTGCGCCGTCGCCGACCAGGCGCTGGCCGAGCTCGCCGCCGAGGGGGCGCTGCGCCCCGGGCGCACCGAGCTGGAGGTCGGCCGGGAGCTCGACGCCCGGATGCTGGCGCTCGGTGCCGAGGCGCCGTCGTTCGAGACGATCGTCGCGGCCGGGGTCAACTCCGCCGTGCCGCACCACCGGCCCGACCGCACCGAGCTGCGCGCCGGCGACTTCCTCAAGCTGGACTTCGGCGCCACCGTCGACGGCTACCACTCGGACATGACCCGCACCCTGGTGCTCGGCCACGCGGCCGACTGGCAGCGGGAGATCTACGCGCTGGTGGCCGAGTCGCAGGCCGCGGGCCGGGCGGCGCTCGCCGTCGGTGCCGACGTCGTCGCGGTGGACGCCGCGGCGCGCGACGTGATCGTCGCGGCCGGCCACGGCGACCACTTCACCCACGGCCTCGGGCACGGCGTGGGGCTGGAGATCCACGAGGCGCCAGGCATCGGCCAGCAGGGCGCGGGTACGCTTGCCGCCGGTATGGCCGTCACCGTGGAGCCGGGTGTGTACCTGCCCGGCCACGGCGGTGTCCGGATCGAGGACACCCTCATCGTCACCGATGACGCGCCCGAGTTGTTGACCCTCACGAGCAAGGAACTGCTGGTCCTCTAGATGGCTACCACCAACGACCTGAAGAACGGCATCGTCCTCAACCTGGACGGCCAGCTCTGGACCGTCACCGACTTCCAGCACGTCAAGCCCGGCAAGGGCGGGGCCTTCGTGCGGACGACGCTGAAGAACGTGCTGTCGGGCAAGGTCGTGGACAAGACCTTCAACGCCGGCACCAAGGTCGAGACGGCCACCGTGGACAAGCGGTCGATGACCTACCTGTACAAGGAGGGCACCGACTTCGTCTTCATGGACGGCGACACCTTCGAGCAGATCTACGTGCCGGCCGAGACCGTCGGCGACGGCGCGAACTACCTGCTGGACAACACCGAGGTCGTCGTCGCGGTCCACGACGGCTCCCCGCTGTACGTCGAGCTCCCGGTGACCATGGAGCTGGTCGTCGAGCACACCGACCCGGGCCTGCAGGGCGACCGCTCCACCGGTGGCACCAAGCCCGCCACCCTGGAGACCGGCGCGCAGATCCAGGTGCCGCTGTTCATCAGCACCGGCGAGAAGCTGAAGGTCGACACCCGCGACGGCCGTTACCTCGGCCGCGTCAACTGATCGCGGGCTGACTCCGTGGCTGCGCGGACCAAGGCGCGCAAGCGCGCCGTCGACGTCCTGTACGAGGCCGACGTCCGGGGCCGGGAGCGGGTCGAGCTGCTCCGCGAGCGGGTCGCCGACGGCAACCCGCCGGTCCCGGACCACACGATCCGCCTGGTCGAGGGCGTCGACGAGCACGGCGCCCGCATCGACGAGCTGATCGAGGCGCACACCTCCGGCTGGTCGCTGGAGCGGCTGCCCGACGTCGACCGCGCGATCCTGCGCATGGCGACCTACGAGCTGCTGTGGGTGGACGACGTCCCCGACGCCGTCGTCATCGACGAGGCGGTGGAGCTGGCCCGGGCCATCTCGACCGACGAGTCGCCCCGCTACGTGAACGGCGTGCTCGGCGCCATCCTCGCCGCCGAGGTCCCCACCGCCTGACCCGGGCCTCGCCAGGCTCGGGGGGTGGGGGCACCCCCCTGCCGGGGGGTCCCCCCGACGACGGGGTGCAGCACAGTCGCAGGTGGTCGACCGGGTCCGGCGGGGTGCGCCGTCAGGGGTCCGTGAGGGCAGGGGCCCGGACCACCGGAGTGCGAGGAGCGTCCGTTGTCGCGCCAGCTGCAGCAACCCCGTGACCGTCGTCGTCGGTGGGGCGTGGCCGCCGCCGGGACGGCGATGGCCCTCGTCGCGCCGGTTCTGGCCGGCACGGCGCCGGCGTCGGCGTCCCTCACCGGTCCGGGGGTCGGACCGAACAAGAACATCACCGTCTTCCACAACCTCGACTTCGTCGGGGTCTTCGGCTACGGCACGGTCGGCCAGAGCGTGCGGGTCGAGGTGATCCGCGACGGTGCCGTGATCGGCGTCGCCGAGGGGCCGGCCTGGAACACCGACGAAGGCGTCGGCCTGGAGGTCAACCACGGCGTCGAGGCCGGGGCGCCGGTGTACCCGGGCGACTGCTGGGCCGGCGGCACGCCCGACATCAGGCCCGGCGACCGGGTCGTGGTGTACGCGGGGACGATCCGCAACGAGGTCACCGTCGACGACATCCGCTGGACCGGCACCCCCGAGGCGGCGGACGAGAACGGGGACGGGACCTCCGACTCCGTCGTCGTCCGCGGGGTCGCCACGCGCTTCGACGGCACCGTCATCCCGCCGTCGGTCCTCGACTCCGGCGAGTTCCGCAACGAGAGCGGCAAGTACCGCGCCACCCCGGACGCCATCGAGGCCGACCCGGGGGTCCACGGCGGCTTCCTCGTGCGGTACCGCGCCCCCTACCTCGGCTTCCGCAACAGCGACGGCCTGACCGAGGTCCAGCGGCGGCAGGCGCTGCTCACCGAGGACGGTCACGCCATCGGGATCGGGCACACCGAGCCGCTGCCGCGGGAGTCCATGCTGGTCGACGGTCTCGCCGACGTGACCGGCCCGGCGCCCGGCTGCGAGACCTTCGCCCAGGACCTGCTGCCGCCCAAGCCGGTCAGCCACACGCCGGCACCGGGTGCCCGCGACGTGGGCCGGCTGACCAACGTCACCGTCGGCTTCGACGAGCCGGTCACCGGGCTGAGCGCCTCGACCTTCACGCTGTCCGCCTCCGACGGGACGGCGCTGACGGCGGGGGTCGCCTACAACCGGACCACCGGGGTGGCCACCCTCAACCCGTTCCCGGGCACGACCGACCCCTTGGCAGCGGGCACCCGCTACACCGCCACCGTCAGCGCGACGGTCACCGACGCCGCCGGGAACCCGCTCCCGAAGACCAGCTGGTCCTTCGTCACCAGCGGCGAGGGCCCGGACAACGACCGCACCCCGCCCACCGTCGTCAGCCGTGCACCGGAGGACGGCGCGACCGGCGTGGCCCGGGGCGTGAACGTGCTGGTCGGCATGAGCGAGGCGGTGGCGAAACCCGACGCGACGTCGGTCCGGCTGGCCGCGCCGGACGGTTCGACGGTGCCCGCGGTGGTCAACGTCAACGCCACGACGAACACGGTGATCGTCAACCCGGACGCCGATCTCGCCGCCGGCACCACCTACCAGGTCGTCCTGACCGACGGTGTGAAGGACCTCGCCGGCAACGCGCTGGCGCCCACGACATGGACGTTCACCACGAGCGGGACGGCGTCCGGGGACACCGTGCCGCCGAGGGTCACCAGCCAGTCGCCTCCACCGGGCGCGACCGGCGTCGCCAAGGGGGCCAACGTGCTGGCCGGTATGAGCGAGCCGGTCGTCAAGCCGGACTCCTCGGCGGTGTGGCTGGAGACGGCGGACGGGTCGCGGGTGCCCGCCGCGGTCAACTACAACGCCACGACCAGGACGGTCATCCTGAACCCGGGAAGCGACCTGGCGGCCGGCTCGTACACGGTCGTGCTGACCGACGGGGTGGAAGACGTGGCCGGCAACGCGCTAGCACCGACCAGCTGGACGTTCACCGTCGGCGCGGCCTCGGAGGACACCGTGGCGCCGACGGTGACCACCCGTACGCCGGACCGCGACACCACCGGCGTCGGCCGCGCCGCGAACGTGTTCATCACCTTCGACGAGCCGATGACCAAACCGGATGCCTCCGTCGTGTGGCTCGAGGCACCGGACGGATCGCAGGTGCCGACGGCGGTGAACTACAACGCCACGAACAACACCGTGGTCCTCAACCCGGATGCGGATCTCGCCGCGGCGACGACGTACACGGTGGTGCTGACGGCCGGGGTCGTGGACCGCGCGGGCCTGCCCGTCGCCGCCGAGGAGTGGTCCTTCACCACCCGCTGACCCGGACGCGTCCGACCTCTCCGCAGGGGCCCGCCGTCATGCCGGGCCGGCGTCGAGCGGGGCCCCGGAGGGGTCCCCGAGACGTCGGCGGACGCGCTCGTCGCAGGTCGAGACGGCACCTGGCCGCGGTGTCGTCCGGAGGACGACGATGTGCTCAGTGCAGGTCGCGGCGGAGGAACAGCCAGGTGCCGACACCCACGAGCACCGCGGCGAAGCAGCCGACGACGAGGCCGCCCTGCAGGTTGGTGACCAGGTAGGTGGCCGGCGCGGCCGGTGAGGGCCCGCCCCCGAAGTCGACGAGCTCCAGCCCGCCCGGGAGGACCAGGGCGATGGAGTTGGTCGACAGCAGCCACCGGTCCGTCGTGGGCTCGAGGATGCGCAGCGCGTTCTCCGCGATCGCGAAGTAGACGAAGCCGACGCCCAGGGCCGCCCCGGTGTTGCGCACCAGGTTCGCCAGGCCGAAGCCGATGAGGCCGACCAGCACCGTGAGGACGATCCCGCGGCCCTGGGCGGCGAGCAGCCCCGACCAGAACCCGTCGGGGACCCCGCCGTCGCTGCCCACGAGGGCGTCCAGCAGCCAGGCCATGGCCAGCCACCCGAGCTGCGCGGCGACGCCGAGGATCAGCGCCGCGAGGGCGAGGACGCCCGTCTTGGTGCCGATGACCCGGAGCCGGCTGGGCACCCAGAAGAGCAGCGCCACGATGGTGCGGGCGGACCACTCGGCCCCGATCCAGGTGGCCCCGATCAGGAAGGCGAGCACCGCCGCGGCGACGGCGAAGCCCACCGCGCCGGCCTCGCCGGAGGAGGCGAGGTCGAACGGTGCCGTGGTGACGAAGTCCTCGACGCGGACGGTCGAGGCGTCGATGGGCGGGCCGCAGAACTGGTCGACGGGCTGCCCCGCCTGCTCGGCGTCCTGCTCGCAGACCTGCCGGAACTCCTGCTCGCCGGCGAGGAACTCGTCGCGGCGCTCGGTCGCGGCGGCGAGGTCGGCGGCGGTCGGTTCACCGAAGTTGAGCAGCCCGATGACCACCGCCCCGAGCCAGCCGAGGGTGGCCAGCGCCAGGAGCACCTGGATGAACCGGCGGGAGGTGAACCGGTGCACCTCGGCGCGGAACAGGCTGCCCCGCGCCCGCGTCGCCCCCACCGGCGCGGCCGTCGGCTGCTCGGCCACCGCGCTCACGCCCGCTCCCCGGTGATCGCGAGGAAGGCGCTCTCCAGGTCAGGGGTCACACGGACCAGCTCCTCGACGTAGTGGCCGTGCCCGGCGAGCACGCGGGTGATCTCGCCCGGCGCGGGGGCGCCGTGCACGAGGATCTGCCCGTCGGGCGCGGGGGAGACGGAGAAGCCGGCGCCGTGCAGCACCGCCGCGGCGGCGGCCGGGTCGGGCACCGCGACGCGCACGTCCCCCGTGCCGGCCCGGTCGAGGACGGACGAGACCGGCCCGGCGGCGACCTGGCGGCCGCGGGCGAGGATGGTGACCGAGTCGCAGACCTGCTGGATCTCGGCGAGCAGGTGGGAGGAGAGCAGCACCGTCGTCCGGCCGTCGGACCCCAGCCGCCGGATCAGCTCTCGGACGTCGCGGATCCCGGCCGGGTCCAGGCCGTTGCTGGGCTCGTCGAGGATCAGCAGGCGCGGGGCCTTGAGCAGCGCCGCCGCGATGCCGAGGCGCTGCTTCATGCCGAGCGAGTAGCCCTTGAACCGGTCCCCGGCGCGTTCACGCAGGTCCACCAGCTCCAGGCACTCCTCGACGCGGGCCGCGGGGACGCCCGCGGTCTCGGCGAGCACCTCGAGGTTGCGCCGGCCGGTGAAGCCGGGGAAGAACAGCGGGGTCTCGACCAGGGCGCCGACGTCGCCGATCACCCGGGGGAGGTCGGTGGGCACCGGGCGGTCCAGCAGCCGGATGTCACCGGCCGAGGGGCGGACCAGGCCCAGGAGGACGCGGATGGACGTGGTCTTGCCGGAACCGTTGGGCCCGAGGAGCCCGTGCACCCCGCCGGACTCGACCGTCATGTCGAGGCCGTCCAGCGCGCGGAGCTCCTGACCCCCCCGCCTGCGGTAGGTCTTGGCGACCCCGGACATCTGCACCGCCGGCACGCCGGCCTCCAGCCTCCCGGGTCGCGCGCCCGGGTCGCCGCACCCTGGCACATCAGGTGCTCCGATGACAGCACCCTGGTGACGGGGTGGAACGGCCCCCTGCAGGGACCCGCGGCGAGCGTGCGAGCCGTGGGGGGCAGGGGTCCTTCTGTCAGCGCGGAGTGCGCCGGCGGTCGCCCCAGGAGTCGTCCACGTCGTCGTCGAGCTCCTCGTCACCGCCGGAGCTGACGATGCCCTCCATGCCGGGGGAGAGCACGCCCCACTCGATGAGCCGTGAGGTGAGCTCGTCGGGGCTCATGTCGTAGATGATCGCCAGTGACTTGAGGTCCTCGGCGCGGATCGAGAGGACCTTGCCGTTGTAGTCGTGCCGCTGGGCCTGGATGGTGGAGGCGTAGCGGGCGAGCGGGCCGGCCTCGTCGGCGGGCAGCGACCCCAGCGACTCGAGGTTCAGCACGATCTTGTTGGTCGAGGTGACCGCGGAGCTCGGCCGCGGGTCGGGCAGCAGCTCCGACACCGGGACGCCGTAGAAGACCGCGAGCTCGGAGAGGCGCTGCACGGTCACGGCGCGGTCGCCGCGTTCGTAGGAGCCGACGACGACCGCCTTCCAGCGGCCGTGCGACTTGTCCTCCACCCCCTGCAGGGAGAGGCCCTGCTGGTTGCGGATCGCGCGGAGCCGGGCGCCGAGGGCCCGTGAGTAGTCGGTGCTCATCGCTGTCTGCTCACTGTCCGTCGTCTCGGATCGGGGTTGTTCGTCACGCAGCGTACGTGCGAAGCGAGGATCACAACAGCCGGGACGGCACGAAACCGCAGGCGGACGGCGCACCGGCAGGCCCGGCCGGGCGGCGGCGGGCCCGAGGGGGGCGTGCAGTACCGTCGACGCCGGTCCGACCACTCCTTTAACGACCCGTCCAGTGAGGCGGGGAAGGAGGCCTCATGGCCCGCTCGCCCGACCCTGCCCGGAGCACGTCTCCCGGCAGCACCCCCGGCACCCTGCTCTCGTCCGCCGACGTCGCCCGCGTCGTCGACCGCATGGCCCACCAGCTCATCGAGCGGGCGGCCAGCCTGCGTCCCGACGACGGCGCCGACCAGGCCGACGGGGGGCTCCCCGACCTGGTCCTCGTGGGCATCCCGACCCGTGGCGCGCCGCTGGCCCGCCGGCTGGCCGCCCGCATCGCCGCGTTCACCGGCGTGACCGTCGACGTGGGGACCGCCGACATCACGCTCTACCGCGACGACCTGCGGCTGCGCGGCGTCCGGGCGCTGGAGCCCACGGTCATGCCCGACGGCGGCATCGACGACCGGCTCGTCGTCCTCGTGGACGACGTCCTCTACTCCGGCCGGTCCGTGCGGGCCGCGCTGGACGCGCTCCGCGACCTGGGCCGCCCGCGCAGCGTCCAGCTGGCGGTGCTGGTCGACCGGGGTCACCGCGAGCTGCCCATCCGCGCCGACTTCGTCGGCAAGAACGTGCCGACGTCGAGGTCGCAGCAGGTGCGCGTGCACCTCACCGAGACCGACGGCGTCGACGAGGTCCTGGTCACGGAGGGGGACCGGTGAAGCGGCACCTGCTGGAGTCCGCGGACCTGGACAGGGACGACGCGACGCTGGTGCTCGACACCGCGGCGCAGATCGACCAGGCCCTCGCCGGCCGTGAGGTGAAGAAGCTCCCGACGCTGCGCGGGCGGACGGTGGTCAACCTCTTCTACGAGGACTCCACCCGCACCCGGATCAGCTTCGAGCTCGCCGCCAAGCGGCTGTCGGCCGACGTCATCAACTTCTCGGCCAAGGGCAGCAGCGTCTCCAAGGGCGAGAGCCTCAAGGACACCGCGCTCACCCTGGAGGCGATGGGCGCCGACGCCGTCGTCGTCCGGCACTCCGCGTCGGGCGCGCCGCACCGGCTGGCGAACTGGGTGCGCGGCAGCGTGGTCAACGCCGGCGACGGCACCCACGAGCACCCCACCCAGGCGCTGCTGGACGCCTACACGATCCGGCAGCGGCTGGGCCGGCTCGACGGGGTGCGCGTGACGATCGTCGGCGACGTCCTGCACAGCCGGGTGGCCCGCTCCAACGTCGGGTTGCTGCACACCCTGGGGGCCGAGGTCACGCTGGTCGCCCCGCCGACCCTGCTGCCGGTGGGCGTGGGCAGCTGGCCGGCCGAGGTGGGCTACGACCTGGACGCGGTGCTGCCCAAGAGCGACGTCGTGATGATGCTGCGGGTGCAGGCCGAGCGGATGAACGCCTCGTTCTTCCCCAGCGCCCGCGAGTACAGCCGCCGTTACGGCCTGGACGCCCGCCGCATGGCCGCCCTGCCCGACGACGCCATCGTCATGCACCCGGGGCCGATGAACCGCGGCATGGAGATCGCCGCCGAGGTGGCCGACTCCGTCCGCTCCACGATCGTCGAGCAGGTCGCCAACGGGGTCTCGACCCGCATGGCCGTGCTCTACCTGCTGCTCGGAGGCTCTCCCCAGTGACCACGTACCTGATCAAGGGCGCCCGACCGCTGGGCGGCGACCCGGCCGACATCCTGGTGAAGGACGGCCGCATCGCCGCCGTCGGTGACGCGCTGGACGTGCCCGGGGCCGAGGTGGTCGGGGCCGCCGGGCTGGTCGCGCTGCCCGGCCTGGTCGACCTGCACACGCACCTGCGCGAGCCCGGTCGCGAGGACGCCGAGACGGTGGAGACCGGCAGCCGCGCCGCCGCGCTGGGCGGGTTCACCGCGGTCCACGCGATGGCCAACACCGACCCGGTCGCCGACACCGCCGGCGTCGTCGAGCAGGTGTGGCGGCTGGGCCAGGAGGCCGGCCTGGTCGACGTCGTCCCCGTGGGCGCGGTCACCGTCGGCCTGGCCGGAGAGCGGCTGGCCGAGCTCGGCGCGATGGCCGACTCCGCCGCGCGGGTGCGGGTCTTCTCCGACGACGGGCACTGCGTCAGCGACCCCGCACTCATGCGGCGGGCGCTGGAGTACGTGAAGGCCTTCGACGGCGTCGTCGCCCAGCACGCCGAGGAGCCGCGGCTCACCGCGGGCGCGCAGATGCACGAGGGCGACCGCTCCGCCCGCCTGGGCCTCACCGGCTGGCCGGCCGCCGCGGAGGAGGCGATCATCGCCCGCGACGTGCTGCTGGCCGAGCACGTCGGCGCGCGGCTGCACGTCTGCCACGTCTCGACCGCCGGCTCGGTGGAGATCCTGCGCTGGGCGAAGTCCCGCGGCGTCCGGGTGACCGCCGAGGTGACGCCCCACCACCTGCTGCTCACCGACGCCTGCGCCGAGTCCTACGACCCGGTCTTCAAGGTCAACCCGCCGCTGCGCACCGACGCCGACGTGGAGGCGCTCCGGGCGGGCCTGGCCGACGGCACGATCGACGCCGTCGGCACCGACCACGCCCCGCACGCGGTGGAGGACAAGGAGAGCGAGTGGGCGCAGGCCCGGCCCGGGATGCTCGGGCTGGAGCAGGCGCTGTCGGTCGTCATCGGGACGATGGTCGAGGCGGGCCGCCTCGACTGGGCCGGCGTCGCCGACCGCATGTCGGTCCGCCCGGCGGGCATCGGGCGGCTGGACGGGCACGGCCGTCCGCTGGCCCCCGGGGAGCCGGCCAACCTCGTGCTCGTCGACCCCGCCGCCCGCGCGGTGGTCGACCCCGCGGCGCTGGCCAGCCGCAGCCGCAACAGCCCCTATGCCGGCCGGGAGCTCCCCGGTCGGGTGGTCGCGACGTTCCTGCGGGGGACGCCGACCGTCCTGGACGGAAAGGCAACACGGTGACAGAGGCAGTGCTCGTGCTCGAGGACGGGCGGACGTTCCGGGGCGAGTCCTACGGCGCCACGGGGACGACGGTCGGTGAGGCGGTCTTCGCCACCGGCATGACCGGCTACCAGGAGACGCTGACCGACCCCAGCTACGCCGGTCAGATCGTCGCCATGACGGCGCCGCACATCGGCAACACCGGGGTCAACGGCGAGGACGACGAGAGCAGCCGCATGTGGGTGGCCGGCTTCGTCGTCCGCGACCCCGCCCGCCGCACGTCGAACTGGCGGTCGACCGGCAGCCTGGACGACGAGCTGGTCGCCCAGCGGGTCGTGGGCATCAGCGGCGTCGACACCCGGGCGCTGACCCGCCACCTCCGGGACCGGGGCGCGATGCGCGCCGGGATCAGCACCGAGCTGGATGCTGAGGCGCTGCTCGCCCGCGTGACGGCGGCCGAGAGCATGACCGGCGCCGACCTCGCCCCGACGGTGAGCACCGGCGAGCCCTACGTCGTCCCGGCGGTGGGGGAGAAGCGCTTCACCATCGCCGCGCTCGACCTGGGCATCAAGACCGCGACCCCGCGCCACCTGGCCGCGCTCGGCGTCGAGACCCACGTGCTGCCCTCCACGGCCACCGCCGAGGAGCTGCTCGCGGCCGGGCCCGACGGGGTCTTCCTCTCCAACGGCCCCGGCGACCCCGCGGCCGCGGACTACGCGGTCGCGGCGGTGCGGGGGGTGCTCGACGCCCGCCGCCCGCTGTTCGGCATCTGCTTCGGCAACCAGATCCTCGGCCGGGCGCTCGGCCTGGGGACCTACAAGCTCCGCTTCGGCCACCGCGGGCTGAACCAGCCGGTGCTCGACCGGGTCAGCGGCACGGTGCGGGTGACCAGCCACAACCACGGCTTCGCCGTGGACGCGCCGCTGGACCGGCCCACCGACACCCCGTACGGCCCGGTCGAGGTGAGCCACGTCGGGCTCAACGACGACGTCGTCGAGGGGCTGCGGCTGGTCGACGCCCCGGCCTTCAGCGTCCAGTTCCACCCGGAGTCCGCGGCCGGCCCGCACGACGCGGCGCCGCTGTTCCAGCGCTTCGTCGACCTGATGGAGGCGGCCCGCACCGGTGACGGCCCGGCCGTCAGCCCACCCACCACGGTGCAGTCGAGCACGGGGGAGACCAACTGATGCCCAAGCGCACCGACATCGAGCACGTGATGGTGATCGGCTCCGGGCCGATCCTCATCGGCCAGGCCGCCGAGTTCGACTACTCCGGCACGCAGGCCTGCCGGGTGCTGCGCGCCGAGGGGCTGCGGGTCAGCCTGGTCAACAGCAACCCGGCGACGATCATGACCGACCCCGAGATCGCCGACGCCACCTACATCGAGCCGCTGACGCCGGAGTTCGTCGAGAAGGTCATCGCCAAGGAGCGGCCCGACGCGCTGCTGGCCACCCTCGGGGGGCAGACGGCGCTCAACATCGCCATCGGCCTGTACGAGAACGGCGTGCTGGAGAAGTACGGCGTGCAGCTCATCGGCGCCGACGTCGACGCGATCAACCGGGGCGAGGACCGGCAGAAGTTCAAGGACATCGTCCGGTCGATCGGCGCCGACGCCCCGCGGTCCAACGTCTGCGCCACCGTCGAGGAGGCGCTGGCCACCGCCGAGGAGGTCGGCTACCCCGTCGTCATCCGGCCCAGCTTCACCATGGGCGGCCTGGGCTCGGGCTTCGCCACCGACGAGGCCATGCTGCGCCGCATGGCCGCCCACGGCCTGGCCGACTCCCCGGTGCACACCGTGCTCATCGAGGAGTCGGTGCTCGGCTGGAAGGAGTACGAGCTCGAGCTGATGCGCGACCGCAGCGACAACGTGGTCGTCATCTGCTCCATCGAGAACATCGACGCGATGGGCGTGCACACCGGTGACTCGGTCACGGTGGCGCCGGCGATGACGCTCACCGACGTCGAGTACCAACGGATGCGCGACGTCGGCATCGCCGTCCTGCGCGAGGTCGGCGTCGACACCGGCGGTTGCAACATCCAGTTCGCCGTCAACCCGGCGGACGGGCGGCTGGTGGTCATCGAGATGAACCCCCGGGTCTCCCGCTCCAGCGCGCTGGCGTCCAAGGCCACCGGGTTCCCCATCGCCAAGATCGCCGCGAAGCTCGCCATCGGCTACACGCTCGACGAGATCACCAACGACATCACCGGCGTCACCCCGGCGGCGTTCGAGCCGACGCTGGACTACGTCGTGGTGAAGATCCCGCGGTTCGCCTTCGAGAAGTTCCCCGGCGCCGACCCCCGGCTGACCACGACGATGAAGAGCGTCGGCGAGGTCATGGCGATGGGCCGCAACTTCCCCGAGGCGCTGGGCAAGGCGATGCGGTCCACCGAGACCAAGGTCGCCGGGTTCTGGACCGGGGGCGCGGAGACGCGGTCGGCCGACGAGCTCCTCGAGGCGTTGCGCACCCCGGTCGACGGCCGGCTCTACACCGCCGAGGCGGCGCTGGCCGCCGGCGCCACGGTCGAGCAGGTCGCCGAGGCCAGCGGCTTCGACCCGTGGTTCGTCGACCAGATCGCGCTCGTGCGCGAGGTGGCCGCGGACGTCCGCGAGACGCCGTCGCTGACCCCGGAGCTGCTCCGGCGGGCCAAGCGGCACGGGCTCTCGGACCGGCAGATCGCCGCGCTGCGGCCCGAGCTCGCCGGTGAGGACGGCGTCCGGGCGCTGCGCTGGCGGCTCGGCGTGCGGCCGGTCTACAAGACCGTCGACACCTGCGCCGCCGAGTTCGCCGCCCGCACGCCGTACCACTACTCGTCCTACGACGAGGAGACCGAGGTGCAGCCGCGGGAGAAGGAGGCGGTGCTGATCCTCGGCTCCGGCCCCAACCGGATCGGCCAGGGCATCGAGTTCGACTACTCCTGCGTGCACGCGGTCATGGCGCTGCAGGACGCCGGCTACGAGGCGGTGATGGTCAACTGCAACCCCGAGACCGTCTCCACCGACTACGACACCGCCGACCGGCTGTACTTCGAGCCGCTGACCTTCGAGGACGTCCTGGAGGTGGTGCAGGCCGAGCGCGCGGCCGGTCCGGTCGCCGGGGTCATCTGCACGCTCGGAGGGCAGACGCCGCTGGGCCTGGCGCAGCGGCTCAAGGACGCCGGCGTCCCGGTGCTGGGGACCTCGCCCGAGGCGATCGACGCCGCCGAGCACCGCGGGGCCTTCTCCCGCGTGCTCGCCGACACCGGGCTGCTGGCCCCCAAGCACGGCACGGCGACGACCTTCGCCGAGGCTCACGCGATCGCCATGGGGATCGGCTACCCCGTGCTGGTGCGCCCCTCCTACGTGCTCGGCGGCCGCGGCATGGAGATCGTCTACGACGACGCCACGCTCGAGGGCTACATCGCCAAGGCGACCGAGGTCAGCGACGACCACCCGGTGCTGGTCGACCGCTTCCTGGAGGACGCCGTCGAGATCGACGTCGACGCCCTCTACGACGGCACCGACCTGTACCTGGGCGGGGTCATGGAGCACATCGAGGAGGCCGGCATCCACTCCGGCGACTCGGCCTGCGCGCTGCCGCCGATCACCCTTGGCTCGGCCGACCTGCTGAAGATCCGTGCGGCGACCGGGAAGCTGGCCGAGCGCATCGGCGTCCGCGGGCTGATGAACGTCCAGTACGCGATCAAGGACGACATCCTCTACGTCATCGAGGCCAACCCGCGGGCCAGCCGCACGGTGCCCTTCGTGTCCAAGGCGACGGCGGTGCAGCTGGCGAAGGCCGCCGCGCGGATCGCCGTCGGGGAGTCGATCGCCGACCTCCGTGCGGCCGGCGTCCTCCCGGCGACCGGTGACGGCACCGACCTGCCCGACCACGCCCCGATCGCCGTGAAGGAGGCGGTGCTGCCCTTCCACCGCTTCCGCACCGTCGAGGGCCACGGGGTGGACACCGTGCTCTCCCCGGAGATGAAGTCGACCGGCGAGGTCATGGGCCTGGACGCGCAGTTCGGGACGGCGTTCGCCAAGTCGCAGGCCGCCGCCTACGGCTCGCTGCCGACCGACGGCACGGTGTTCGTGTCGCTGGCCAACCGGGACAAGCGCTCGGCGGTCTTCCCGATCAAGCGGCTGGCCGACCTGGGCTTCCGCCTGCTGGCCACCACCGGCACCGCCCAGGTGCTGCGGCGGCACGGCGTCGCGGCCGAGGTCGTGGGCAAGTTCAGCGAGGGCCCGGGCAACGTCGTCGAGCGGATCCAGGCCGGCGAGGTCGACCTGGTGTTCAACACGCCCTTCGGGGCCCCCGGCAACAGCGGCCCGCGGCTGGACGGCTACGAGATCCGCACCGCCGCGGTGAGCGCCGGCATCCCGTGCATCACGACGGTGCAGGGCATGGCCGCCGCGGTGCAGGGCATCGAGGCGCTCCGGCACGGCGGCATCGGGGTCCGCAGCCTGCAGGAGGTGCACGCGGCGCTGGCCGGCGGCACCCACGGCGGCCCGAGCACGTTCGCAGGGACGGGGAAGTGACCTCGGCGCCACCCGGCGCCGTGGCCCGGCTGCGGGACGACCTCGTCGCCCGCGGCCTGGTCGACGGCCTGCCCGCGGCGTTCACCGCGGGGGTCACCCGGTTCGGGCGGCCCCCGCAGGCGGAGCTCGACGCCCTGACCGGCGCGGCCGGCGACCTGGCGGCTCGTCTGGCGACCGGAGCCGTCGGCGCGGAGGACCTGCCGCTGCTGACGCGCGTGCTCGTCACCGCCCGGCAGGGCGACCTGCTCGCCGCGCACGGGCTGGCGACTCCGGCCTACGACGTGCTGGGCTCCTTCCGGGAGAACCTGGAGCGGCCGCTGGGCCTGCTGCTGCCCGAGCGGCCGACGGCGGGTGGCCGGCGCTGGCCGCTGCTGGGCCGCACGGTGGGCTTCCCGATCGGGGTCTCCTCCTGCGTCCTCAACGGCAGCGCGGCGTGGGTGCGGCACAACGTCGCCAACGGCTGGAACGTGCTCACCTACAAGACCGTCCGGGGTCGGGCGCACCCGCCGAACGAGGCGCCGAACTGGACCGTCGCCCCGGGGCAGACCGTCAGCCTCCCCCCGGGGGCCGGCGCGGACGTCGTCTCCGATCCGTGGGACTGGGTCGCGCCGGGGTCAGCGGCGGTGAGCAGCGTGAACTCCTTCGGCGTCCCGTCGCCGGAGCCCGGGGAGTGGATGGCGGACCTCGCCCGCGCCGTGGACGCCGTGGGCGAGGAGCAGGTGCTGCTGGTCAGCGTCATGGGGGAGGGCGACGACCTCGCGGCGGACTTCGTGCGCACCGCGCTGCTGGCGCAGGAGTCCGGTGCGACGGTGGTCGAGCTCAACCTGTCCTGCCCGAACACCCTCGACCGCTCCGCGGCCGGCGTGAAGCCGCCGCTGTGCCTGGACGCCGACGCCACCGTCGCGGTGGTCGAGGCGGTGCGCCGGGCGCTGGACGACCGCACCGGGCTGGTGGCCAAGCTCTCCTGGCTCGACGCCGACCGGCTCGCCGCCCTGGTCCCGCGGCTGGCACCGCTGGTGGACGGGATCGCCGGGATCAACACCGTGCAGAGCCGCGTGCGGCGCAGCGACGGCACGCCCACCTTCCCCGGGCGGGAGCTGGCCGGGCTGTCGGGGATCGCGGTGCGCGAGTCGGCGCTGGACTTCACCCGGCGGCTGGTCGCCCTCCGGGAGCAGAGCGGCGCCCGCTTCGACGTCCTGGCGATGGGCGGGGTGACCGACCCGGCGTCGTTCGAGGCGCTCGTCACCGCCGGGGCGGACGCGGTGCAGACCGCCGCCGGCGCCTTCGCCGATCCGCTCCTGGCCCAGCGCTGCGTCGCCGCGCTGGGGGAGACCCTGCCCCGGGCGGTGGCGCCGTGACCGCGCCGTTCGGGCACCGGCTGGCCGACGCGGTAGCGGACCGCGGGCCGCTGTGCGTCGGCATCGACCCGCACGCCTCGCTCCTCGACGCCTGGGGGCTGCCCGACAGCGCCGACGGGGTGGGCCGGTTCACCGACGCCGTCGTCGACGCGCTCGCCGGCTCGGTCGCCGTCCTCAAGCCGCAGATCGCCTTCTACGAGCGGTTCGGCTCCCGCGGCCTCGCCGTCCTCGAGGAGGGGGTGGCCCGAGCCCGCGCGGCCGGCGCGCTCGTGCTGCTGGACGCCAAGCGCGGCGACATCGGCTCGACGATGGCCGCCTACGCAGACCTGCTCCGCCCGGACCACCCGCTGGCGGTGGACGCGATGACCGTGAGCCCCTACCTCGGCCCCGGCTCCCTGCAGCCGGCGGTGGACAGCGCGCGGCACCACGGCGGCGGGCTGTTCGTGCTCGCCCGCACCTCCAACCCCGACGCCGCGACCCTCCAGCACGCGCTGGTGGGGGAGCGGTCGGCCGCGCAGGTCGTGGTGGACACCGTGCGCGGCTGGAACACGCCGGGCTGGGTCGTGGGCGACCCGCTGCCCGACCCCGCGGCGGTGCGGGACCTCGCCACCGGGTTCGGCCCCACGACCGGCTCCTTCGGGGTGGTGGTCGGCGCGACGCTGCGCGAGCTCGACGTCGACCTGACCGGTCTGGGCGGTCCGGTGCTCGCACCGGGCCTCGGTGCGCAGGGCGGGACGGTGAGCGACCTGCGCCGGTTGTTCGGCGACCGCGCGGCCGTCGTCCCCACGGTGTCCCGCGACGTGCTGGGCGCCGGCCCCGACCCCGCGGCGCTGCGGGCCGCGGCCGAGCGCTGGGCGGAGGCCCTGGCGACCTGAGCCGCCTGCCGGGCGTGTCGTGTCGTCGGCGTGTCGGGGCCGCGCCCACCGCGCTCCCGGGCAGCCGCCGCCACGAAACCGCTCCGTCCGGATACCGACCCTGACCTGGGGTGATCACACTGGGTGAGGGACAAGGTGGCGAATGCGTGAACACCGGGTCGCCGGGCCGTTCGGTTGATCTCCGAGTCCGTGCGTGACCTGCGGATTTGCCGGGCACCACCACGACCGTGAGGCTCGCAGCGGAGGCGCGGTGCGTCTCCAGGAACCGAACGACCGCCGGTCGGACCTCGGCCGACGACGACACGATTGGGTTGCACCATGCCCCTGCCTGACCTGTCCCCGGAACAGCGGGCCGCCGCCCTCGAGAAGGCGGCCGCCGCCCGCAAGGCGCGCGCCGAGCTGCGCGAGCGACTCAAGAGCAAGGGCGCCACGGTCGGCGACGTCCTCAAGCAGGGCGAGACCGACGAAGTGATCGGCAAGATGCGGGTCTCCGCCGTCCTGGAATCCCTGCCCGGTGTGGGCAAGGCGCGGGCTGCGAAGATCATGGAACGCCTGGAGATCTCCCCGACACGACGCGTGCGGGGTCTGGGCGCCAACCAGCGGCGGGCGCTGGAGGCCGAGTTCGGCGGCGAGAAGGTCGACGCCGAGCAGGTCCCCGCCGACGGCTCCGTCTGAGGAGGGTCGTCGGGACCGCCGACGACCCCGGGCGAGGACGACGAGTGGCTGCAGCGACACCGGCACGGCTGACCGTGCTCTCCGGACCCTCCGGGGTCGGCAAGGGCACCGTGGTCGCCGAGGTCCGGCGGCGGCATCCGGAGGTCTGGGTGTCGGTGTCGGCCACCACTCGTCGCCCCCGGCCCGGCGAGGTCGACGGCGTGCACTACCACTTCGTCGCCGACGCCGAGTTCGACCGGCTGATCGCCACCGACGGGCTGCTGGAGTGGGCCGAGTACGCGGGCAACCGCTACGGCACGCCGCTCGCCCCGGTGCAGGCGCAGCTGGCCACCGGCCGGCCGGCGCTGCTGGAGATCGAGCTGCAGGGCGCCCGGCAGGTCCGGGCCCGCGCGCCGGAGGCCCAACTGGTCTTCCTCGCCCCGCCGTCGTGGGCCGAGCTGGTCAGCCGGCTGGCCGGCCGCGGGTCCGAGCCCGCCGCCGTGCAGGAGCGGCGGCTGGCGATCGCGCAGGCCGAGCTGGACTCCTCCGGCGAGTTCGACGTGGTGGTCGTCAACGACGACGTCGCCCGCGCCGCGGACGAGTTGGTAGGCTTGTTGACTGCGCCCTCGCCCGGACCGGTTCCGGGCGCGAGCGCCCACGAGTGAGCCCGCCGGTTCCGCCGGCCCGCCCGCTCCCACGAAACGATCGAGGAGACCCGTCCGACCGTGTCCGGAGTCGCACCCGCCCCCGAGGGCATCACCAACCCGCCGATCGACGAGCTGCTCGAGCGCACCAGCAGCAAGTACGGCCTGGTGATCTTCGCCGCCAAGCGCGCGCGCCAGATCAACGCCTACTACAGCCAGCTCTCCGAGGGCCTGCTGGAGTACGTCGGCCCGCTGGTCGACACCGCGCCCCAGGAGAAGCCGCTGTCGATCGCGCTGCGCGAGATCAACGAGGGCCTGCTCGCCCACACCGCCGGCGAGAACTGAAAGAGGACCCCGTCGCTCCCCACGCCTCGCACGCTCGGCACGGGGCCCTGCGACGGGGCCGACGGCTGGTGACGTGCCCAGCCGTCTCGCTCGTTGTGATGGCGCCCCCGGCAGCTGCCGGGGGCGTCGTCGCGTCTGGGAGAGGATGAGCGCATGAGCCGGATCGTGCTGGGGGTCAGCGGCGGGGTCGCCGCGTACAAGGCCGCGCTGCTGCTGCGAGCCCTCACCGAGGCCGGCCACGACGTCCGCGTCGTCCCCACCCCGGGGGCGCTGCACTTCGTCGGGGCGGCGACCTTCGAAGCGCTCTCGGGCAACCCCGTCACCACCGACGTGTGGTCCGACGTCCCCGAGGTCGCGCACGTCCGCATCGGCCAGGAGGCGGAGCTCGTGGTGGTCGCCCCGGCCACCGCCGACCTGCTGGCCCGCGCCGCCATGGGCCGGGCCGACGACCTGCTCACCGCCACGCTGCTGACCGCGCACTGCCCGGTCGTCTTCGTGCCGGCGATGCACACCGAGATGTGGCTGCACCCGGCCACCCAGGACAACGTCGCGACGCTGCGCCGCCGAGGCTCGATCGTGCTGCCGCCGGCCGTCGGTCGGCTCACCGGGCCCGACTCCGGCCCCGGCCGGCTCCCGGAGCCGGCCGACATCGCCGCGCTGGCGTCGGTGGTCCTCGCCGCGGGCGCCGACACGCTCGCCCCGGACCTGGCGGGCCGCCGGGTCGTGATCAGCGCCGGCGGCACCAGGGAGCCCCTGGACCCGGTCCGGTACCTGGGCAACCGGTCGTCGGGCAAGCAGGGCTGGGCGCTGGCCCGGGTCGCCGCCGCCCGTGGCGCCGAGGTCGTGCTGGTCGCCGCCAACGTCGAGCTGCCGGCGCCCTTCGGCGTCCGCGTGGTGCCCGTCGGCACCGCCGAGGAGCTGCGGACGGCGATGCTCGCCGAGTCGGCGGCGGCCGATGTCGTGGTCATGAGCGCGGCCGTGGCCGACTTCCGGCCGGCGGACGTCGCCGCCACCAAGCTGAAGAAGGGTTCGGCGAGCGAGCCGGCATCGGTGCCGCTGGTGCGCAACCCCGACGTCCTGGCCGAGCTGGTCACCAAGCGGGTCCCGGGCCAGCTCGTCGTCGGCTTCGCGGCCGAGACCGGCGACGGGGACGGGGACGTGCTCACCCACGCCCGGGCCAAGCTCGCCCGCAAGGGCTGCGACCTCCTCGTCGTGAACGACGTCTCGGCCGGGCAGGTGTTCGGCCGGGCGGAGAACGCCGTCGTCGTGCTGTCGCCGGACGGCGGTAGCACCGAGGTGCCCCGGGGGAGCAAGGACGCCGTCGCCGCCGGCATCTGGTCGGCGGTCACGGCCCGGCTGGCCGCGCCCGCGGGGGCCTGACGCACGCCGTCGTGCCCGCCTCCGGGGTGCGCCGGTAACGTGCGCACCCGGTGCTCCGCACCGAGCGACCCCGCCCACCGTCCCCAGGGAGTACCGAGTGCCACGCCGCCTCTTCACGTCCGAGTCGGTGACCGAGGGCCACCCGGACAAGATCGCCGACCAGATCAGCGACTCGATCCTGGATGCGATGCTCACCCAGGACCCGCGCAGCCGGGTCGCCGTCGAGACGATGATCACGACCGGTCAGGTGCACATCGCGGGCGAGGTCACCACGGCCGGCTACGTCGACATCCCGGCGATCGTCCGGGAGACGGTGCTGCGCATCGGCTACGACTCCTCCCGCAAGGGCTTCGACGGCGCCTCCTGCGGCGTCAGCGTCTCCATCGGTGCCCAGTCGCCGGACATCGCGCAGGGCGTCGACACCGGCTACGAGGCGCGGACGGCGGGCACCGCCGACGACGCGATCGAGCGTCAGGGCGCCGGCGACCAGGGCCTGATGTTCGGGTACGCGACCGACGAGACGCCCGAGCTCATGCCGCTGCCCATCGCGCTGGCCCACCGGCTCTCCCGCCGGCTCTCCGCGGTGCGCAAGGACGGCTCGGTGCCCTACCTGCGCCCCGACGGCAAGACCCAGGTCACGGTCGTCTACGAGGACGACCGCCCGGTCGCCGTCGACACCGTGGTCGTCTCCTCGCAGCACGCCGAGGACATCTCCATCGAGACGCTGCTGACCCCGGACATCGAGGAGCTCGTCGTCGAGCCGGAGCTCGCCGCCCTCGGCCTGCCCACCCGCGGGCACCGGCTGCTGGTGAACCCGACCGGGAAGTTCGTCATCGGCGGCCCGATGGGTGACGCCGGCCTCACCGGCCGCAAGATCATCGTCGACACCTACGGCGGCATGGCCCGCCACGGCGGCGGCGCCTTCTCGGGCAAGGACCCGTCGAAGGTCGACCGCTCGGGGGCCTACGCGATGCGCTGGGTGGCCAAGAACGTGGTGGCCGCGGGCCTGGCCCGCCGCTGCGAGGTGCAGGTGGCCTACGCGATCGGCGCCGCCCACCCGGTCGGGCTGTTCGTCGACACCCACGGCACGGGCACCGTCGCCGACGAGGTCCTGGAGAAGGCGATCACCTCGGTGTTCGACCTGCGGCCGGGCGCCATCGTCCGCGACCTGGACCTGCTGCGGCCCATCTACGGCCCCACCGCCGCCTACGGCCACTTCGGCCGGGCGGACCTGGACCTGCCGTGGGAGCGGCTGGACCGGGTCGAGGCGCTCCAGGCCGCCGTCGGCTGAGGAAGGACCCCGCTGCCCCCCCGGACCTCGCAGGCCCGGCCCGGGCCCCTGCAGCGGGGCCGTTCCAGCACGTCACCCGGGGCCGTTCCGGTCGGTAGCGACGGGGAGACTGAGCACGTGCTGGTCGCCCGGGTCGTCGTGGACGTGCCCCTGGCCCACCTCGACCGCCCGTTCGACTACGCGGTGCCGGAGAAGGACGCCGGGACCGTGCAGCCGGGCTGCCGGGTGCGGGTCCGCTTCCACGGCCGTCTCGTCGACGGCGTGGTGTGGGAGCTCGGCGGGTCCAGCGAGTTCGCCGGGAAGCTCCAGCCGCTCTCCCACGTGCCCTCGGGTGAGCCGGTGCTCACGCCGCAGGTCGCCCGGCTGGTGCGGGCCGTCGCCGACCGGTACGCCGGCACCGCGAGCGACGTGCTGCGGCTGGCGCTCCCGCCGCGCCGGGCCGCCGCGGAGAAGCGCGAGTCGCCCACGCCGGAGGCGCTGCCGGAGCCGCCGGACCCCGCCGGGTTCGCCCGGTACCAGGCAGGTCCGGCGCTCCTGGCCGCTCTGGCCGAGGGGCGGCCGGCGCGCGCGGTCTGGACGGCGCTGCCCGGTGAGGACTGGCCGACCCGGCTGGTCGAGCTGTGCCGGGCGGCGCTGTCGGGGCGGCGCGGGGCCCTGGTCGTCGTCCCCGACGGCCGCGACCTCGACCGGCTGACGGCGGCGGCGGAGCGCCTGCTCCCGGAGCACGCGTTCACGGTGCTGCGGGCCGACGACTCGCCGGAGAAGCGCTACCGCCGGTTCCTCGCCGCCTCCCGGGGCGCCGCGCAGGTGGTGCTCGGCACCCGGGCGGCGATGTTCGCGCCGGTCCGCGACCTGGGCCTGGTGGTGGTCTGGGACGACGGCGACGACCTGCACTCCGAGGAACGCGCTCCCTACCCGCACGCCCGCGACGTGCTGGTGCAGCGGGCGTGGCTGGACTCCTGCGCGGCGGTCGTCGCGGGGACCTCGCGGACCGCCGAGGCCGGGCTGCTGGTGGAGTCCGGCTGGGCGAACGAGCTGGTGGCCGACCGGGCGGTGCTGCGCGCGGCCGCGCCCCGGGTGCAGGCGCTGGGCGACGACTTCGAGCTGGCCCGCGACCCTGCCGCCCGCACCGCCCGCCTGCCCTCGCTCGCCTACGAGACGGCGCGCAAGGCGCTGGCCGCCGGCGCCCCCGTGCTCGTCCAGGTCCCGCGCCGCGGGTACGTCCCCTCCCTGGCGTGCGCCCGCTGCCGGGCCCCGGCCCGGTGCGCCCACTGCGCCGGCCCGCTCGGCATCTCCCCACGACCCGGCCCCGGCGGCGCACGGATCCCGGCCTGCCGCTGGTGCGCCCGGCCGGCCGCCACCTTCGACTGCCCGCACTGCCACGGCACCAAGCTGCGGGCCGCGGTGGTGGGGGAGTCGCGCACCGCGGAGGAGCTCGCGCGAGCCTTCCCGGGCACGACCGTCCGCACCTCCGGCAGCACGTCCGGGGTCCTCGCCACCGTCCCGGCGGGCCCCGCGCTGGTGGTGGCGACGCCCGGTGCCGAGCCGGTGGCCGAGGGCGGCTACGGCGCGGCGCTGCTGCTGGACTCCTGGGCGCTGCTCGGCCGCGCCGACCTGCGCGCCGGTGAGGAGACCCTGCGCCGCTGGGCCAACGCGGCGTCGCTGGTGCGCCCCGCCGCGGCCGGGGGCCAGGTCGTCGTGGCCGCCGACGCCGGGCACCCCGTCGTGCAGGCCCTGGTGCGCTGGGACCCGGCCTGGCTGGCCGAGCGGGAGCTGGCCGACCGCCGGGAGCTGGGGTTCCCGCCGGTGACGCGCATGGCGTCGCTGGTGGGGTCGCCGGCGGCGCTGGGGGAGTTCCTCGCCGCCGCGCGCCTGCCCGCCGACGCCGACCTCCTCGGCCCGGTCCCGGAGCGACCACGGCCCGGCCAGGAGGGCGAGCGGGAGCGGTACCTCGTGCGGGTCCCGCGCACCGAGGGCACGGCGCTCGCGCACGCGCTGGCCGAGGTGCAGGGCGTGCGCAGCGCGAAGAAGGTGCCCGAGCACGTGCGGGTGCAGCTCGACCCGCTGGACCTGGTGTAGGCGTCGCCCAGGAGCTCCGCCTGCGTGGGCAGCGGGCGACCGTGCACGGGAGATCAGGACCGCACCTCTTCGCCGGGCGCCGGCGAGCTGCGACGATGCCGCCGATGAGGACGATCGGGCTGCTGGGCGGGATGAGCTGGGAGAGCAGCGCGCTCTACTACCGGCTGCTCAACGAGGCGGTGCGCGACCGCCTGGGCGGGCTGCACTCGGCGCGCTGCATCCTCCTCTCGGTGGACTTCGCCGGGATCGAGCGCCTGCAGGCGGCCGGCGACTGGGCCGTGGCCGGCCAGCTGCTGGCTGCCGACGCGCGGGCGCTGCAGGCCGCCGGCGCCGACCTGCTCCTCCTGTGCACCAACACCATGCACACCGTCGCGGACGCGGTCGCCGGCGCGGTCGGCATCCCGCTCCTGCACATCGGCGACAGCACCGCCGAGGCGGTGACCGCCGCCGGCCTGACCCGCATCGGCCTGCTCGGCACCGGTTACACGATGGAGCAGCCGTTCCTGGTCGACCGGCTGGCGGCCGCGGGGCTGGAGGTGCTGGTCCCCGAGCGGGCCGACCGGGAGCTCGTGCACCGCGTGATCTACGAGGAGCTGGTGCTCGGGGTGGTGCGGGAGGAGTCGCGCCGGGCCTACCGGGAGGTGGTGGACCGGCTCGTGGCCCGCGGCGCCCAGGGGGTCGTGCTCGGCTGCACGGAGATCGAGCTGCTGATCGGCCCGGGCGACCTGCCCGTCCCCGCCTTCCCGACGACGGCGCTGCACGTCGACGCCGCCGTCCGGGCCGCGCTGGCAGGAGGACCCCACTGCCCCCCACCGCTCGCGAGCTCGCGGCGGGACCCTGCAGCGGGGCCGCTCTAGCACCTCACCAGCCCCGCATACGATCGCCCGGTGAGCGTCACCCCCATCCGGCTGTTCGGCGACCCGGTGCTGCACCGGCCCGCGAGCCCGGTCGTCGACTTCGACGCCGAGCTCCGGCAGCTCGTCGCCGACCTCACCGACACCATGCAGGCCGCCGGCGGCGCGGGCCTGGCCGCTCCGCAGATCGGCGTGGGCCTGCGGGTCTTCACCTGGTACGTCGACGGCGAGGTCGGCCACCTGGTCAACCCCGACGTCGCCGCCGTGGGGGAGGAGGTGCAGGACGGCCCCGAGGGCTGCCTGTCGATCCCCGACCTGCGCTACGACTGCCGCCGTTCCCTGCACGTGGTCGCCACCGGCTGGAACGTGCACGGCGAGCCGGTGCGGGTCGAGGGCTCCGAGCTCCTGGCCCGCGCGATCCAGCACGAGACCGACCACCTCGACGGCGTCCTGTTCGTCGACCGGCTCGCCGACGTCGACCGCGCCGCGGCGCTCGCCGAGATCCAGGCCGCCGAGTGGCAGGGCCACGGCAGCTACCTCCCCGTCGTGAAGGTGAGTCCGCACTGAAGCTCCTGTTCGCCGGCACCCCGGCACCGGCCGTCCCGTCCCTGGACGCGCTGCTCGACTCCGACCACGAGGTCCGCGCCGTCCTCACCCGGCCGGACGCCCGCTCCGGGCGGGGCCGGAAGGTGAGCCGTTCCCCGGTCGCCGAGCGGGCGGACGCCGCCGGCATCCCGGTGCTCCAGCCCCGCAGCCCCCGCGATCCCGAGTTCCTCGAGCAGCTCGCGGCGCTGGACGTCGACTGCGTGCCCGTCGTCGCCTACGGCGCCCTGGTGCCGCAGGCGGCGCTGGACGTGCCGCGCCACGGCTGGGTCAACCTGCACTTCTCCCTGCTGCCCGCCTGGCGGGGCGCCGCCCCGGTGCAGCACGCGATCATGGCCGGCGACGAGATCACCGGCGCCTCGACCTTCCTCCTCGAGGCGGGGCTGGACACCGGCCCGGTGTACGGCACCGTCACCGAGGAGATCCGCCCGCGGGACACCGCCGGCGACCTGCTGGAGCGGCTCGCCGTCAGCGGCGCGCAGCTGCTGCGGGCCACCCTGGACGGCATCGCCGCGGGCGCCCTGCAGCCGCAGCCGCAGCCGGGCGAGGGCATCAGCCTCGCCCCCAAGGTCGACACCGCGGACGCCCGCGTCGACTGGGCGCTGCCCGCGCACGTGGTGGACCGGCGGATCCGCGGGGTCTCCCCGGCCCCCGGCGCGTGGACGACCTGGCGGGGTGAGCGGATGCGGCTCGGCCCCGTCCACCCGGTGCCCGATGGACCCGCCCTCGGGCCGGGCGAGCTGCTCGTCGACGCCGGCACCGTGCTCGTGGGGACCGGCAGCGGCGCCGTCCGGCTGGACCAGGTCCAGCCGGCCGGCAAGCGGATGCTCCCGGTGGCCGACTGGGCGCGCGGCGCCCGGCCGGCGCCCGGCGAACGGCTGGGCGGGGAGTGACGCGCCCCGGCCGGGGCGGTGGCCAGGGACGGCGCCGCCACCCCGCCTCGCGGCGCCCGGTGCTCGACGGCGCCCGGCTGACCGCCTACGACGTCCTCGACGCCGTCTCCTCCCGCGACGCGTTCGCCAACCTGCTGCTGCCCCAGCTGCTGCGCGAGCGCCGGCTGGACCCCCGGGACGCCGGCTTCGCGACCCAGCTCGCCTACGGCGCGCTGCGCGCGCAGGGCACGCTCGACGCGATCCTCACCGGGCTCGTCTCCCGCCCGCTGGCCGAGCTGGACCCGCGGGTGCTCGACCTGCTGCGGCTGGGCGCCTACCAGATCGTCGACCTGCGGGTGCCCGCGCACGCCGCCGTGGACACGACGGTGGACCTGACCCGGGCGATCGTCGGCCCCGGCGCCGCCGGGCTGGTCAACGCGGTGCTGCGCAAGGTCGCGGCCGGGGGTGACCGCGCCGCCTGGCTGGCCGCGCTGGGCGCCGAGGGCGACGAGCGGCTCGCGCTGGCGACCGACCACCCCCGCTGGATCGTCGAGGCCTGGCGGGACGCGTTGGGCGGCGACGCCGAGCTGGAGCCCGCGCTGCTGGCCGACGGCGCCGCCCCCGAGGTGCACCTCGTCGCCCGCCGGATGGAGCGGGACGCCCTCGCCGAGGAGTCCGGCGGCGAGCCCGGCCCGTGGTCGCCCTTCGCGGTGCGGCTCGGCGGCGGGGACCCCGGCCGGCTGGCGTCGGTGCGCTCGGGGCTCGCGGCGGTGCAGGACGAGGGCAGCCAGCTCGCCGCGCTGCTGCTCACCCGCGCCCCGATGGAGGGCCGGGACGAGGCGTGGCTGGACATGTGCGCCGGGCCCGGCGGCAAGGCCGGGCTGCTCGCCGCCACCCGGCCGGCCGGGGTTCGGCTGACCGCGGCCGACCGCGCCCCGCACCGCGCCGAGCTGGTCCGCCAGGCGCTGCGGGACGAGGCCGACGTCGAGGTGCTGGCCGCCGACGGGCGCGAACCGCCGTGGGCGCCGGGGACCTTCGACCGGGTCCTGCTGGACGCGCCGTGCACCGGGCTCGGGGCGCTGCGCCGTCGTCCGGAGGTCCGCTGGCGGCGCAGGCCGGAGGACGTCCCGGGGCTGGTCGAGCTGCAGACCGAGCTGCTCGCCGCCGCGCTGGCCTCGGTGCGCCCCGGTGGGGTGCTCGCCTACGTCACCTGCTCGCCGCACACCGACGAGACCGTGGCCGTCGTCGAGACCGCCGCCGCCCGGGACGACGTCGAGGTCCTGCCGGTGGCGCCGCTGTTCCCCGAGGTGCCGGGCATCGCCCGCGGTGACCACGCGCAGCTGTGGCCGCACCGGCACGGCACCGACGCGATGTTCTTGGCGCTGCTCCGCCGCACCCGCTGACGCCCCGCCGTCGGCCGGGGCGGTGGTCAGGTGCGGTCCGCCACCGGGCGGTGGCGCTCCGCCCACAGGGCCGCCTGCGTCCGGTCGGCGACCCCCAGCCGCTGGAGGATGTGGGTGACGTGGGCCTTGACGGTCCGCTCGCTGATGCCGAGCCGTCGCGCGATGGCCTTGTTGGGCTGCCCCTGGCGGATCTGCTCCAGGACCTCGCGCTCCCGCTCGGTCAGGGGGTCGGCCTGGGTGCGGCCACGCAGCTCGAACAGCAGCGACCGGGCCACCGTGGCGTCCACCGGCGCCCCGCCGCGCGCCACCGCACGCACCCCCTCGATGACCTGCTCGGCCTCGCTCTGCTTCAGCAGGTAGCCGTCGGCTCCCGCGTGGACCGCCTCCAGCACGAGATCGGCGTCGCCGAACGACGTGAGCACCAGGATGCGGACCGGGTCGCCGGCCGCCCGCAGCGCCCGGATCATCCCGACGCCGTCCATCACGGGCATCGAGAGGTCGAGCAGGACGACGTCCGGCCGGAGGGCCGCCACGGCCGCCAACCCGGCCCGGCCGTCGGCCTCCGTGCCGACGCACACGATGTCCCCGGCGGCCGCCAGCAGGTGGGACAGCCCCGTCCGGACGATCGAGTGGTCGTCGACCACCAGGACCCGGATCACGACGAGGCCGCGGCCGGCACGGAGGTGTCGCCCATCGGCGGGGCGGCGGGCCCCAGGGGGAGGGTGGCGGTCAGCCGGGTGCCCATGCCGGGACTGCTGGCCGCGGTCAGCGAGCCGCCGGACTCGCCGATCAGGTCCGAGAGGGCGCGCAGGCCCAGGTGACCCTCGGCGCTGCGCTCGGCCAGCCGGGCGTCGTCGAAACCGACCCCGTCGTCGGCGACGACGAGGGTGACGACGTCGTCGTGGCGGGTCAGGGCGATCCGGACGGCGCTGGCCCCGCTGTGACGGGACACGTTGCGCACCGCTTCCAGGGCGAAGCGGTACAGCAGCGCGGCGGCGGGGCGGGGCAGGTGGTCGGCCTCCTCCGCGTCCAGGGCGACCTGGCAGCCCCTGCGCTCCAGCCCCGAGGCGAGCATGTGGAGCGCCGGGCCCAGCCCGGCCGCGGGCAGCGGCGGAGGGCTCAGGTCCACGAGCAGCCGGCGGAGCTCGGAGACGCAGCGCCGGAGCCCGCTGGCCGTGCCGGCGATGAGCGCGCCCGTCCCGGGGTCCGCGGAGCCGCTGAGCCGTGCGGCGTCCAGGTCGTAGGTGAGCCCGGTGAGGTCCTGCACGACGCCGTCGTGGACGTCGTGGGCGATGCGCCTCCGCTCGGCCTGGGAGGCGTCGACCGCGGCCTGGAGCAGGGAGGCCTCTCCCTCCTGGCTCCGCCGCAGGCGCCGGGCCAGCCCCCAGGCCAGCGGAATCTGCAGCAGCTCCAGGACGAGCAGCGCGCCCAGTCCTGCCGGGGCGAATCGCCGCCAGGCCTGCGCGGCCGCCTCGGCGACCCCGTCGTAGGACTGGTAGACCTCGACGACCAGCGGCCGCCCGGCGGTGTCGCGGACGCCGACGTAGGCCTCGAGCAGCGCGCCGTGCCCCCGCTCGTACCTGTTCTCCGGCTCCGTCAGGTCGCTCACGTGCGAGATGACGACGTCGCCGGAGAGGACCGCGCGCTCCTCGTCGTCCAGCGGGAAGGACCGCCCGACCAGCCGGGGCTCGTCCGACCAGACCAGCCTGCCGTCGGCCGCCCAGACCTTCACCCGCACGACGGGTCCGGACTCGAGGACCCGGCGCACGGCCTCGTCCAGCGCCGCGACCGCCCGGGGCTCGCCCGCGGCGACCTCGGGGGTCAGGAGCGGCTCCACGACCCCTCCCGCCACGACCCGGGCGATCCGCTCGGCGGAGCGGGTCGCCTCCTGCTCGCCGGCGCGCTGGGCGAGGACGCCGGTGACCCCGATGAGCGCAGCCGTCACCAGCAGCCCCGCGAGGGTGAACCGGGTGACGGAGCCGGCGACCGAGACCCGGCGTCGGGTCCCGGAGCGGCGGCGTCTGGGGGACACGGGGCGCAGCGTAGGGGCGGACGGGCTGGTGGAGGCCGGTGTCCGGTCCGGACCCCCAGATTCGGGTGGGCCGCTGGTACTAGCCCCAACGTCCACTGGAGACCGCGACCCGGTGCGGCGGAACCTGCTCACCATGCGACGACACGGCGCTCGCCCACGCCCCACCAGGCGCTGAGCGCCCCCAGGCGAAGCGTCCCCCCGGTCGGCCCCCAGCACCGGCCGGGGGGACGCTTCCTCCCCCTCGAGGAGCACCCGCTGCCCGTGCGGACGGGTCCGGAGGACGGCAGTGCGACCGGGGCCGGCCGCGTGGCGGCCACCCGGCGGACGGGTCGGGTTCCCCACCGGCCGCCACCTAGACTCGGCGGACGTGTCCCGGGAACCGTTGATCGCGCCCAGCCTGCTCTCCGCGGACTTCGCCCGGCTGGCCGACGAGGTGGCGCGCGTCGCCGACGCCGACTGGCTGCACGTCGACGTCATGGACGCCCACTTCGTGCCCAACCTGACCCTGGGTCTGCCGGTGGTGGAGGCGATCCAGAAGGTCAGCCCCGTGCCCCTGGACTGCCACCTCATGATCGAGGACCCGGAGCGCTGGGCGCCGGGCTACGCCGAGGCCGGGGCGCGCAACGTCACGGTGCACGCCGAGGCCTGCACCGACCCCCGGGCGGTGGCGCGCGACCTGCGTGCCGCCGGTGCCCTCGCGGGCCTGGCGATCAAGCCGGGCACGCCGCTGGAGGACCACCTCGACGTCCTCGCGGACTTCGACACCCTGCTGGTGATGAGCGTCGAGCCGGGATTCGGCGGCCAGTCCTTCATCGCCGACGTGCTGCCCAAGGTGCGCCGCGCCCGGGAACTGGTGGACGCCGGGGAGCTCCGGCTGCTGGTCGAGATCGACGGCGGCATCAACGCCGACACCATCGAGCAGGCGGCCGAGGCCGGCGTCGACATGTTCGTCGCGGGCTCGGCCGTCTACGGCGCCGACGACCCGGCGAAGGCGATCGCCGCCCTGCGCGCGCAGGCCGCCGCGGCGATGCGCGGGTGAGCCTCTCCCCGGCCGAGCGATCCGCGATGGTGCGGGCGCGGGAGCTCGGCGCGTCCGTGCTCGGGACGACGAGCCCCAACCCCGCGGTGGGCGCCGTCGTTCTCGCCGCCGACGGCAGCGTGGCCGGTGAGGGCGCCACCGCACCGCCCGGTGGCCCGCACGCGGAGGTCCTGGCGCTGGCGCAGGCCGGCGAGCGGGCCCGCGGGGGCACCGCCGTCGTCACCCTGGAGCCGTGCGCGCACACCGGGCGCACCGGCCCGTGCGCCGACGCGCTGCTGGCCGCGGGCGTGTCCCGGGTCGTCGTCGCCGTGCCCGAGCCGACGGAGCTCGCCGGCGGGGGAGCGGAGCGCCTGCGGGCGGCCGGCGTCGACGTCGTCCTGGGCGTGGAGCAGGAGGCCGCCGAGCGCGGCGCGCTGGCCGGCTGGCTGACCGGCGTCCGGGAGCACCGCCCCTACGTCCTCTGGAAGGTGGCGGCCACGCTCGACGGCCGCGTCGCCGCGGCCGACGGCAGCAGCCGCTGGGTGACCGGACCCCAGGCCCGCGCCGAGGTGCACCGGCTGCGGGCCGGCTGCGACGCCGTCGTGGTGGGGTCGGGCACCGCGCTCACCGACGACCCGCAGCTCACCGTCCGCGACGCCGACGGCCGGGACGCGGTTCGTCAGCCGCTGCGGGTGGTCGTCGACCGCCGGGACCGGCTGCCGGCCACCGCCCGGGTGCTGGACGACGCCGCCCCCACCCTGGTCAGCCGGGCCGCCGTGCCGGCCGACCTGCTGGCCGAGCTCTTCGCCCGCGGCGTGCGGCGGGTGCTGCTCGAGGGCGGGCCCACCCTCGCCGCGGCCTTCCTGCGCGCCGGGGTCGTCGACGAGGTCGTCGTCCACCTCGCGCCCAAGCTCCTGGGCGCCGGGCCCTCCCTGGTGGGGGACCTGGGAATTCCCGGGATCGGCTCGGCGCTGACCTTCTCGGTCGCCGACCTCACCCCCCTGGGCGGGGACGTGCAGATCCGGCTGCACCCCACCCGGCACACTGGTGGGGCCACCCGCACCGGCGGGGACGGCGGAGACGGAGGGAGCTGAGGTGTTCACCGGCATCGTCGAAGAGGTGGGCACCCTGGCCGCTCGCGAGGACCAGGGCGACTCCGCCGTCCTCAGCATCCGCGCCCGCACCGTCCTGACCGACGTCTCCCTGGGCGACTCCATCTCCGTGAACGGCGTCTGCCTCACCGTCACCGGCGTGCAGCCCGGTGCGGACGGCGCCGGCATCTGGACCACCGACGTCATGGCCGAGACGCTGCGCCGCAGCAGCCTCGGCGCCGTGACCGACGGCGCGCCGGTCAACCTCGAGCGCGCCGTCGCCCCGCACACCCGCCTGGGCGGGCACATCGTGCAGGGCCACGTCGACGGCGTCGGCCGGATCGCGTCGCGCACCCCCGGCGAGCACTGGGAGGTCGTGCGGATCGCGCTCCCGGCCGACCTCGCCCGCTACGTCGTCGAGAAGGGCTCCATCGCCGTCGACGGCGTCTCGCTGACCGTGAGCGCGGTCAGCGACGTCGCCGACCCCGAGCCCTGGTTCGAGGTCAGCCTCATCCCCACCACCCTCCGCGAGACCACGCTCGGCGCGCGCGCCCCGGGGGAGCCCGTCAACCTGGAGGTCGACGTGATCGCCAAGTACGTGGAACGTCTGCTGGGAGCACGCGCATGACCGAGCCGCGCACCCGGCTGGACTCCATCGAGAGCGCCATCGCCGCGATCAAGGACGGCCGCCCGGTCGTCGTCGTCGACGACGAGGACCGCGAGAACGAGGGCGACCTCATCTTCGCCGCCGAGCTCGCCACCCCGGAGCTCGTCGCGTTCATGGTCCGCTACACCTCCGGCTACGTCTGCGTCGCCGTCACCGAGGCCGACGCCGACCGGCTGGACCTGCCCCCCATGCACCGGGTGAACCAGGACCGCCTCGGCACCGCCTACACGGTCACCGTCGACGCCCGCGAGGGCGTCACCACCGGCATCTCCGCCGCCGACCGGGCGCACACCATCCGCACCCTCGCCGCCGCGGACACCTCCTCGGCCGACCTGGCCCGCCCCGGCCACGTCGTGCCGCTGCGCGCCCGGGACGGCGGCGTGCTGCGCCGCCCGGGCCACACCGAGGCCGCCGTCGACCTCGCGCTGCTGGCGGGCCTGCGGCCGTCGGGCGTGCTCTGCGAGATCGTCAGCGAGAAGGACCCCGTCGGCATGGCGCGCGGCGAGGAGCTGCGGGTCTTCGCCGACGAGCACGACCTGGTGATGATCTCCATCGCCGACCTGATCGCCTACCGCAAGCGCTTCGACAAGCTGGTCGAGCGGGTGGCCGAGGCGATCGTCCCGCTCGCCCCGGGCACCTTCACCGCCGTCGGCTACCGCAGCTCCTACGACGAGCGCGAGCACGTCGCTTTCGTCTACGGCGACATCGGCGACGGCGAGGACGTGCTGGTCCGGGTGCACTCCGAGTGCCTGACCGGCGACGTCTTCGGGTCGCTGCGCTGCGACTGCGGGCCGCAGCTGCAGGCGGCACTGGCCGCCGTCGCCCAGGAGGGCCGCGGGATCGTGCTCTACATCCGCGGGCACGAGGGCCGGGGCATCGGCCTGCTGCACAAGCTGCAGGCCTACCAGCTGCAGGACATGGGCGCCGACACCGTCGACGCCAACCTCGACCTCGGGCTGCCCGCCGACGCCCGCGACTACGGCACCGGCGCGCAGATCCTCGTCGACCTCGGCGTGCGGACCATGCGGCTGCTCACCAACAACCCGGCCAAGCGCGCCGGGCTGGAGGGCTACGGGCTGCGGGTGCTCGGCCGCGTCTCGCTGCCCAGCCACGTCACCGCGGAGAACCTCGGCTACCTGCGCACCAAGCGCGACCGCATGGGTCACCTGCTCGACATCATCGAGCCGGAGACGGAATCCGGTCCGGCCGACGCCCCGGGCGCCACGACGGTGCCGGGCACCGACGTGCCCCTCGGCCAGGACGAGCAGCCGACGTGAGCGGCACGGGAGCACCGCAGGCGGCCCCGGTCGACGCCACCGGGCTGACCCTCGGCATCGTCGCCACCACCTGGCACGCGGAGATCACCGGCGCGCTGCTGGACCGCGCGGTCGCCGCCGCCCGGGCCTGCGGGGTCGCGGCTCCGACCGTGGTCCGCGTGCCGGGCGCGGTGGAGCTGCCGGTCGTCGCGCAGGCCCTCGCCGAGCGGCACGACGCGGTCGTCGCGCTCGGCGTCGTGGTGCGCGGCGGGACCCCGCACTTCGAGTACGTCTGCGACTCGTTCACCGCCGGGCTGACCCGCGTGGCCCTCGACGCCGGCAAGCCGGTGGGCAACGGCGTGCTCACCACGAACGACGAGCAGCAGGCGCGCGACCGGGCCGGGCTGCCGGGCTCGGCCGAGGACAAGGGCTGGGAGGCCACCCTCGCCGCGTTGCAGACCGCGCTCGTGCTCCGCGAGCTGCGCAGCCCCCAGCGGCAGACCGGGTTCTCCGCCGTCCCCGCCGGCCAGGAGGCCCGCTCGTGAAGACCTTCGACAGCCTCTTCGCCGAGCTCAGCGCCAAGGTGGCCGCCGGCGACCCCGCCTCGGGCACCGTCGCGGCGGTGCGGGACGGGGTGCACGCGGCCGGCAAGAAGGTCGTGGAGGAGGCCGCCGAGTCCTGGATGGCGGCCGAGCACGAGGGCGAGGAGCGCACCGCCGAGGAGATCAGCCAGCTCCTCTACCGGGTGCAGGTCCTCATGCTGGCCCGGGGTCTCACGCTCGACGACGTCTACTCTCACCTCTGAAAGGACCCCGCTGCCCCCCACCGCTCGCTGCGCTCGCGGCGGGGCCCTGCAGCGGGTCCGTTCCATCACGTCACCTAGGAGACCTCGAGTGCTGCGCGTGGCTGTGCCGAACAAGGGTGTGCTGAGCGAGCCGGCGGCGGAGATGCTCGCCGAGAGCGGCTACCGCCAGCGGCGCAGCGCCAAGGACCTCGCCGTCTACGACCCCGACAACGACACCGAGTTCTTCTACCTGCGCCCGCGCGACATCGCCGTCTACGTCGCCGCCGGCACGCTCGACGTGGGCATCACCGGCCGCGACATGCTGCTGGAGACCGCCCCGGCCGACGGCGAGGGGCCGAGCGCGGTCGAGGTCATGCCGCTGGGCTTCGGTCGCTCCTCCTTCCGGTTCGCCACCCCGGTGGAGTCGGAGATCCAGCAGGTCGAGCAGCTCGCCGGCAAGCGGATCGCCACGGCCTACCCCGTGCTCCTGCGGCGCTACCTGGACGAGCAGGGCCTCAAGGCCGACGTCGTGAAGCTCGACGGTGCGGTGGAGACCGCGTGCCGGCTTGGCGTCGCGGACGCCGTGTGCGACGTGGTGGAGACCGGGACGACGCTGCGCGCGGCGGGGCTGCACATCATCGGGGAGCCGGTGCTCGGCAGCGAGGCCATCCTCGTCCGGCGCGAGGGCGCCGAGGAGATCCCGGCCGTGGCGCAGCTGCGCCGGCGGCTGCGCGGCGTGCTGGTCGCCCGGCAGTACGTGATGCTCGACTACGACTGCCCCAACGAGCTGCTGGACCGCGCCACCGCCGTCACCCCCGGCATCGAGGGGCCCACCGTCAGCCCCCTGCAGACGCCGGGCTGGTCGGCGGTGCGGGCCATGATCGCCCGCACGGAGACCAACCGGGTGATGGACGAGCTCTGGGAGCTCGGGGCCCGTGCCATCCTCGTGACGAGCATCCACGCCTCGCGCATCTGATGAAGCACCCCGTCCTCCTCACCGCTCGCACGCTCGCGGCGAGCCTCTGGACGGGGACACGGGAGCCCCACGCGTCCCGCGCGCTCGCCGCGCTGCTGCTCCTGGTCGCGGCGCTGGCGCTCGGCGCCTGCGCCTCCGCCCGGAACGGGTCCGCCGGGAGCGGTGACGGCGACGGCGGCGCGACCGGCGTCTCCCAGGCCGCGGACGACCTCGTCGTCGAGGTCGACCGCGGGGACGGGTCGCCTCCGGAGACCTGGACGCTGACCTGCGGCCCCTCCGTCGGCGGCACGCACCCCCGGGCCGAAGCGGCCTGCGCGCACCTGGACGCGATGTCCGAGCCGTTCGCGCCGCTGCCGGACGACCTGGTCTGCACCGAGCAGTACGGCGGACCGCAGACCGCCCACGTCACCGGCCGCTGGCGCGGGGAACCGGTCGACCTGCAGCTGTCCCGGGTGGACGGCTGCCGGATCTCGCAGTGGGACTCCCTGGGCCCCCTCCTGCCCGTGCCGGTGGGGGAGGGGACCCTGCCGGTCGCCTGACGGCGACCGGCTCAGCGCACCCGCGCGGTCCGGTCCACGAGGTCGATGGCGGTGCACAGCCCGAGCGCCATCGCCCGCCCGCTGGTGGCGCCCGTGGAGAGCAGTCGCGCGATCGCCGGGGCCAGCGGGCGCTCGCCGACGAGCCCGCGGAGGACCGCGGCGTACTCGCCGCTGACCTGACCGGCGGCCGCGTGCCGCAGGAGCGCGCGGGACAGCTCGGTGGTGCGGCCCCCGGCGAGGGAGACCACGCCGGCGGCGAAGCGCTGCGCCGAGGGGTGCCCGAGGAGCACCAGACCGGCGATCGTGCCGGCCACGACGTCGTCACCGGCGGGCGTCAGCCCGGGGCCCAGGCCGATGAGCCGGGTGGCCGTGCGCAGGGCCGCCTCGAGGTCCGCCCGTCGCACCGCGCCGCGGAGGGCCGCCAGCGGGCCGCCGGGCCCGGTGGGCAGGCCGGGCAGCGTGAAGGCGCTGTGCGGCACGCCCTCCCCGTAGAGCGCGTTGCGGAGCTGGCGGACGCCCTCGGGCAGCAGGGCGGGGCGGCCGCCGGGCAGCCGCGGGCGCGGGTCCCACCAGGCGGAGGCGCTGACGGCGAGGTCGCCGACGACGATGCGCCCACCGCCCACCTCGGCGGGGGCGCCGGTGGAGACCCCGACCAGGGGACGGCCGTTGCTCGGGCGGAACAGGACGCAGCCCAGCGGCAGCCGGGCGGCGTCACTGGTCAGGACGCCGACCACCTCGCCGGCGCCGCGCTCGCCCCCCACGTGGACGTACACCGCGGCCGGCACGCTCAGCAGCACCCGGGCGGGGCGGACCGGGCCGCGGAGCACGTCCGCGACGGCGGTGCTCGCCGCGGCCGGGACCGCTGACGGCGTCGGCACGGAGGGGGCGGTGCGGCCCGACTCGCGTGGCAGGGGGATGGTCGGCACACCCGCCCGCGCGGCGCGGCCGCGCTGGGCGAGGTGCGGGTTCAGGCCGCTCCGGACCTCGGTGTCGTCGATCGCGCGCATGGGACGCCTCCACCCCGTAGGGACGGCGGAGGCCGGTGCGTCGGCGCCCGCCCGTCGCCCCACCGGCCCGCCGGGGCGGTGCAGGGGCCCCTCACGGAGCGCCTACGATCCAGCGAGCAGGTGGAACGAGGTCGAACCTAAGCGGCGCGTCGCACGCCCTCGTATGGCGGATGTCGCCAAGAATGGGGTCCGGCGTCCGGGGACACCTGACAGGCTTCTGCCGTGTGGCACCCTGGACGACGACTGGAAGGGGATGCCTTGTGACACAGAGTGACGCGTCGCTCAAGTCGTCCACCCACGGTAATGGAACCACCCCGTTCCGTCGTAACTGGGCGGTCGCCGAGTCGCCCCGCATCGAGCGGCGCGACGAGCGCACGAGCTGGCAGCAGCGCATGGGTCTGACCGTGGAGGAGGCCCTCGGGCTGCCGGTCCTCGCCGGCAGCAGCGTGACCACCGGGGGGGCCGGTCTGGGCCGCGTGATCCGGCACATGGTCGTCGACGACCCCGCCGAGCCGCTGGCTGTCGCCGGCCCCGACGTCCTCGTAGTCCTGGGCGCGCGCCTGCCGCCCGCCGACCCGGCCAGCTGCCGTGCGCTGGTCGAGCGGCTCGACGCCATCGGCACCGCTGCGCTGGCCTACCGGCGGGTCGACGGCCCCCCACCGCTGCCCGCCGAGGTGCTGGCCGAGGCCGAGCGCCGCGGTCTGCCGGTGCTCGCGCTGCCGCCGACGGCCCGGCTGGACGAGATCGTCTCCGGCGTCCTGGGCGCCGTCGTCGCCAAGCAGGGGCAGGCCCTCGCGCTCTCCTCGCGCATGGACGATGAGTTCACCGAGGTGGCGCTGACCGGCGGTGGGCTCGCGGAGGTGACCCAGCGCCTGGCCGTGATGCTCGAGGGCGCCGCGGTCCTCGGCCTCGGGCCCGACCGGGAGGTCGTCACCAGCGCCGGCCCGTCCGACGACGTCGACGAGATCAGCGACTGGCTGTGGCTGCTCGACGCCGCCGCCGACGACGAGCTGGCGGCGATGGCGCCGTCGCTGCGGCTCTCGGGGGTCCGCGCGGACCAGACCGTGGTCACCCCCGCCGACCTGGACGCCGATCTCTCGCCCGCCGACGGCATCCTGCTCGTCCCGGGCCACCACGAGCTGCCCGGCGGGATCGGCGAGTACGCGGTGGCGCCGATCATGGCCGGCGAGCAGCGGCACGGCTGGCTGGTCGCCGTCCACCGCACCGGCGCGATGATGCTCGGTGCCGGTGGTGTGCTGGAGCGGGCGGCCGTCATCGCCGCGCTCTCGGTGATCCGCCTCCAGGCCGTGCACTCGGTCGAGCTCCGCTTCCAGGGCGACCTGGTGCGCCGGCTGGTGGGGGGCGCGGTCGGCCACACGGAGCGGACGCTGGCCTACACCCGCTCGTTCGGCTGGCGGCTCGACGGGCCGGTCGCGGTGCTGGTGACCGCCACCGAGACCATGGCGGACGCCGCTGCGGACCCCACCCGCGCCCTCGACGTGCTCGACCGGCTCGCCGACGGCTGGCGGGCCGCGCTGGAGTCCGAGGTGGCGGGTGCGGCCGTCGCCGGGCTGGCGACCGAGATCGTGACGCTGCTGCCCCTGGACGGGCGGACCATGGAGGAGCTGTCGGCCCTGGTCTCGGCGGTGAGCTCCCGGGTGAACGGGCGGCTGCGCCGGGTCGGCCGCGTGCTGGGCACCGGCATCGGCCGCCCCGCCGGATCGCTCTCCGAGCTCGCCGAGGTGCACCGCCAGGCGCAGCGCGCGCTCGGCGTGGGGCAGGAGATCCACGGCGGGTCGGCGGTCACCCACTTCGACCAGCTGGGGGTCTTCCGGCTGCTGTCGCTGATCCCCGACAGCACCGAGCTGCGCTCCTACGTCGACGAGGTGCTCGGCCCGCTGGCCGACGCCGCCGACCACGACTCCGCGGATCTCCGCGAGACGCTGCGGGTCCTGCTGGAGACCAACCTCAACGTCGCGGAGTCCGCCCGGCGGCTGCACTTCCACTACAACACGATGCGGTACCGGATCGGGAAGCTCGAGCGGCTCCTCGGCTCGTTCACCACCGACCCGACGTTGCGGCTGAACCTGCTGCTGGCCCTGCACGCCGCCCGCATGCGCGGGTTGGACCAGCCGGCGCGGCCACCTCTGGACGGCGGCATCGGCCTGCCGGACGACGGCTTCGACGCCCTGCTCTGACGCCGTCGCCACCTCGCTCGGAGGACGCAGCGCCGCAGCGTGCGGCGCAGGAGGAGATCCGCATGACCCAGCCCGACCGCCCGCTCGCCGGCAAGGTGGCCCTGGTGACCGGGGCGTCCTCCGGGATCGGCGAGGCGACGGCGGTCGCGCTCGCCGGAGCGGGGGCCGCCGTCGCCCTGGGAGCCCGGCGGGCCGACCGGCTCGAGGCGCTCGCCGGCCGGCTCACCGACGGCGGGGCGACGGTGCTGCCCCTGGCGCTGGACGTCACCGACGAGCGGGCGTGCGCCGACGCCGTCGCGCGCACCCGGTCGGAGCTGGGCGGGCTCGACGTCCTGGTCAACAACGCGGGCGTCATGCTCCTCGGCACGATCGCCGGGGCCGATCCCGAGGACTGGCGCCGGATGGTCGACACCAACGTCATGGGGGTCCTCTACATGACCCACGCGGCGCTGGACGGCATGCTCGAGCAGGGCTCGGGCGACATCGTGAACATGTCGAGCGTCGCCGGGCGGCAGGCCCGCAAGGGCGCGGGCGTCTACAACGCCAGCAAGTGGGCGGTGAACGCCTTCAGCGAGTCGCTGCGCCAGGAGGTCACCGGCCGGGGTGTGCGGATCTCCCTGGTCGAGCCCGGCGCCGTCACCACCGAGCTGACCTCGCACATCACCCAGGTCGAGGCGAAGGCCGCCTCCGAGCGGATGCACGCGAGCATGCGGGCGCTGCACGCCGACGACATCGCCCGGGCCGTCGTCTACGTGGTGACCCAGCCGCCGCACGTCGCGGTGAACGAGGTGCTGGTCCGCCCGACCGACCAGGAGCGCTGAGCCGGTCGTCCGGGTCCGCGCCGGCAGGCCCGCGGCCTGGGATCAGGGGCCCTGATCGTGGAGCGTCCTCCCTCACGCCACACGGTGAGGGAGGACGCGTCCGGATCAGGTCAGCTGATCGTCGCCGACACCTAGTCGCGGAAGACCTCGATGTCGGCGCCCATCTCGACCAGGCGCTCGTAGAGCTGCTCGTAGCCACGCGCGATGATGTCGACGTTGCGCAGCACCGACGTCCCCTTGGCCGCGAGCATCGCCAGCAGGATGCAGACGGCAGGGCGCAGCGCCGGCGGGCAGACCACCTCGGCGGCCCGCCACCGGGTCGGCCCGGTGGCGAGCACGCGGTGCGGGTCCAGGAGGCGGACGTCGGCGCCGAGCCGGGTCAGGTCGGAGAGGTGGATCGCCCGGTTGTCGTAGACCCAGTCGTGGATGAGCGTCGACCCCTGCGCCTGCGCGGCGATGACGGCGAAGAACGGCAGGTTGTCGATGTTGAGGCCCGGGAAGGGCATCGGGTGGACCTTGTCCAGCGGCGCCTTGAGCTCCGACGGGTGGATGGTGATGTCGGCCAGCCGCGTGTGCCCGTTGTCGGCCACGTATTCGGCGGAGAGCTCGTAGCGCAGCCCCATCTCGGCCAGCACCGCCAGCTCGACCTCGAGGAAGTCCACCGGCGCCCGGGCCACGGTGAGCTCCGAGCCGGTGACGATCCCGGCGGTGAGCAGGCTCATCGCCTCCACCGGGTCCTCGCTGATCGTGTAGTCGACGTCGGCGTCGAGCACCGGCCGCCCGCGGACGACCAGCGTGGTCGAGCCCATGCCCTCGATGTCGACGCCCAGCAGCTGCAGGTAGAGGCAGAGGTCCTGGACCATGTAGTTCGAGCTCGCGTTGCGGATGGTGGTCGTGCCGTCGGTGCGCGCGGCGGCCAGCAGCGCGTTCTCGGTGACGGTGTCCCCGCGCTCGGTCAGCACGATGGTGCGGTCGGCCGCGGCCGGCCCGTCGACGCCGACCTGGTACTCCCCGGCGTGGGCCTCGACGGCCAGGCCGAAAGGACGCAGCGCGATCATGTGCGGCTGCACCGTCCGGGTGCCCAGGTCGCAGCCGCCCGCGTAGGGCAGCCGGAACGAGCGGGCCCGGTGCAGCAGCGGCCCCAGGAACATGATGATGCTGCGGGTGCGCCGCGCGGCGTCGGCGTCGATGCCGTCGAGGTCGAGCTCCTCGGGGACGACGAGGGTGAGGTCGTGCCCGTGCTCGTCCCAGGTGGCGGCGACGCCGATGGAGCGCAGCACGTCCAGGATGCGCTCGACCTCCACGATGCGGGAGACGTTGCGCAGGGTGGTGCGGCCCCGGTTGAGCAGCGAGGCGCACAGCAGCGCGACGGCGGCGTTCTTCGACGACTTGACCGCCACCCGGCCGCGGAGCGGGTGCCCGCCGGTGACGCGCAGGTGGGCCGGGCCGGCCGGGCCGAGGCGGATCAGCTCGCTGTCCAGGGCGGCGGAGAGCCGGCCCAGGAACTCGAGGGTGAGGTTCTGGCTGCCCTGCTCGATGCGCGCGACGGCGCTCTGGCTGGTGCCGAGCCGCTCGGCGAGCTGCTGCTGGGTGAGACCGCGGTGGCGGCGGGCGTCGCGGACGAGCGCCCCGATCCGCCGCACGGCTTCGTCGGCTGGCTGGTCGGTGAGCGTCACCCGGACACGTTATCTCGTATCTGAGATGAGAGCCGCACCACGCCGCGGCGGCGCGGGACGGAAGACTGCCCCCGTGGACGTACTGGTCACCGGCGGCACGGGCCGCCTCGGGGAGCACCTGGTCCCGCAGCTGCGGGACGCCGGGCACCAGGTGCGGTCGATGTCGCGCCGGGGCACCGGCCCCGGCGGCGTGCGGGGGGACCTCGCCACGGGGCGGGACCTGGCGCAGGCGGTGGCCGGCGCCGAGGTGGTCGTGCACGCCGCCAGCGATCCCCGGGGCGACCCGTGGGAGGTCGACGTCGCCGGCACCCGCAGGCTGGTCGAGGCGGTCGACCGGGCACGGCCGCCGCACCTCGTGCACGTCTCCATCGTCGGCGTCGACCGGATCGCGCTGAGCTACTACCGCGCGAAGTACGCCGCCGAGCAGGTGCTGCTCGCGTCGGGGCTGCCGGTCACGCTGGTGCGGATCACCCAGTTCCACGGGTTCGTCGACGAGCTGCTGGGCACCGCGCGCCGCGGGCGGCTGCTGCCGGTGCCCATGGGCTGGCGCGTGCAACCGGTCGACGTCGCCGACGCCGCCGCCCACCTGGTCGACCTCGTGGGCGCCGCGCCCTCGGGCGGGGTCGTGGAGTTCGGCGGCCCCGAGGAGCACTCGGTGGCCGACCTGGCCAGGGCATGGGCGGCGGTGCGGGCGCCGGGCGCGCACGTCATCGCGACCCCCGTGCCCGGCCGGCTCGGGACGGCGCTGCGCGATGGTGCGGCGCTGCCCACGCGGGGTCCGCGCGGCCGGCGCACCTGGGCCGACCACCTGCGCGGCTGAGCGCCGGCGCGGACCGCAGCGTTCCTGCCGGATCCCGCAGCGCGGGTGCCAGCGGCGTGCCGCGGCCGGAAAGCGCCGGAGTCGCGTCGGTGGGCGGCCCTAGGGTCCCCGACGTGACCACTCCCGCCGCCCCCGACGGCCGCACGCTGCTCGCCGTCGCCGTCACCGTGCTCGCCTGGGCCTCGGCATTCGTGGGCATCCGGGCGGTCGGCGAGGACGTCTCGCCCGGCGCCCTGGCGCTGGGTCGGCTGCTGGTCGGCACGCTGGTGCTGGGCCTGCTCGTCGCGCGCCGGGGCTGGGTGCGCCCGGCGGCCCGCGACTGGCGACTGCTGGCCGTCTGCGGCCTGGGCTGGTTCGCCGTCTACAACGTGGCGCTGAACGCCGCCGAGCGGCACCTCGACGCCGGGACGACGGCGATGCTGGTCAACATCGGACCGATCCTCATCGCCGTGCTCGCCGGCCTGCTGCTCGGCGAGGGGTTCCCGAGGTGGCTGGTCGTCGGGCTGGCCGTGGCCTTCGGCGGGGTGCTGCTGATCGGGCTGTCGACCCGCGGCGCGGACGCCGACCTGGTGGGGGTGCTGCTCTGCGTCGTCGCGGCGGTCACCTACGCGGTGGGCGTGGTGGCGCAGAAGCCGTTGCTGCGGCGGCTGCCGGGCCTGCAGGTCACCTTCACCGCCTGCGCGATCGGCGCGGTGGCCTGCCTGCCCTGGGCCGGTGCGCTCGTGACCGACCTGGGCACCGCGCCCGCGGGTTCGGTGGCGGGCCTGGTCTACCTGGGTGTCGTCCCCACGGCGCTGGCCTTCAGCACCTGGGCCTACGCCCTGTCGCGCATGGACGCCGGGCGCCTCGGCGTCACCACCTACCTGGTGCCCCCGCTGGTGATCCTGCTCAGCTGGTTGCTGCTGGACGAGGCGCCGCCGCCGCTGGCCCTCGTCGGGGGCGTGGTCTGCCTGGCCGGTGTGGCGGTGTCCCGCCGGCGGTCCCGGCCGGCGCTGGTGCCGGCAGCCGGGAGGCCCGCCGCACGGGCCGGGGCGGCCGGCCGGGGGTAGGCACCGGCGACCGGGTGTGCACCGCGACGCGGCGATGGGGTAGGCACGCACCGGGGCCGCCGCCGGTGGTCCTGCGTGGCGACCGGCCGGGAGGTGCGTGGTGGAGGAGCAGGAATGGGCGCAGGTGGTGGCGGCGGCCACGCGGGCGCCGTCGATCCACAACACGCAGCCGTGGCGGTTCGTGGCCCGCCCCGACCGGCTGGAGCTGCACCACGACCCGGAGCGCGCCCTGCCGGTGCTCGACCCATCCGGCCGGCAGCAGGTGATCAGCTGCGGCGCCCTGCTCGAGTTCGCCGTCGTCGCGCTCGCCGCCGGCGGCCGGGGCGTCGAGGTGACGCTGCTGCCGGACGACGGGTCGCCGGGCCATCTCGCGACGGTGCGGGTCGCCGGCGCGGCCGAGGCGTCCGACGACGACCGCGCGCTGGCCGAGGCGATCGCCCACCGGCACACCGTGCGGGCGCCGTTCGAGCCGCGGGCGGTGCCCGAGGAGCTGCTCGACCGCCTGCAGGCGGAGACCGCCGTTTTCGGTGCCTGGCTCAAGCCGATCACCCGCTCGGAGGAGGAGGTCGCCACGGTGTTCCTCATCTCCCGGGCCGAGGAGATGGAGCAGGGCGATCCCGCCTACCTCGCCGAGCTGGAGCGGTGGCTGCGCGCCGACCCGGCCGCCGAGGACGGCGTACCGGTGGGCAGCGTGCCCAGCGGCGACCCCCACGAGCGCGCCTCCGACTGGCTGATCCGGGACTTCGTGGCGGGGCAGCGCGAGCAGCACGCGTTCCGGGCCGCCGGCGACCCCGCGGCACCTCCGCCGGAGGTGGAGCGGCCGGCGGTCGTGCTCATGGGCACCGACGGCGACGACCGCGCCGACTGGCTGCTCGCCGGGCGGGCGCTGGGCCGCCTGCTGCTGCGGGCGACCGCGGCCGGGCTCGTCGCCTCGCCGCTGACCCAGGCGCTGGACTGGCCGGCGACCCGCGCGCGGATGCAGTCGCGGCTGTCGCTGGTGGGGCACCCGCAGATGCTGCTGCGGCTGGGCTACCCGCGACCGGTGGACGTCGCGGCGCCGGCGGTCAGCGGCCGGCGCCCGGTCCGCGACGTGCTGCGGTTCGAGCCCGCCGGCTGACCGCCGGGCCGCTCAGCAGCCGGCGCCGCTCAGCAGCCGGCGCCGCTCAGCTCTGCCGGCGCATGGGGGCCCAGGGGTCCTCGGGGTCGCCGTCCTCGCCGTCGTCGGCCGGTGCCTCGGAGTCCGGGCCTCCCGTACCGGCCCGCCGGTCGCGCCCGGCGGCGGACTCCAGAGCGGCGTCGCGGGCGCGGGCCTGCTCCTCCTGCCGCGCGCGCTCCCGGGCGCGCTCGGCGCGCAACGACGACCCCGCCGCGGCCAGGTCCCCGCGGCGGCCCAGCCACCACAGGACGGCGCCGCTCAGCGCCAGGGCGATCGGCAGCGGGTAGGCCGCCAGGCGCTCCATGCCGCCCTCGCCGAGGTACCGGGTGACGCCGGTCAGGAAGAAGATGGTGCCGGCGGTGGCCGCGATGCCGAGCAGCACCACGACCGTCCCCAGCGCCTCCGACAGCGGCCGGACGGCGTAGGCGAGGGCGACGAGCCCGAGGGCGCCCCCCACCAGGTACAGCACCGCGCCCACGGTGTGCACGGTGCCGTTGCCGTCGGTGGGGAACACCCCGACCAGGAGCACGCCCACCGCGGCCGCGCCCAGCAGCGCCGGCACCGCGCGCGCGGCCCCGCCGCGCAGCGCCGGGAGGAGCAGGAGGGCCCCGCCCAGGATCAGCGCGGCCTGGACGACGAACGAGGCGTTCATCAGCTGCCGGCCGGGGGAGTCGGCGGCGCCCAGTGCGCTGATCACGTCGCCCGCCCGGGAGTACGGCCCGGTGTAGCGGGCCTGCGCCACGGCCTCCACGACGAAGAACTGGAGGGTCAGGACCCAGGCGAGAGCGCCCGAGCGCAGGCGGTGGGGAGTCACGGCAGCCATCGTCCCAGCTCCTCCGGGGGGATCCGCTCGAGGACGGCGGACAGCTGCGCGGCCGAGAGCCAGGACGGGTTGCTGCCCGCCGGCATGCGCAGCACCTCCGCGCCGGTGAAGGCGGGGTCGGCGCGCAGCTCGGCCCGCCCGACCGGTAGGTCGAGGCGGAGCAGGCGGACCGGGACGACGGGGCCGTCCGCGTTCTCGCCGACCGGCCCGGTGACCCGGCCGATCGCGTGGACGCCGGGCGAGCCCCGCCCGCTCACCCAGAGGAGGACCGGCTGCCCGGCCGCGACGAGGTCGAGGCGGTAGCTCCGGCGCACGCAGCGCGCCAGGTCGCGGGTGGTGCCGGGCAGCCACCCGTCGTCGAGGGCCACCGGTGACCGGGCGCTCTTGAGCAGCCAGCCGGCCACGTCGGCGGCACGCAGCCGCACCGACGCCGCCGGCCGGGACGTCCGCGCGGTCAGTCGGTGGCCGAGTGCAGGTCGGCGCCGGCCGGGTCGGCGTCGTCGGACCCGACGGCCTGCCGCTCCTGCTCGGTGCGGTGCTCGAGGACCTCGTCGCTGGGGTGCGGGTCCTTCGCGTGCTGCGTGCGGTCGCGGGTCGGGTGCTCCTGCGGCTCCATCACGTCGTCGAGGTTCGGGGTGTCGTGCGGGCCGGTCATCGTGGTGCCCTCCGGTCTGTCGGGATGCGGTCGGGGAGGGCCATAGCCCCGACCCGGTCCCGCTAACCGGGACGGCGGTCACCGCGGCTCGAGGCGGGCCGCCGGCAGCCACGCCTCGACCAGCGCCGGGCCGTGCGGGCCGCGCACCGTGTAGGCGACCCGGCCCTGCCAGGCGCCGTCCCGCTGGCGCCACTCCACGAGCAGGCCCGGCCAGGTGCCGGGGGAGTCGGGCGGGTCGCGCACCCAGCAGTGCCGCCCCTCCCCGCCGCCCGCACCGGCGTTCGGGGACCCCGCGACGGCGGCACGCGGGTGCGGGCCGGTCGGCGCTGGGGGAGGGACCTTGGGGACGACGCCCGACTCCGCCGCCCGCTCACCCAGGGAGCGGCCGCCGCGCCCCCGGTTCATCCCGCCCGCCACGGGAGCAGTCTCGCACGCCCGTCGAACGTGTGTTCGACGGCGTACCGGCCGCGGGACGCGGAACGGGGGGGGGGGGCGGGGGGGGGGGGGGGGGGCGGGGGGGGGGGGGGGGGGGGGGGGGGGGGGGGGGGGGGGGCGCGCCGCCCCCCCGGGGGGTTGGCGCGG